>DATEPN010000114.1:0-5764 GCA_035273225.1 Acidobacteriaceae bacterium | reverse complement strand
ACGGTGGACGACTGGATGCGGGTGAACCGGGAGGTGCCGCGGCTGGTGGATGCGCTGCCGAATGGGCCGCGCGGATTCGCGACGGTGCAGGTGTTTCTGGCGGGCGGCGTGCCGGAGGTGATGCTGCATTTGCGGCGCGCGGGGCTGCTGGACACGAAGGCGATGACGACGGCGGGCGTCAGCGTCGGCGAATCGCTGGACTGGTGGGAGCAGAGTGAACGCCGGCGGAAGCTGAAAGAGAACCTGCGGGAGCGGGACGGCATTGATGCGGATGCGGTGATTCTGTCGCCGGATCGCGCGCGCGATTGCGGGCTGACTTCGACGGTGTGTTTCCCGGCGGGAAATCTTGCGCCGGAAGGGTCGGTGGTGAAGAGCACGGCCATCGATCCGGGGCTGATCAGCGAGGATGGCGTGTTCTACCATCGCGGGCCGGCGCGCGTGTTTACGCTGGAGAGCGACGCGATTGCCGCTATCAAGCAGGGCGACATTGCGGCGGGCGATGTGATGGTGCTGGTGTGCTGCGGTCCGCGGGGCGCGGGGATGCAGGAGATTTATCAGATCACCGCGGCGTTGAAGGCGCTGCCGCACTGCCGGCATGTGGCGCTGGTGACGGACGGACGATTCAGCGGGGTTTCGACGGGTCCGTGCCTCGGGCATATGTCGCCGGAAGCGCTCGCGGGAGGCCCGATTGGCAAAGTTGTGGACGGGGATGTGGTGGAGATTCGCATCGACCGCAAACAGCTGACGGCGAGCGTGCATCTGGTAGGAGAAAAGGGGGAAGACTTCACGCCTGAGGAAGGCGCACGCCGGCTGGCGCAGCGGAAAGCGCGGGCGGATTTGCGGCCGCATCCTGACTTGCCAGATGATACGCGGCTGTGGGCAGCGCTGGTCGAGGCAAGCGGCGGCGTCTGGGGTGGCTGCGTGTATGACGTAGAGAAAATTGTGACGAGGTTGGGAGACGCACAGTGATTCTGTATCGGAAGAAAGATGGTTGGGTGGTGGAGCAGGACGGGCGCATCAATCCGGTGGAGGGTTCGCTGGATGAGTTGCTGGCGCGGGACGATCTGCACGCGTATCTGGAGGGGCTGCTGAAGGCGGGCGCGACGGCGGCGGGGGTGCTGGGCAAAGAGGATTTGCTGGCGCCGATTGGGAATCAGGAGGTGTGGGCGGCGGGCGTGACGTATTTGCGGAGCCGCGCGGCGCGCATGGCGGAGTCGAAGGATGCGGGGGGCGGCGACTTTTACGACCGCGTCTATTCGGCGGAGCGGCCGGAGCTGTTTTTCAAGTCGCAGCCGCAGAAGGTAGTCGGTCCGGGCGGCGCGGTGGGATTGCGCAGCGATGCGACGTGGTCGGTTCCGGAGCCGGAGCTGGCGCTGGTGATCAGTCCGCGCGGGGAGATTGTTGGTTACACGATTGGCAATGACATGAGCTCGCGGGATATCGAGGGGCAGAATCCGCTGTATCTGCCGCAGGCGAAGGTTTACAACCGCAGTTGCGCGTTGGGGCCGGGGATTCTGGTGCGGCGCGAGGCTCTGCCGGATACGACGCGCATTGCGATCAGCATTGAGCGCGGTGGCCAGGCGGCGTTCAGCGGCGAGACGACGCTGGCGCAGATGAAGCGCAAGCCGCAGGAGCTGGTGCACTACTTGTACTTTGAGCAGAGCTTCCCGCAGGGAGCGATTTTGTTGACGGGCACGGGCATTGTTCCGCCGGATTCGTTCACACTGGAGAGAGGCGACACGGTTTCCATCAGCATCGACGGGATTGGGACGCTGGTGAATCCGGTGGCGTGAGTACCAGCCGTTACCACAGCAGCCAGCCCAATTGGGCGGCGGCATTCTTCATGAGATGGAGATTGCGCAGTCTTTCTGTCCGCGAGAGACGGCTGCCGCAATATCGCCGGGCATTGGGTGTAGTTTGAAGGGTGTAGTTCGGAGGGTGTAGTTTTTCCCGGCCCCGCACCGATTCCTTCGAACTTCTGCCAGCGGCGTGACCCCAATTCCGCGTCTAAGAAGACTAATGATGATGGAATTCCATATTTCGCGTGCAGTTCGCGACCGGTATCAGGTCAGCGATACGCTGTTTAATTTTATTGGCAACGTCATCTTCGGCAATCTCGCGGAGTGCCGCGCGCTGGCGTTCCGGATGAGCGAGTCGCGGCCGAAGGACGAGCCGGTGCATCCGGGGGCGCTGTTTGCGATGGGGCTGATCGATGAGATCAGCCATGCGCTGGTGGCGCGGTACCGGCAGACGCGCGATCCGAAGGTTTCGCAGGCGGCGCTGGACTGGTTTGGCCAGCGCGTGGGTGAGCACAACCTCGATCGTCTGTTGCGGGCCTTTGTCGAGGAGTTCCCGAATGCTGCCGTCTACCGCGGGGAGGCGAAGGCTGAAGCGTGGTTGAACGGATCGACGGAGGGCATGAGCCATCGCGAGGCGGTGCTCGAAGAGCTGATGCTGCTGTGGCTCGCGAATCAGAATCCCGCGTTCAAGCCGTTTAAGGAGCTGTACGACGACACGAAGCTGGCGCAGAGCACTTCGTATAAACAGGTCACAACGGAGCTGCGGGATTATTTTGCGACGCGGCCGGCGACCGGCATGGGACGCGGCAATCTGCTCGATCTGCTGCGCGCGCCGATGGAGGCTGCGCCGGATTCGCTGGCGGGGCAACTGGCGTGGATCCGGCAGAACTGGTCGGAGTACATCGGAGAGAGCCTGAGCAAGGTATTGCTGGCGACGGATGTGCTGAAGGAAGAAGAGATCGCCGTCTGGATGCGCTTCCATCCGCCATCAGGACACCGGCATCATCGGCCGCACGAGTACGGGCACGAATACGAGATTCCGGAGTATTCGCAGCATCCGGGGGATATCGAGTATGAGCGCTTCAGTCCGGACCAGGACTGGATGCCGAATGTGGTGATGATCGCGAAGAGCACGTACGTGTGGCTGGCGCAACTGTCGCGGCAGTACGGGCGGGCGATCGAGAGGCTGGATCAGATTCCGGATGAAGAGCTGGAGCTGCTGTCGCGGCGCGGCCTGAATGCGCTGTGGCTGATCGGGGTGTGGGAGCGCAGCAGGGCGTCGCAGACCATCAAGCGCATGCGCGGGCAGGCGGATGCGGTGGCGTCGGCGTATTCGCTGTTCGAGTACCGCATTGCCGATGATCTGGGCGGGGACTCAGCGTACCGAAATTTGCGCGATCGTGCGGCGCGGTACGGTGTTCGGCTGGCGAGCGATATGGTGCCGAACCATATGGGCATCGATTCACCGTGGGTGATCGAGCATCCGGAGTGGTTTCTGTCGCGGCCGGACCCGCCGTATCCGGCGTACAGCTACAACGGGCCCGATCTGTCGCATGACGGGCGGGCGGAGATCAAGATCGAGGATCACTACTTCGATCAGACGGACGCGGCGGTGGTGTTCCGGCGGAGGGATAACGGCTCGGGGCACGTGGAGTACATCTACCACGGCAACGACGGCACGAGCTTCCCGTGGAACGACACGGCGCAGCTGAATTATCTGCGGGCCGATGTGCGCGAGCAGGTGATCCAGACGATTCTGCATGTGGCGCGGCTCTTTCCGATTATTCGCTTCGACGCGGCGATGACGCTGGCGCGGCGTCACGTGCAGCGGTTGTGGTTTCCGGTGCCGGGGAGCGGCGGATCGATTCCGTCGCGCGCCGAGTATGCGATGACGCAGGCGCAGTTCGATGCGGCGATGCCGCACGAATTCTGGCGCGAGGTGGTGGATCGCGTGGCGGCGGAGGTGCCGGGCACGCTGCTGCTGGCGGAGGCCTTCTGGCTGCTGGAAGGGTACTTCGTGCGGACGCTCGGCATGCATCGCGTGTACAACAGCGCGTTCATGAACATGGTGCGCGATGAAGAGAATGCGAAATATCGCTCGGTGATCAAGAACACGATCGAGTTCGATCCGGACATTCTGAAGCGGTACGTGAATTTTATGAGCAATCCGGATGAGCGCACGGCGATCGATCAGTTTGGCACCGGCGACAAGTATTTTGGCGTGTGCACGATGATGTGCACGCTGCCGGGACTGCCGATGTTCGGGCACGGGCAGATTGAGGCGTTCACGGAAAAGTACGGCATGGAGTACAAACGGCCGCGCTATGAGGAGACGCCGAATCAGCATCTGGTGGAGCGGCATCAGCGGGAGATTGCGCCGCTGCTGAAGAAACGCTGGGTCTTCGCGGAGAGCGCGAACTTCTGGCTGTTTGATTTCTGGCGTGACGACGGCAAAGTGGATGAGAACGTCTTCGCCTGGTCGAATCGCGCCGGGGATCAGAGCGCGCTGATGGTGTATCACAACAAATTCGGCAGCACGTCGGGCACGCTGCACGGTTCAGCCGCGAAGGGCAACAAAGCGACGGGCGGCCTGAGCGGTGTGAAGCTGCATGAGGCGCTGGGGCTGCCGGGCGACGGCAATCCCGTGCTGGCGTATCAGGACAACAAGAACGGGCTGCATTATCTGCGCTGGGCGAACGATATTCGGGATCGTGGGCTTCACCTGCAGCTGAACGCGTATCAGTATCACGTGTTGCAGAACTGGCGGGTGCTGCAGCCGACTGAGGACTATCCGTGGGACGCGCTGTGCAATGACCTGAACGGTCACGGCGTGTGGAGTCTCGACGAGGCGCTGGATAAGTTCAAGCTGCGGCCGGTGCATGCGGCGCTGCGGCGGGCGCTCGATGCGGATCTGCTGCGGTGCTACTCCGATCTGGCGGAGACCGAAGCGGAGACCGCCGACGCGAAGCCGGTGGCGCGGGCCAGCCAGGCCCCTTGCAGCCGTGAGGATACGTTCGACGCGCTCACGAAGCGGGCGGAGCGGTTCTTCCGTGAGGCGACGGCCTCGCTGGACGGCCAACGACAGCCGGAGAGTTCGGCGCTTTCCGATGGGCAATACAGCGAAGCGCAGCAGAAGTACCGGGGTCTGCTGGAGGCGGCGGCACGGGTCCCGGAGATCGAGAAGGGGTGCGCGCGCATGTGGCCGCCGGAAGCGCGCGGCGTTTTGCCGAGTTACAGTCCGACGGTGAGCGCTGCGGCGGTGTGGGCGCCGGTGGCGGCGTGGTGCCTGGCCAGCGCATTGATGGATCTGGTGCCGGCGGGACGGAATCGAGGCGAGGTCTTCGACAACCTGTACCTGCGGTCGGTGCTGGCCGACGCGTTTCAGCCACTGGGACTGGAAGGGGAGGATGCGTATCGCGCAGCGGCGCGGGTGCGGATGCTAATCGCGCAGGAGGAAGGGACAGCGCGCCAGGAGGAACTGAACTGGAACGATCCCGACGTGGTATGGCTGACCGGTTTGCATGAGGCGGACGGCCATCGGTGGTTCAACAAGGAAGCTCACGAGCGGATGGTCTGGTGGAGATTGCTGCCGCGACTGGTGGAAGTCGCCGAGAAGGATCCGGCAGGGAAGTCGACGGGGACCAGCAAAGCGTTTCGCGAGATCGAAGCCGACGCGCAGACGGCAACGCAGGCTGCGGAGACGGCGGGCTTCAGACTGGATGAGCTGCTGAAGCTCTCTCGGGAGGGCGGGCCACAGGCAGCAAACGCGGCCGGTGAGCCGAAGACGGAGAAGGTGCTCGACCCGAAGGCCGGCGGCACGGGCGGCAATGGGCACAAAACTGACGCGCAAAAAGAGCCGGCGCGGAAGAAGTGAATTCGGCGGCAGTCTGCGGCGGCCTCTTGCAGGAGCTGGCAGGTTTTCGTCTTCCGAGCCGTGGCATCGAGCATGGCTCATGTAATCATTG
>DATEPN010000113.1:0-4973 GCA_035273225.1 Acidobacteriaceae bacterium | reverse complement strand
ATCTTCACGTCGAGGACGGTCGTCAGCCCGCCGAGCCCCTGTGCACCGATACCCAGCTGATTTACCTTCTCGTAAATCTCGACGCGCAGTTCTTCGAGGCGGTTCTTCGGACCGCGCTCCAGCAGGTCGCGCATGTCGATGGGATCCATCAGCGCTTCCTTGGCCAGCAGCATCGCCTTTTCGGCCGTGCCGCCGATCCCGATGCCGAGCATCCCCGGAGGACACCACCCCGCGCCCATGGTCGGCACGGTTTTGATGACCCAGTCGACGATAGAGTCCGACGGATTCAGCATCACGAACTTCGACTTCGCCTCGCTGCCGCCGCCCTTGGCCGCAACTGTCACGTCCACCTTGTCGCCGTGGACCATTTCAATGCTGACGACGGCGGGCGTATTGTCGCGCGTGTTCTTCCGCGCACCCGCCGGATCGGCGAGAATCGATGCCCGCAGCGTGTTGTCTGGATTCCGGTATGCGCGCCGCACGCCTTCGTCGACCATTTCCTGGACGGTCATCGTCGCGTCGAAGCGCGCATTCATGCCGATCTTTACGAACGCTGTCACGATGCCGGTGTCCTGGCAGATGGGGCGGTGTCCCTCGGCGCACATGCGCGAGTTGACGAGGATCTGCGCCATCGCGTCTTTCGCCGCCGGCGACTGCTCGCGCTCATAGGCCCGCGCCAGGCTGGTGATGTAATCCACCGGATGGTAGTAGCTGATGTACTGCAGAGCGTCCGCCACGCTCTGGATAAAGTCGTCCTGCTGGATGGTGGCCATGGGAAATGTCTCTGCCTTCAGGTTAACGGACGGAAGCCGCTCCTTGCGAGACGGGCAGGAGTGATAAATCGGTTCGGTTATATTTTTGGCCGGAATGCCCCACCCTTGTCGGCGCGTCTTTCGCGGACAGGGTGCGGTTCCGGTTTACCCCACCGGCTCCGCAACCATCCCATCCGTGAACAGGGGAATCTCCTCGGCAGTGCCGCGCCACGCCACACGCCCTTCGCGGATGGCTACCACCTCGTCCACCAGGCTCTCGATCGCCGCAGGGTGATGCGTGATGATCGCCACCGTCTTGCCTGCGAGCAGCGGCCACATGTTCGCGAGAATCGTCGCTTCGGTCTCGGCGTCCAGGTTGCTGGTGCACTCGTCGAGGAGCACGACTTTCTTCTCCGGATCGTCGAGGCTCAGCAGCGCCTGGGCAATCGCCACCCTCTGCCGCTGGCCGCCGGAAAGGTTCTTCCCGTGCTCGCCCGCTTTGGTCTGATAGCCGTCCTGCAAGGCCATGATTTCGTCGTGCACGCAGGCCAGCTTCGCCACGCGCATCACTTCGGAAAAAGATGCATGCGGCCGCGCGAAGCGGATGGTGTCCAGAAGCGTCGCCTCAGAGAAGAAGACGCCGCCGTTCTGCGAGAGGCAGGTGCACATGCGATGCAGCTGTCGGGTCGGCCAGTGCCGCACGTCGCGTGCGCCCACGTACACGCTGCCGGCGTGCGCATCGTAGAGGCGCTCCACCAGATTCAGCAACGTGGATTTGCCGCAGCCGGTGCGTCCGACGAAGCCGACCTTCCTGCCGCCTTCCACGAAGAGGCTCAGCCGGTTCAGCACCGGCTCGTCGGGACGGTAGCTGAACTCCACATCGCGGAATTCGAGGCTCACCAGCTCGGGAACGGCCAGTTCGTCGGCCGCGCTGGCCAGCGCCGGAGTCGTCGCGCTGATGCGAAGGAAAATCTTGATCGGCTCCCAGGCTTCGCTGATGCGTGCCCATAGCCCTGCATATCCCCAAAGCGATCCGCAGAGCTGATCCGACAGCATGTAGAGGTACACCAGCATGGCGCCGTCCACCTTGTGTGCCGACAGCAGGCTCATCCAGTGGCACAGCAGGTAGGCCTGCAGCACCAGGATGACGAGGTTCTTCGCCAGCCCGTACCAGCTCTGGATCTTCGCTTCCGCCAGGCCGTGGCGCTGAATGTCCGCATGAATCCGGCGGTACTCGTCCTCGACCCGCTGCTCCTGGTTATAGCGGACGACGTCCGCGCGCATCTCCATGCACTCGATGCTCAGCGAGTAATCGGAGGCGTAGCGTTTGTAGCGCGCTTCACGGTGTTTCGCGCAGAGGCGGGTCTCCTCGATCGCCAGCCAGAAGAAGACCAGCGCCGCCGAGGGCAGAATCATGACCCAGAACGAAAGTCCAACCCAATGCCGCAGCAGGAACAGGCTCAGGATCGCCGTCGCGATCAGCGGGCATACCTCGCGCGCCAGGCTTTCGCTGGTTTGCGCAAACTTGCTCACGCCGTTGGTGATCTCGCCACGCCGCCCGCCGCTGCTGCCGGTCTGGTGCCATTTCTGGTCGAGGCTCAGCATGCGCGAGAAGACGCTCACGCTGAGCTGGCGGAAGAGGGGATAGCTGACGGACTTGGCGAAGTTCCACCCCATCGCCTGATCCATCGTGTCGAGCAGGAGTTTGTAGGCCAGCAGCACGCCCAGCGCGATCAGCACCGACTGCGCCGGATTGTGCTCGTAGGTCCGGATCAGCAGGACCAGGCCATAGCCGCCGCCAATGACCAGCCCCTGGCGGAGCAGCGTAAACGCGATGTACCAGGCAAACCCCCACCGAAATGGGGACAAAAGCCGCTTCAGCTCAGCGAACATAGGTCTTCCTTGAGGCTCGCCTCGGGCCCGGTTGCTTGGAATAGTGGCTAAAGAGTAGCTGCGAGTGACTGCGGAAACAATGACCAAAATGGAGTAGGGCACCGCCTCTCCAGGACCCTCCCTGCAGGTCAGCCAAACAGCTCTCAGCCAGGCAGCTTTCCGCCAAACAGGCGTGCGCCTCTCCGGCCCCGCCACCGTGCAGCAGCAACTGGCCGCCGGACCGCATTCCAGTTCTTTCCCTCGTCTTCAGGTTGGGGACTCTCCGCGACGGCACAATGCCATCCGAATCGCATCTTGGCATCCCCGATTGCGGCAATCTGTGATATCGATCACGCCATAAGACGCAACTCGCTCAAAGCGCAGAGCCCTGCGGCCCCGGCCCAACCCTCTCCCGCATCCATCGTCTAAGCTAGAGAAATGGGAGAATCCCCGCGGGAATCAGAGTCTTTTGACGTCCTTGTCATCGGTGCCGGCCCCACCGGCATGGCGTGCGCCATCGAAGCGCAGCGCGCCGGATTCCGCGCCGCTCTCGTCGATAAGGGCTGTCTGTGCAACTCGCTCTTCCACTACCCCTCGCACATGACGTTCTTCACGACCTCGGAGCTGCTGGAGATCGGCGACATTCCCTTTCCCAGCCCCAATGCGAAGCCGAGCCGCAACGAGGCGCTCGAGTACTATCGCAAAGTCGCCATGTTTTATAAGCTGGATGTCCGCCCCTATCAGCGCGTTGAACAGGTTACAGGGCAGGATCTCGACTTCACCGTGCGCACCGCCGATGAGTTCGGCCGCATCCACCGATACCGGACGCGCAAGATCGTCGTTGCCACCGGCTATTACGACCTGCCGAACCTGCTGAACATCCCCGGCGAAGACCTGCCCAAGGTTCGTCATTACTACAACGATCCGCACCCCTACTACGGGCTGGATGTCCTCGTCATCGGCGGCAAGAACTCCGCTGCCATCGCCGCGCTGGAACTCTGGCGCCACGGCGCGCGCGTCACGCTGGTCCACCGTGGCCCGTCCATGCACCGCCACGTCAAATACTGGATCAAGCCGGACATCGAGAACCGCATCAAAGCCGGCGAGATCACGGCCCACTTCAACTCCACTGTGACGCGCATTGATCCGGACACCGTCACGCTGGAGACGCCGAACGGTCCCGTCGTCCTGCCAAACGAGGCCGTCCTCGCGCTCACCGGCTATCGGCCCGACTTTGATTTCCTGCAGTCCCTCGGCATCCGCATCGAGGGCGAATTCCGCTGTCCGGCCTGCGACCCCGCGAGTCTCGAAAGCAACGTCCCGGGCATCTACCTCGCCGGAGTCATCATCGCAGGCGATAAGACCAACGAAATCTTCATCGAGAACGGCCGGTTTCACGGACGTCAAATCGCCGAGGACCTGAAGCAGAAGCTCCCGGCTGCAGCGCTTACAGGAGCCTGAGCCGCGCACTCCACGTAAGGTGTTTTTCGAACGAGAATGAAGTTTCCCAGACCACACACGATGCGCGGGCAATTGATGGTGGCCCTCGTCCTGTTTGAGGTCATCGTCGTCGTCATCTTCGGAGTCCTGCTCGTCCATCAGCAGCAGAGTGAACTCGAGAACCGCCTGCACCGCCGCCTCGAAGACCAGGCCTTCCTGGCCGCCTCCCAGGCCACCATGGCCCTCGAGGACAATCGACCCGAAGAACTCCAGCGCGTGGTGCAGAACGTCGCGCAGCCCGACAGCATCACTGCGGCCCAGGTCACCGATCTTCAGGGGCGCACCCTCGCCAGCACCGATCCCACCATGCTGGGCAAGCTCGCCCTGTCCAGCCGCGAGAAGAACTATCTCCGCAGCATGGACAAGCCCATCATCTTCAACGCTAAGCCGACCGAATGGGAAGCCGTCGCGCCCATCCGTGTACACGGCCGGCTCTCCGCTCTGGCCTGGGTCTACCCGAACTTCCATCCCGACCGCCAGGACCTTCGCTCGCTCCTCAGGATCACCGTCCTCTGGGCCGTATTCGTCCTCATCGGATGCACGGCGATTGCCTGGCTCATCACGCAGTCGATAACCGGCCAGCTCGGTCTGCTCACCCGCGCCACGCGCCGCCTGGTCCAGGACTCGGAAGACACCGGCGCATTTCCGCTGCCGGTCAAATCCGCGACCGAAGCCGCGGACCTGACCGTCGCCTTCAACCGCATGGTCGCCGCCATCGCCGACCAGCGCGCCGGCCTGAACGAAACCCTGGCGCTGCTCGACTCCATGCTGGCCAACGCGCCCATCGGATTCGCCTTCTTCGACCGCAAATACCGCTTCGTCCGCGTCAACCAGTTCCTGGCGGACATG
>DATEPN010000112.1:0-6904 GCA_035273225.1 Acidobacteriaceae bacterium | reverse complement strand
GCGCGAATCGCAAATTCATGCTCGCGCATGGCGGCTCGCGCCAGGCTCAACCCCGCCAGATTGACGCAGCACACCAGCAGCACGACCCCAACCAGGATCTGCAGCAGCAGCAGCGGCTGCGTGTAGCGGGGTCGCAGATCGCTCCATCCCGTTCCCCCCGGATCGACGGCGAACCTGGCGTGTTCGACGACCGGTACATGGCGCATCGATGCCGGCAGAGTCTCGTCGATGACCGGACGAAACAGCGACAACACCTCTGCCCTGGCCCGCCCCATACCGATGCCGGTCCTGATCCGGCCCCAGGCCGTCAGCCACAGGCTTCCGCGCTGCCGCAGGAGCGAGCCGTCGCCGTGCAGAAGCGGTTCGTAATGCAGCGGCAGATAGAAGTCCGGCTGCGCATCGATCAGGACGCCTTCGAATCCCCTGGGGGCCACGCCGACAATGGTCACGCTGTGGTCCGACAACGTCACATGACGGCCGACCACCGAAGGTTCGCCGCCGAAGTGCTGCTGCCAGAAGCGGTAGCTCAGCACCGCCGCCCACCCATCCGGACCGCCGCCGTCCTGATCGTCGGCCGGTTCGAGCAGCCGTCCCGCAGCCGGCCGCAGCCCCAGCACCTCAAAGGCGTTGCCGCTCAGCACCGCGCCGTCGTAGATGTGCAGTCTGTCGCCCTCTTGCAGAACGAACGACTCGGAAGCCCATCCGAAGACGCCCTTCAGCGAGTGGGCGTGGCGGCGCAGCGAATCGACCATGAAGCTGTTGACCGGCATGTCGCGGACCGCGCCACCGGGATTGTTCAGCACCAGCGAGATGCGCACCAGGCGGCCCGGATCCTGCACCGGCAGCGTTGCGAGCAGCAACGCCCGCGTCAGCGTAAAGATACCGGTGTTCGCGCCGATCCCGAGTGCCAGCGTCAGCACCGCCGTCGCGGTGAACGCGGGGGACCTGGCCAGATGACGCACTGCATACCGCGCATCCGCCCACAGGCTCTCCACGCGCGGCCATTGCCACACTTCGCGACTTCGCTCCTGGATGCGGGCGACGTTGCCGAACGCGCGGCGCGCGGCATAGGTCGCTTCTTCGCGCGACATACCGCCCTCCATGAGCTCATCGATCTTCTCGGCGAGATGCTCCCCCATCGAGGCGGCGAGATCCTCGTACCGTTTCCTCCGCGAGAACATGCCGCCTCCTATTCCGCCCGCAGCGCCTGCATGGGGTCGACCGCCGCCGCCCGCCGCGCCGGCAGGTAGCTGGCCAGCAGGGCTGCCGCGATCAGCACAATCGGCACCGTGGCGTACGTCACCGGATCGAGTGCGCTGATGCCGAACAGCAGCGACTGCATCAGCCGCGTCAGCAGTGCCGCCGCGCCCGCCCCAATCGTCACGCCCGCCGCGGTCATCAGCAGAGCGGAGCGCACGAAGAGCCACCGCAGCCGGGTGCGCGGCGCGCCCAGCGCCAGCCGGATTCCGATCTCCCGCGTCCGCTGCGAAACCGCATACGCGATCACGCCATAGATGCCGATCACGCTGAGCGCCAGCGCCATCGAACCCGCAATCGCCAGCATGGCCAGCGTGAACGACGTTCGGGCCATCGACTCGTCGTACAAATCCTTCATGGTCCGAATCTGGGCCACGGGTAAATTGCTGTTCACCTTCCACACGGCTTGCTCTGCCTGTTGCACGAAGCGTTGTTCTCCTGCCCGCTCGCTGCGGACCGCAAACGTCACCGTACGCGGGGCGAAGACGGTCGTCTCCCGTGTGTAGGGGTTCCTGACCATCGCCGGCCAGTAGATCGTCGGCGGCGCCAGCTCGTCGACTCCGTGCACGTGTACGTCTTCGACCACGCCGATCACCTCATCCCACGGCGCGTGGGTCCAGTGCTGAACGCGCTTGCCGACGGCGGCCGCGGCCGAGCCCCACGCCCAGCGCGCGAAGCTCTCCGACACCAGCAGCATCGGATGCAGCCCGTAGTCATCATCCCAGGTAAAGTCCCGCCCCGCGACCAGGCGCGTCCCCATCGCTGCGAAGTACCCAGGCGAAACGTAGTCGAAGAGGTAGAGCGGCGGCTCGCCACTCGGATACACCTTGCCCTCGACGCGCATCTCGTCCCAGTTCGGATCGCTGCCATCCATCGGCACGGACGCGGCAAAGCCCACCGCCTGCACACTCGGGATCGTCGCCAGCTGATCCGCGATGTCGTTCTGCGTGCGCGTGACCATCCGCGGATCTGCGATGAGCTGCTCCGGAATGGCAATGCTCATGGTTTGAATCTGCTCAGGGGCCGAGAAGCCCGGGTTCACGTGCCGGAGCGCGGCGAAGGTCCGGATCATCAGAATCGCGCAGACCAGCAGCACCAGAGCCATCGCCGTCTGCGCCACCACCAGCACATTGCGAGACCGCTGCTGCGCCCGGCTCGCGCTCACCGTTCTCCCCGTCCCGCCCATCGCGAGCGACACGCGCGAGTAGCGCCACGCCGGAATCGCTCCGAAGATCAGCCCGCACACCACAGCCAGCAGCAGCGTAAAGGCCAGCGACCAGCCATCCAGCACAATCTCCGTCATGCGCGGCAGATTCGCTGGAGCCGCCGCCACCAGCAGACGCAGCCCCGCACCCGCCACGCCCACCGCCAGTACGCCGCCCGCGATTCCCAGCGTCAGGCTCTCGATCAGCAGCCCCCTCACCAGCCGCAACCGCCCCGCGCCCAGCGCTCCGCGCACCGCAAGCTCCTGCTGCCGCGACTCCGCCCGGACCATCAGCAGGTTGGTGATGTTCGCGCACGCGATCAGCATCACCAGGCCGAGCGTCGCCATCACCACCCACAGAACCCGGCTGATCCGGCCCACCACCTGCTCCTGCAACGGGCGAAAATGCGGAGCGATTTGCCACAGCCGGTAGTAGTGGGGGTTCGTTCCCGGTCCGTTGCTCCACGAATCCATCCACACCGGAATCAGCCGCGCGATGTCCACGTCGGCCTGGGGAATCGACACGCCCGGCTTCAGCCGCGCAATCCCGTCGAAGCCGAATCCCGCCAGCTTTTCGTTCACCGGATCGAGCGCCATCGGGAGCAGCACATCGAAATCGTGATCCGCGATCCGGAAGCCGCGCGGCATCACCCCGACGATCTCCCGCGGCTGATTGTCCACCTGCAGCGTGCGCCCGATCACGTTGCGGTCTCCGCCGAACGCGCGCTGCCAGTAGCCGTAGCTCAGCATCACCGCCCGCGCGCCCCGCGGATCCTGCTCCGCCGCGGAAAACCAGCGCCCCACCCTCGGCGAGACCCCCAGCGTCTCCAGCAGACCGCTGCTGACCACCGCCGTATGCACCTGCTCCGGCTGCGCGAGCCCCGTCACGTTGGCCGTTCCCGGCAGCCAGATCCCCATCGACGCGAAGCTCCGGTTATGCCGCGCAAAGGTCAGGTACATCGACGGCGAGAGCGGCAGTCCATTCGTGAAATTCGCCAGCCCTCCCGCCCCGGGAGCGCTCAGCGTGAGCGCGATCAGCCGCTCCGGTTCCGGATACGGCAGCGGACGCAGCAGCACCCGATCGATCACCGTGAACACCGCCGTGTTCGCGCCAATCCCAATCGCCAGCGTCAGCAGCACCGTCACCGCAAACCCCGGCGACTTCTTCATCTGCCGCAGCGCGAAGCGCACATCCGCCCACAGGCTCTCGAGCCGCGGCCACTGCCACACCTCGCGGCTCTGCTGCTCGATGAGCGTCGCATTCCCAAAAGCGCGCCGCGCGGCATAGGTCGCCTCCTCGCGCGTCAACCCGCTCTCCACCAGCTCATCGATCTTCTCGGCGAGGTGCTCCTCGATCGAGGCCGACAGTTCTCCGTAGCGTTTCTTCCGCATCGTGACAGCTCCTGCTATTCCTCGCGAAGGGCCCGGTTCGGATCCACAGTGGCCGCTCGCCGCGCCGGCACCAGCGTCCCCGCGGCGCCCACCAGCAGCATCGCCAGCAGCACCGCCGCATAGCTCGCCGGCGCGCTGATGAAATGCATCCCCTCAAACATCGAAGCGAACACCTTCGGCAGCGGCAGCGCAATCAACAGACCGATCAGCGACCCGATGCCCGCCACGCGCAGCCCCTGCGACAAAATCATCCGCGCGATATCGCTGCTGCGCGCCCCCAGCGCCAGCCGGATGCCGATCTCGTGCGTGCGCTGTCCCACCGAATACGCCACCAGTCCGTACACCCCGATCGCCGCCAGCAGCAGCGCCAGCCCGGAGAACAAACCCAGCAGCCGCACGAACATCGGATTCCCCTCATGCGCCGTATCCAGCACACTTTCCATGCTCATCGTCCGCATCAGCGGCAGCTCCGGATCCACCGCCGCCACCGCCCTGCGCATCGCGGGAATCAGGCTGTTCGGATCGACGCGCGTCCGCATCATCACCGAAATCCACGTCACCGGCCGCTGGCGAAAGGCCTCGTACACCTCCGGCCGCACGGTGGTATCCATCGAGAAGAACTTCACGTCGCTCACCACGCCGACGATCTGGCTCCAGCCCTCCGAACCGGGCTGCTCCAGATGAATCTCCTTCCCAATCGGGTCTGCGTCCCCGAGGTACTCGTGGACAAACTGCTGGTTGACGACGGCCACCCGCGGCGCCTGCGCATCGTCGGCTTCCGTGAACGTGCGGCCGCGCAGCAGCGCAACGCCGGCCACGTGGAAGTACTCCGGCGTGACCACCACATTCATCGGCATCCGCTGCTGGTTCGACGGCGCCTTCGCCTCTCCCCGCACCCGCACCGGAACACTCGGCGCGCCGGTCGCGGGCAAATTCGAAACGATGGCCGCGTCCTCAGTTCCAGGAATCTGCTTCAGCTTCGGCAGCACGTCGCGTGCAAACTGGAGCCGCTGCGCATTGTCCCCATACTGCCGCCCATCCAGCACCAGCGCGGCCGTCAGCAGGTGATCCTGCCGGAAGCCCAGCCGCTGATGCTCGAGCGAGTAAACGCCTTCCATCAGCAGCACGCTGCCGATCAGCAGAAACAGCGCCAGCGTGAATTCGCCGCCCACCAGCAGGGCGCGCATGCGGCTGTGCGATCTCCCTGCCGACACGCTCCGGCTCTCGCTCCGCAGGCCCGCCTGCACATCGGCGCGCGAGGCCTGCAGCGCCGGCGCAAGGCTCGATAACACCGCCGCCGCGAACGAAATGCCGAGCGCATACAGCACCACATGCCGATCCAGCGTAATGGGCACCGCGGCGATCGCCTCGTTGAACGCCATGTGCGCCGCCAGCCAGCGAATCCCCCACACCGACAGCCCCAGCCCCGCGGCGCCGCCGGCCACGGCAATCACGAATCCCTCCGTGAGCAGTTGCCGCACAATGCGCGTCCGGCTTGCGCCCAGCGACACGCGGATCGCCATCTCCTTCTGCCGTCCCGTGGCCCGCGTCAGCAGCAGGCCTGCGACGTTCGCGCAGGCGAGCAGCAGAACGAAGCCGACCACGGTCATCATGATCGCCATCGCCGTCCGAATGCCGAAGCCGTACACCAGGTAGTCTGCCAGCGTGCGCACCGCAATGCCCCAGCGCTTGTCCGTCTCGGGATAATCCTTCGCCGCCTTCTGGGCCAGCGAGCGCATCGCGGCGCGCGCCTGCTCGAGGGTCACGCCCGGCGCCAGCCGCGCGAAGACTTCGAAGTAGCGATCCTTGCGCGTCGCAGGCGTCAAATCCGCAGGCATCAGCGTCAGCGGCGTCCATAGCTGCGGCGTGAAGCCCATCATGCGAAAATCCGCCGGCATCACGCCGATGATGGTGTAATCCTCGCGATTCAGCCGCAGCGTGCGTCCGATGACGCCCGGGTCGCTGTTGAAGCGCCGCTTCCACAGCCCCCACGCCAGCACCGCCACGTGGTTGCGCGCTGGCTGGTCTTCGCCCGCGTCAAAGACGCGCCCGAGCGCCGGAGCTTCGCGAAAGAGCCCAAAGTAGTTCGGCGTCGCCGCAGCATAGCTGATCGCTTCGGGCTGCTGTTTGTCCCCACCGAGCGCGCCCAGCAGTCCGTCGTGCAGGGCTGCAATTTCGGAGAACAGCTCGGTGTGGCTGCGCCACTCGACGTAGGCGGGCGCGGAAACCGGATGCGCCTCGGGCGACCAGCTGTCATCCGGACTAATCGACGACACCGCAACAATCTTCTGCGCATCGCGGCCCGGCAGATGCGGCATCAGGTAGGCGCTGACCATGCTGAACATGGTCGCGTTCACGCCGATGCCGAGCGCCAGCGTCAGCACGGCCGTCACGGTGAACCCCGGCGAGCGCCCCAGCTGCCGCAGCGCGAAGCGGACATCCGCGCAAAGGCTCTCGAGTCGCGGCCACTGCCACACCTCGCGGCTGCGCTCCTCGATGCGCGTGGCATTGCCAAACGCACGCCGCGCAGCCCAGGTCGCCTCTTCGCGCGACATCCCACCGTCCATCAGCTCATCAATCTTTTCGGCGAGATGCTCCTCGATCGACGCCGACAGATCGCCATACCGCTTCTTCCTTGAAAACATGCCGCACCTCTTATTCGGCTCGTAAAACCTGAGTGGGGTCGACCGACGCGGCCCTCCGCGCGGGGACGAGCGCCGCAGCCAGGCCAACGGCGGCCAGCGTCAGGACTGCGATTCCGATGACTTCCCAGTTGGCGCCGGCCGTGCCGACGAGCAAACTTCGACCGATACGTGTTGCCGCTCCTGTGAGTGCCAGCCCGGGGGCGACTCCCGCAAGCAGCAAGACCGACGTCTGCTGCAGAATCAGCTTCTGTACCTGCCATCGCGTCGCGCCCATCGCCATGCGAATCCCGATCTCCGCGCGTCGCCGCGCTACGCGGTACGACATCACCCCATAAAACCCCAGCGCAGCCAGCGCCAGGGTTAGCCCGGCCAGCGCACCCGTGAGGCGGGCCAGGAGCTTCTGCCG
>DATEPN010000111.1:0-3458 GCA_035273225.1 Acidobacteriaceae bacterium | reverse complement strand
GAAGACGTCGTTCCGCGACGTGCTCAAGATCCACCAGGACCGCAAGGTCCCGATGCGCATCGCCGCCAACATGCTGGGCATCGGACGCGTGGCCGAAGCCGTCCAGATCCGCGGGATATATCCGTAGCTGAATCACAGAGGAAGAGAGGCTTCGCGCCTGAGTGTCCGGATCGCGAAGCCTCTGATTCCCTGTATCTGGCTCGACGGCTATTCCTGCGTTTGCGTCCTGCTGTTCGGAGATAAGCGCCGGCGCGCCAGGCTGAACACGGCAAGAACCTTCCCTTTGCCGCCGCGCGCAATGCGCCCGCGCTGCATGGAGCGAATCATGACCGCCTGTCGCCGCGCCGCATCTGCCTGGATGCCGTTCGCGGCCAGGTCCGCAGCCATACGGGTTTGTTCGGCAGCCTGGTCCCAGATGCGGAGGCGCATCAGGAGTTCTCCAAGCTTCAGCCGTGCGGCAAAGTTGTACGGAAGCCTGCGCATTGCGTCGCGCAATTCCTGCTGAGCGCCTCGCGCCATTGGACTGGCGCAGAGAACGATGCAGAGCAGTACGCGCAGTTCGGGAACCGCCGGTGCCACTGCAATGGCCTCGCGCAATTGTGCGATCAGTTGCTCCCGCTCTTCACTGCCGGGCATGTGCGGATCGCGAAACATCCCCAGCAACTGGTGCCGCACGGAATCGGTCAGCACAGACGGGAGGCCCAGCCATGCTTGTTCTTCCGGGAGCAGCGCAGTCAGAGGAGCTGTTGCAGTGCGCGCGACATCATCCATCGAAGATTCTCCGCAATGAGTGAGGCCAAAGAATCGGCAGCAGAACGCCGAGGACGCCTGCTGCCGGCTCGTTTCGTTACCAACGCTTCGGCAACTGCTTATAACGCGGCCGCATCCACCTCCCGGTTCCGAATGCGAAGGGCACCGTCGACGTTGTAGTAAAAGATCTTTCCGTCGCCGATCTTGCCGGTGTAAGCAGCTTCCTGGATCGCATCGATGGCGCGCTCGAACTGGTTATCATCGAGCACCACTTCCAGCTTGATCTTCGGCAGCAGTTCCACCTCGTATTCCCTTCCGCGGAAGGCTTCGGTGTGGCCCTTCTGACGACCGTGCCCGCGCACTTCCGAGACGGTCATTCCGTCGATGCCGATCGCGGTCAGAGCGTCTTTGACAGCGTCGAACCGGCTGGGGCGAATAATGGCTTCGATTTTTCTCATAAGCTCCTCGCCTTATTCCTTGGCGAACGACATCGCACTGATGCTTTGGACAGCCGACTCCGCCATGGGCTGGACTGTCAGGTCCTTCGGCGTTCCATGCGGCGCCGCCAGCGAGGAGATCACGTACTCGGGGTAAGCCGAAATCCCGTGCTCGTGAAGATCCAGGCCGTACAGTTCACCTTCGGCGGAGACGCGCAGCGTTCCCGTCAGATGGACCACATACATCAGAGCCAGACCGACTGCAAAGGTGCACGTCGTGACGATGAAGCTGCCGATGCATTGCGCCTTAAGCAGCGTCCACCCGCCGTGATAGAACAAGCCGGCCAGCGGAGCAGAGTTATCCGGCCCGGTCGGTCCGGTGGCTCCATACTTGCCGCAGGCGAAGAGTCCCAGGGACAGCGTTCCCCAGATACCGCACATGCCGTGTACCGGCACGGCGCCGATGGGATCGTCGATCCGCAGCCACTCCAGCAGTTCAACACCGGCGCAGACCACGACACCGGCGACTCCACCCAGCAGGATCGAGCCCGTAGGACTGACCCAATAACAGGGGCAGGTGATGGCCACGAGCCCGGCCAGAAATCCGTTGACGGTGAAGCCGATGTCCCACTTCTTCGTGGAGAACCAGGCATACATCATCGCGGTGAGTCCGGCAGCGCAGGCTGCCAGTGTCGTATTGGCCGAAACGCGCCCGATACCGGCGAAGTCCATCGCCGACAGGGTTGATCCCGGATTGAAGCCGTACCAGCCGAACCAGAGAATCAGGCCGCCGGAGGCAGCGATGGTCAGATCGTGCGGCAACATCGGCGCGCCGCCGTCACGCTTGAATTTGCGGCCGAGGCGTGGCCCAAGCACGATCGATCCGGCCAGTGCGATAAACCCGCCGATGGTGTGGACGACCGTCGATCCCGCAAAGTCGTGGAAGCTCTGCCCCAGCTTCGGCAGAAAGAATCCGGCCGAACCCATGGTGGCGAGGAATCCATCCGGACCCCACGCCCAGTGCCCGATGATGGGGTAAATAAATCCGGAGACGCCGGCCGAGTACAGCAAGTCCCCGACGAATCCGGTGCGCCCGATCATGGCGCCGGAGGTAATCGTGGAGCAGGTGTCAGCGAATGCGAACTGGAAGATCCAGACAGCGAGGAACGCGACGCCTGTCGACTCGTAGGTCTCCGGCGTGTTTTGCAGGAAGAACCAGTGGTAGCCGATGAAGCCGTTGCCATGGCTGAACATGAACGCAAAGCCGATCGCATAGAACAGGAGGCCGCAGAGGCAGGTATCGACGATGCATTCCATCAGAACGTTGACGGTCTCACGCGAGCGGCAGAAGCCGGCCTCCAGCATCGTGAACCCGACCTGCATGCCAAAAACCAGGAAGGCGGCGATCAGCGTCCATGCCGTATTGACGGGATTCACTACGTCGGCGGCCTTCATTACCGTGTCGGCCGCGTAAACCTTCGCAAAGAACAGGCTGCCCACCGCCGCCATGATGAGCAGGGTGACTCCGACACCGGCGATTTTGCCGGCGAATAATGTGGCGCCGTAACGCTGCCACTCCTTTTCCCGCAGGCGTGTGGCGAGTCTCGATAACTTCTCACCGAAGCTCAGCGAGTCCCTCCGTCTCAGGAATCTCATTCTGCGTTTCCCTTTCGGGGTTCGCTCGAAGCCCTGACCCTGTTGTTTCGTTGCTGCCATCGCGTTTCCTCCCGGAAGAGTTTTTTGAAGGGTTGTGGTGATCCTCGGCTATCGTTGTGTCGATTGCGGAGGCACAGAACAGGCGTTATCTGGTCGTCGATCTCGCCGGCTTTCGCAGCATCGGCAGATCGCGCGCGCGCATCGCCACCTGAGAACTAGGAACGGCACCGCGGAAGCGGAAACAGGCGATCGCAAAGAATGCGGAAATGAATATCTCGAGGAGCAGAGCGTTCGTGCTCATCCGGCTGTGCCTCCGTTGCAGAATGTCTGGTGTGCGGCGAAGTGGCGTTTCAGCGGAGCCCCCGCGGTGAACGCAACGTGCGGCTGGCTGGCTCCGGTGCCTGCAGGAGACCATGCGGCCTATGAGGATTTCATAAAGAATTCACCGACGCGCGGGAGAGACTGGGCGTAGAGGACTTATCGGCGAGTAGGGTCCGCTGCGCTTTACGGAAGGGAGCGCCACGGCCGCCAGGAGCAGGGAGGGCGAAGCGGCCGCATTGATGCAAAACGGAACCAATAACGGATCGGGGCGGCCGTGGCCGCCCCGAATCATTG
>DATEPN010000110.1:0-5982 GCA_035273225.1 Acidobacteriaceae bacterium | reverse complement strand
CGGCCACTCCCAGCGCGGCGTGTTGAACATCGTCTGTCCCGCCACCACCGTCTCGCCGAACGACTTCTCCAGATGCACGCGTCCGCATCCGCCCGCCTGCTCCAGCGCCGCCAGCAGCCCCTGCGCGTGCGACACCACCAGAATCTGTGCCCGTTGCGCCGCCGCCGTAATCAGCCGCGCCAGGGCCGGCAGCAGATCCGGATGCAGACTCGTCTCCGGCTCGTTCAGCACCATCAGCTCCGGCGGACGCGGCGTCAGCAGCGCCGCCGTCAACAGCAAGAACCGCAGCGTCCCATCCGACAACTCCGCCACGCTCAGCGGACGCAGCAATCCATGCTGCTGGAGCTGCAATTCAAATCGCCCATTCTGCGAATCGACCCAGAAGCGGCTGCCGGGAAACGCATCTTCAATCGTGCGCGCCAGTCCCTCGTTGTCGCCAATCTCGACAATCGTCTGGAGCGCCGCTGCCAGATCCGTCCCGTCATTGTTCAGCACCGGGGTAAACGTCCCGATATGCGCGCTCCGCACCGGCGACGCCGTGTCCGTGCGGAAGCTGTCGTAGAAGCGCCACCCGCGAATCGCCTCCCGCACCTCCAGCATCTCCGGCGCGCGCTGCGGATCGGCCATGCTGGCCAGCATGCTGTCCGCCGTGCTCAGGTTCTTCGTCAGCACCGCCGACTCGTCGTCCTTTTCGCCGGCGACCGTCACCAGCGCATTGCGCCGATCGACCAGTGCCGCGGCCCTGCGATACCGTCCGCCATGCCAGATGCATTCGCGCTTGATCGCCGGATCCAGCAGAAACATCGTCGGCACGCCCGGCGGCGGCGGATAGCCCAGCTCAATGCTGTAGCCAAATGTCTCCGTGCTGAATCCCAGCTTCAGGCTTACCGGCTTCTTCCGCGGCGTGCCCTCAATCGGATGCTCCCCCTTGCGCACGCTGCGCGCAATCTCCTCCGGCCCCGCCCACAGCGTCGACGGCAGTCCACCCTCGCGCGCCAGCGACGCCACCACCGCATTCTGTGCCGCATCGCCGAGCAGCCGCAGCGCCCGATACAGGCTCGACTTCCCGCTGCCGTTCGCCCCCGTCACCACCGTCAGCTTCTCGAGCGGCAACACCAGCTCCCGCAGCGACCGGTATCCGGAAATCGCGAGCGTCTGAATCACCAGGCCAGCATACAGCCCCTGATTACTGATCACCGATCACTGATCACTGACAACTGACTAATTACTTCCCCCCGCACCCACATCCCCGTAAACTGAAACCGAATGGGCGCCGGCTTCGCATCCACCGACCGCTTTCTGGCGGACCTGAAGGACAACAAGCTCCGCCCCGGATACGTCCTCATCGGCGACGACGTCTTCCTCTACGAGCGCTGCCGCCGCGCCGTACTTGCCGCGCTCGTCCCCGAGGAGATGCGCGACTTCTGCCTCTCCGACATCGACCTCGCCGAAACCACCATCTTCGAAGCCCTCGACCGCGCGCAGACGCCTTCGCTCATGGCGCCCTTTCAGGTTCTCTTCATCCGCAACCTGAAGAACCTCTACACGCGCGGCGCAAAGAAGGACGAATTCGCCGCCATCGACGCCTACTTCCGCTCGCCCAACCCGCAGGCGCTCATCCTCTTCGTCGCCGACCACATCCGCATCCCCTCCGACCCGCGCCGCATGGACTACGAGGACCGCAACCGCTACGACCGCATTCGCGAGACGCTCGGCGACGCTTGCGGCATCGTCGAACTCGCCCGGGTCGACGAAACCGACGCCCTGAAGTGGATCGCCACTGAAGCCAAACGCCGCGAGGTGCAGGTCGATCAGGACGCCGCCCGCGAACTGGCCGACGCGCTCGGGGCGGACATGATGCTGATCGCCTCCGAACTCGAGAAGCTGACCCTCTTCGTCGGCGCTAAAAAGCTCATCACCCTCGGCGACGTCGAGACCATGGTGCTGGCCGCCAAGCAGCGCTCGCTCTACGAACTCACCGACGCCATCTCCGCGAAGGACCGCGCCCGTGCCGTCGCCCTGCTCCACGGACTGCTCAATGCCAGCGACGGCGGCGAAGACTCCGCCATCGGACACCTCTACATGCTGGCGCGCACCTTCCGCCAGATGCTGGTCATCCTCGAGAAGAACGTGCGCGACTCGCGCGCCATCTGGCAGGCGCTCTGGCAGGGCTTCCGCATGCCGCCCTTCGCCGCCGAAGACGTCATCCGCCAGGCCCGCCGCTACAAATCCCGCCGCGAACTCACCCGCGCCCTCCGCCTCATCGCCCGCGCCGACCTGGAACTCCGCTCCCAGCCGCCGGATAAGCGCCTCGTCCTCGAACGCCTCGTCCTCGAACTCGCCTCCGAACCCAAGCCCGCGCACCTGGCCGCATCGCCGCAGTACGCGATGGAGTGGTAGGACAAGCTCATGTCGCGCGCGCGGCTTGTCTGGACAATATCGGCGCTGTTCTGCATGATCGGCGCAAGAATCACATGTGCGCAGGCTGCATTTCCGCGCGCGAACTTCGCGCTTTACGATGCAAAACACAAAGATTCCAGGAGCGGAGTTCAAGTCCGCGACGGTGAAATAACCATCCGTTCCGGCGTGGGCACACCCACTGTCATCAATGCACTGGCCTTCAGCAGAGACTCCACGCTACTCGTCGCCGGGAAAGACTTCGGTCGGGTTGTGCTCTGGAGTATTGCCGACCGTTCGATTATTCGAGCAATCCACACGGGCCAGGGGATCGTATCGGCAGTCGCAATTTCACCGGATGATCAGCTAATTGCAACCGGAGCAGCGGACGGCGGTGATGTCAAGATCTGGCACGCTCCGGACGGAAAGCTCCTCAACACAATCAGGACCGTTCGGCCAGGGTCTGGCGTCCGGAGCCTCATGTTTTCGCTGGATTCACAATCACTGATTGTTAGCGAAAATCAGGGCGGTACGTCATACGTGCTCGACACGAAGTCCGGAAGGCACGTGGTGGAACTCAGCGGCGAACGCATGCCAACTCTGTCGAATGACGGCAAGACGCTCCTAACCACAACTGACTCGGAATTGGTACTCAGGAGCACAGATGATTGGCGCGTCAGCGGAGAGCTTCGCAAACTTACACCTTACGTGTGGCCTGAGACGCTCGATGCAGCTCAAAAGGTCTATATCTTTGGCGACCCGACCGACGAAAACAGCTTCGTTGCGGTCGACCTCAAAACAGGCCAAATGCTTCCCAACCCACGCCCCGTGAAGTTGCCAAGATGGAATCCCGCTGCCGGAGGCTTTGCCGCACTGGATCCAATGTCGGGCTTGGTTTTCGGCCACAGTTCAGCACGCCTGTGGGCATGGAACCCGAAAAACGGGGCGACCTGCGTCTCGGATGTTCTGTACAGCGAGAGTGGTGCGTTAAGTCCCGACGGGACGCTACTCGCGGGAGCAATCGATAATTCGTTCTTCGCTCCGGGAAAGAATAGGCCGGGAGTTCTCGTTTGGAAGACGGCAACCCTGCGCGCCTCCTGCGCGATGTAGGGTCCATGGCCGAAGTCGCCTGCGGGTGGTCCACTCCTCCATCAAAACAATCGCGGGTGCCCCATGTCTCCTGCTGTTCGAGACATGGGCGTCGCGCGAAGCGCGACCCGACTCACTCCTCCGCTCCGGTTCGAACGCCCCGCCGGTCCGCTATGATGGCCGCCATGGCGCACACCCACCCAGTCCTGATTGACCTCCCCATGCCCATCCGGACACCGCGTCTGCTCCTCCGGCCCAAGCAGCCAGGCGACGGTACCCTTACGGCCGACGCCGTCGCGCGGAGACCTGGGACGATCTCCACCGGTGGATGCGGTGGGCGGAGAAACGCGACGCCTTCACCGCCGAGGCCCCTCGAGATTCGCGATCGCCAGGTCATGGCCGGCTTTCTCCTGCGTGAAGTCATCGAGTTGATCGGCATCGAGCGTGCCACCGGCAGAGCCGCCGACAGAGCCGTCGTCTGGTGCGGCCTGCACGACATTGACTGGCAGGCTCGCCAGTGCGACACCGGGTACTGGGTGCGCAGCAGCGCCCAGCGCCGCGGCTTCGCCACCGAAGCCGCCAACGCGATGGCGCGGTACGCGTTCGGCGCGCTCGACATGCGCGGCGTGGGCCTCACCCACTCCGCCGGCAATGAGGCGAGCCGCCGCATCGCTGAGCATCTCGGTTTCTCGCTTGAAGGAATCCAGCGCGCCGCCAATCTGCTCCCCGAAGGCAAGTTCGCCGACCGGTACTGCTACGGCCTCCTCGATCCGGCCAGTCTGCCGCCGCTCGATGTCCAGTGGGGCGAAGCCGCCACCTGAGACTCCGCTACAATTTGCCCCATGACCCTGGCCGCAGAGTACCGGCAGCAATCGCAATGGAGGTCATGGAATCTCCTCTTTGAAGAATTGCCGCTGCAGCCGGGTAACACCATCCTTGACCTTGGCTGCGGCATCGGCGACCAGGCCCGGGAACTCGCCTCGCGCGGCTGCAACGTCATCGGCCTGGACGCGAACCAGGAACTCATCGACGCGGCACTCCGCGAGCGCCCGCCGAATTGTGAATTCCTCCTGTGCGATCTGCGCAAGCCGCCGAACCTCGGCCTCCAGGCCGGCGGCATCTGGTGCAGCTTCGCGGCCGCTTACTTCCCCAGGCTGGATGAGTTTCTGAGCCGATGGACGCCGCTTCTGAAGCCCGGCGGCTGGCTGGCGCTCACCGAGATCGACGATCTCTTCGGACACGAGCCGCTCAGCCCGCGCACACGATCGCTTCTCCGCGAGTTCGAAGCCGATGCTCTCGCCGCGGGTCGATATGACTTCCACATGGGAAGCAAGCTCCAGGGTTGCCTGGAGCAGGCTGGGTTGGCCATCTCGCAAAGTCTGACCCTGCCGGACCAGGAGTTCTCGTTCCAGGGAGCGGCGGAGCCGGAAGTCATTGAGGCGTGGCGGCAACGTTTTCAACGCATGCCGCGGCTGCGAGAGATTTGCGACTCCGAGTTTGGGCCCATGCAGGAGGAGTTTCTCTCCTGCCTCGCTCGCCCGGACCACATCTCGACGGCGAAGGTCATCTCCTGCATTGCGACGAGGATTAGTTAGTATCCTCCTCGCGTCGGACCCGTAGCTCCCCGCCCGCCGCTGTCAATCCTTACTTTCGTGTTCTCCCACATTCGAGAGCTCTTCCACGCCAGGAAACCCGCGCGACTTACTCCACCAACCAGCTATTCTGATAATAGAGAGGAAATACAAAGGCTCAGCCGAGGCTGAGCCTTTTGTTATGGGAGCGATCCATGGGCGAGCACACACGATCGGCTGCACCGATACACTGCGCGCGACACGCTCGCAGTACCGCATCGCGGGACAAAGGAAGGTAATACCCAAAAGGTATTACCCCGCAACCATCGGCGAATGAAATCACTACGCGAACCATACCCCCGGGGGGTAGCCGCTAAGCGCTAACCGCTAACCGCTAAAAGCTAGAAGCTAACGGCTCCGAAGTAAAGGTACTCATTGGCAGACCCGCCGCGTTGAACACATTGTCCGGCATCACGCCCATCCATCCGTAGCGCACGTACGCCGGATGCGGCACGTGCTTCGACCACACCACCACCGTCGTCCCCTCGATGCGCACCTCGGCGGGAACGAAGTGATGATCGGCGCCGGCAATCTCAAACGCCTTGCTCTCGGGAGCCCCGCGCATCGTTAGCCCCTGGCCGTGATCGAACCAGACGCGCATGGCCACCGTCCCGTCGGGACGCACCTCCGTCGTGGCCTCGCGAAAGAGCGGCGAGGCATACGCGACATCCTCACCGTAGGTGAGGTGCCGCGCCGCCAGCGCCAGCCTGTGCCCGACCGTCTGCTTGTCCGGCGGATGCACGTTCTCTGGCGTGCCCACATCGAGCGTCACCGCCATGGCCGTGTTCGCTACCTCGAGCGTGCGCCGCTGCGCATCGCGGACCCGCCCCCAGTCCTCCTGCGGCGAGTCGAAGCTCGAAATCTG
>DATEPN010000109.1:0-8979 GCA_035273225.1 Acidobacteriaceae bacterium | reverse complement strand
GACATTTATGTGACGAACAGCCGAAGCGGCAGCAAGAATCATCTCTACCGCAATAACCACGACGGCACGTTCAGCGATGTCGGCGAACAGATGGGCATTGCCGACGTGAATCAGTCCGGCACCGGCGTGTCGATGGGCGCGATCTGGGGCGACTACGACAACGACGGCTACGAGGATTTATTCCTGATCAAGTGGGGTAAGCCGGAACTTTTCCATAACGACCAGGGCAAGGGGTTCACGAACGTGAGCGCCGAGGCGGGACTGCCGGCGTGGATCAACGCGAACACCGCCACCTGGCTCGACTACGACGGCGACGGCAAACTCGACCTCTTTGTCGGCGGCTACTATCCGGAAAACGTGAATCTGTGGCATCTGGCGAACACGCGCATGATGCCCAACAGCTTCGAGTACGCCAACAACGGCGGCCGCAAATACCTCTTCCACAACCTGGGGAATGGCCGGTTCGAGGAAGTCAGCGAGAAGGTGGGCATCAGCAGCCGCCGCTGGGCGCTGGCCTGTGCGGCTGCCGATCTGCGCGGCACCGGCTACCCCGATCTGTTCGTCGCGAATGACTACGGTGTTTCGGAGTTATACCTGAACGATCATGGGCACTTCCACGAAGCGGGCGAGCAAACCGGCGTCGGCTTTGCGCCGAAGAGCGGCATGAATGCTGCCTTCGGTGACATTTTCAATCAGGGCAAGTTCTCGATTTACGTCTCCAATATCTCCGAGGAGGGCGTGCTCATCCAGGGCAACAATCTGTGGGTGCCGCAGGACGGCAAAGCCCTGCACTATGAAAACCTGGCTCGCGACCTGGGTGTGGAACTGGGCGGCTGGAGCTTCGGCGCGCAGTTCGGGGACCTGAATAACGATGGCAATCTCGACCTCTATCTCGAGAACGGATACATTTCGGCTTCGAAGTCGCGGAGTTACTGGTACGACTTCTCGAAGGTGGCCGGCGGCAATAGTTCGATCATCAGCGATGCCTCGCACTGGCCGGCCTTCGACGGACGCAGCCTCTCCGGGTATCAGCAGAAGAAGGTCTGGATGAACGACGGCGCGGGGAAGTTCATTGACGTGGCGCAGGCGGTGGGAATCACGGATCGCTATGACGGCCGCTCCATCGCGCTGGCGGACCTCTGGAATACCGGCGCACTCGATGCGGTGGTGGCGAATCAGGGCGGGCCGCTGCTGATCTACAAAAACACCGTCTCTCCGCAGAATGACTGGATCACGTTTGACCTGGAAGCCACGGTGAGCAACCGCAGCGCGATTGGCGCGCAGGTGATGCTGTACTGGAACGGGCAGCAGCAGGTGCAGGCGGTGACGGGCGGCAACGGATTCGCATCAGAAAGCGATCGCCGGCTGCATTTCGGCCTGGGGAAGAATCCGCGCATCGAGAAGGCTGTGATCCACTGGCCGTCGGGCAAGATACAAACGTTTGAGAATCTCCAGCCTAACCAGATTGTGCACGTGAAGGAGCCCGCATGACGCCCTCCGCTATGGCCGGCCAGCAAACCGCAGCCGTTTCGCATCCGGTGTGGTGGAAGCGCATTCTCGATAGCCGGTTCGCGCCACCGGTGTTCATCACACTGATACTGCTTGTGGGCAATTTGTCATTCGGCATCCTTGAGAGTTATCAGAAGACGCTGCTGGCAATTGTAGCCAGCATGGTCACAGAAATGTTGCTGGGGCGGATCTTCCTGGGCAAATGGCCGCATCCGGCGAGCGCCTACATCACGGGCATCAGCGTCGGTATTCTGCTGCGGTCGCCTGCATTCTGGCCGTTCGCTTTGTGCGCCGCGCTTTCCATCACCTCGAAGTACGCTGTGCGCGTGCGCGGTCGCCATCTGTTCAATCCGTCGAATTTTGGCATTTGCGCACTGCTCTTCCTCGCCTCGGCATCGGTAGCGGGGCTCAGCATTCAGTGGGGGAACAACCTCGCCTCGCTGATTGTGATCTGGATTCTCGGCGCTCTCATCGTGTGGCGAGCAAAGCGGTTTCATATTACCGCCACGTATGTGGTGTGTTTCCTCCTGCTGGCCCTGCTGCGCGCATATATCGTTGGCGATCCGTGGCAGTCGGAGATTTCGCCGATCACCGGCCCCATGTATCAGTTGTTCATGTTCTTCATGATCACCGATCCAAAGACCACCGTGCGATCCAGGAAGGGGCAGATCATCGTGATTGCCGTAGTTGCCGTCGTGGAAATGCTCCTGCGAATCGACCAGAGCGTCTACGCGCCGCTGTACGCACTGTTCCTGGTGGGTCCGCCTGCGCTGCTGATCGAGCAGTGGATCGACGTCCGGCGAAAGCGTCGCCTCGCGTCGGCCGCTCCCACTCTTACTCCGGAGATTGCTCGCTCGTGATGCGCGGTTCGGGTTGTGTTCGTCTCTCTGTGTGTCTGCCGGTGGCGCTGGCGTTCGCTTTGAGCGGGTGCAAAGCGAAGCAGCAGCCGTCTTCGGCGCCCGGGCAATCGAGCGCCGCCAATGTTGCGGCGCGTTCTGCAGCAAACGTGGAGGGCGTTACACCGGCCGCGATTCCCGCGGGGAACCTGGCGGCCGCATCGCGTCCCTCGGGCCCGATCACCTTCAGCGACGTTGCCGCCGAGGCCGGCATCCATTTCCGCCATAACAACGGCGCGTTCGGCAAGAAGTATCTGCCGGAGACGATGGGATCCGGCGTCTGCGTCATTGACTACGACAACGATGGCTGGTCCGATCTGTTTTTTGTGAACGGCACCGACTGGCCGGGACACAAAACGCATCATACGATTCCCGCGCTTTATCACAACAATCACGACGGCACGTTCACGGACGTGACGAGCCAAGCCGGTCTCGGTCTCGAAATGTACGGTCTGGGCTGCGCGGTGGGTGACTACGACAACGACGGCAACGACGATTTGTACATCACTGCGATCGGGGGCAGTCGTCTCTTCCGCAACCTCGGCAATGGCCACTTCGCCGACGTGACCGCAAAGGCGGGCGTGGCCGACTCGGGATTTCCTGCAAGCGCCGTGTGGTTCGATTACGACCGCGACGGTCGCCTCGATCTGTATGTGGCGCACTACGTCGAGTGGACGGCTGCGAAGGATCAGTTCTGCTCGCTCGACGGTACGCACAAATCCTACTGCACGCCGGAACGGTACAAGGGCGAGAGCGCGCGCCTGTTTCACAACATGGGCAACGGCCGCTTCGAGGACGTGACGAAGAAAGCGGGCCTATACGATCCCACGAGCAAGTCTCTCGGCATCGCACTGGTCGATCTGGACAACGATGGCTGGCTCAGCCTCTTCGTGACGAATGACACGCAACCGAACAAGCTCTGGAAGAATAACCACAACGGCACCTTCACCGATCAGGCATTCGCCGCGGGCGTGGCCTACAACGATGCCGGCAAGGCGCGAGCGGGGATGGGCACGGATGCCGGCGACTACGACGGTTCGGGACGCCAGAGTCTCGTGATCGGCAACTTCACCAACGAGAGCCTGTCGCTCTATCAGAACCAGGGCGCCGGGCTATTTCTCGACCAGGCGATCCCCTCCGGAATTGCCGAACCTTCTGCGCGCGTGCTGACGTTTGGATTGTTCTTCTTCGACTACGACCTCGATGGCTTGCCCGACCTTTTCGCAGCGGACGGCCATGTTGCCGACGACATCAGCGTGCTGCAGCCTTCGCTGCATTACGCCGAGCCACCTCTTGTGTTCCGTAACCGCGGCGGTGGCAAATTCGAAAATGTGACGGCGAAGGCTGGAGCCGCGCTACAGAGCGCGATGGTTGCTCGTGGGGCCGCGTCTCTGGACTATGACAATGATGGCGATCTCGACGTAGCCGTGAATGTGAACAATGGCCCGGCGCGCCTGCTGCGCAATGACAATGGCAACAGGAATGACATGCTGCGGGTGAGACTGGCGGGGACAAAGTCCAATCGCGATGCGATCGGTGCGCGCGTCACCGTGGCGGGCGCCGGTGTGCCGCGGCAAGTGAAGTGGGTGAAGAGTGGGTCCAGCTATCTCTCACAGAGCGAATTTCCACTAACCTTTGGATTGGGCAAGCCTGCTGCCGGAAAAACGGTCAGTGTTGACATCGTTTGGCCGAGCGGACGCAGGGAAGCCCTCGCCCACGTTGCTGCGGATCAGTTCATCACGGTGGAGGAAGGCAAGGGCATTGTGCGGGCGCAGCCAATCCAGTTCACGCTGACAACGAAGCGCTAGAAGCTCGCGCCACCGAAGTTAGGCTGGTTGCTAAGTACTTCTTTGCCGCCGCTGCGGCCGATCAGGTAGGTGGCGCCGGGCAGGGTGGGCGCGGAGTCCACGGGTGTCCACAACCATACGCGATCCGGACCGTTCCAGCGCTGTGCCACCTGGTCCATGTTGACGAACAGTGAGGCATTCGCACGCACGCCTGTGGCGGCGGTTTCGGTGCTCGACTCAGTATTGGCGCGCGTGCTGTCCACAACGAGCACTTGCCGTTCCAGATAGAAGACGAACGAGGAAGCGGTATCGAACGGACCATTCACCACGATGACGTCGGAGGGATGCACTTCGGGCTTGATGGCTTCGGCCAGGATCTTCGAGGACAGGATGGGCGAGAACGTGTTCAGCGCCAGGTGCGCTGCGATGAGGATGGCCACGATCATTCCGGCGAGAAAGCAATTGGCCATGCGTGCGTTGTTGCGCAGACGGAACCACAGGCCGGCACTGACGCCGACCAGCAGAGCGGCGAGGGTGATTGCGAGGGGGACTTTGAAGAGTCCCATGGCGCGGCGGGTGAGATCGGCGATGTAGGCGAAGAATACGGCGCGATGTCCGGCGTGCGGGTGCAGAAGCGTGGCGATGTCAACGCCGGGGAGCGGGATCGGGGCCTTCCAGAGGGCATACGTCACAAAGCACGCGACGGCCAGGCCGACGAAGAACACAATCCACTCAACGATGCGTCCCTCGTGGCGCTCGCGGTCTTCATCGTCGGCGAGCCAGCCGCCCGCGAGCAGTGCCATGGGGGGCAACGCGCTCATCAGGTTGTATTCGAGGCGGGCTGAGAAGCTGAAGTAGACCAGCACGACGAGGATCCAGGTGACGCAGAGGGTGCGGGCATCGCGCCGGGCGCATCCGGGCGAATCGCCGAGGCGGAGGGCACGGATGGAAAACGCGCACCAGGGCACGATCCAGAGGAGCAGCAGCGGCCAGAAGATGTACAGCGGCACGCGGCCGCCGGAGACCGCCGGCATGAGGCTTTCCAGACGCGCATTGCCGGCCGTGACCTGCGATGCAATGTGCCAGGGCACCAGGATGGCGAAGAAGAGCACGACTGCGGGGATGACATTCCAGCGAATGACGTGCCGCATGTCCCGGGTGATCGCCAGGTAAACGAGCGCCGTCGCTACGGGAAATACGACACCGGCAATGCCCTGGGTCAGCACGCCCAGCGCGCAGCACGCACCGAAGCCGAGGGCCGTAGCGAGTTTGTGGTGCTCCTGGGTCAGCGAGCGCCAGAAGAAATTCAACGCCAGCGTGGTCCAGAGGCAGAGAAAGACGTCGCGCAGCAACAGGTGCCCGAAGAGGAAGACGCCGTAGGAAGTAATCAGCGTCAGCGCCGAATAGAACGCTGCCTGTTTGGAACAGAACAGGCGACGGCCGAGCGAAAAGGTGGCCACGAAGATGAGCAGCGTCGCGAGGGCCACGGGCAGCCGCGCCGACCAGTCGCTGACGCCGAAGATGCGGAAGCTGCCGGCGACCGTCCAGTAGAGCAGCGGCGGATGCTGGGCGTAGCGGATGCCGTTGGCATAGGGCGTGATCCAGTGCCCGGTGGTCGCCATCTCGCGCGCAATCTCGGCATTCAGGGCGTCGTCGCCGTCCAGCAGCGGCGGACGCACCATGGAGAACGAAGCGTAGAGCAACACCCACAGCCCGAGCAGCGGAAACACAAAGCGCTTGGCCGTCCCCAGGCTGATCATGATTGCCGATTATAGAGAAGCGGCTTGCCCAGCCGCCCGCACCGTTCTAACCCGCACCTTCCGATACACTGACAACGATCACCGATGACAGCAACTCCAGGCGGACACCGCCTGCGCCAATTTCGCTTCGAACGTCCCCAGCAGATCGCCGCCGCGCTGCTGCTTCTTCTTTTTGGCCAGTGTCTGTGGGTCAGCGCGCGCTCTCCACTTTCCGAGCGCGACTACCAGTTCGCCCGCTGCGGACGCGAGATCTGGGAACATCCCTCGCCGATTCCCGGGTACTTCACCAGTTGTGGCAACCTGCACGACGGAACGCTCGCCTATCGCGCGGCCGGGCTGCCACTGACACTGGAGCGCATCGCCTCCGGCCAGGCATCGACAAGCTCCACGTGGGAGATGCGGCATGAGGTGGGGGGCATCAAGTTCCTGCTGCGGCTGCCCTTCATGCTGGCTGCGCTGGGTCTGGGAGCGTGTCTCTGGTGGGTGACGCGCCGACTGTTTGGTAACGACGGCGGTTACATATCCTTGGCCCTTTTTTGCTTCATGCCGTCGGTGGTCCAGGCTGGCAGCTCTCCGAACAATGAAATCCTCGCCGCGTTTGGCGTCTTCTCGTCGATTTACCTCGCTGTCGGGGTCGGTCACGCGCTGCAGGGACCTCGGCGGAAGTGGCGGCCGCGCATCGTACTGCTGACGCTGGCGCTCGGGTTCACGGCCGCCGCGCATCTTGCTGCCTTCCTCGTTGCGCTGATCTTCGCCGTCGGTTTGATGGCGTGGGTGGCGGAGGGACGCCGGGCCGTCATCCCGACGCTGCTGATCGTGTGGGTGCTGGGCGCATTCTTCCTCCTTTTTGCGTCCTACGCGTTTCATCCGGATGCCTTCAGCTACGTCTTCCGCAGCGCTGCGGGGCGTCTGTGGTTGTCCGCCGATTCCGCTCTGTGGTTCTTCACGAACCCGGCGAACTCCGCGTTTGCGATTGCACTGGTGGGTTCGCTGGCCCTGTATGCCATCTCGCGCCGTTCGCGCTATTTCGGCAATACAACGCCGCTCATCGTGGGTGTGCCGCTGCTGCTCCTCGTGACGACCGGAGTGCCGTCGCAGCCTTGGCTATGGGCGTTGGCCTTCCTGATCGCGTTCGTGGGCGGCGTGTTCGCAGATGCTCTGGAGACACGGTTTCGCCGCGCCTTTTTGTGGACCGCCGGCGTGGTTCTCACGGCCCAGGCGGCGTTGTGCGTGGCCAGCCTGTATGTGTCCACGCGCTCCAGGCTGCCCTAAGTCCGCTGCCTGGTGATGGCGAGGCGGAGGCAGCGTTGCTGCCAGCCTGGGACTCCAACTTTATATAGATTTCGCCGATTGAGCCCCCTTCCGGATGCGCAGCATTCGGTCAGGGCGGGCCATTGCAGGGGTCCTCATTGTGGGCAATCTCACGCGCAGTCCGATGGTCCGGCACACCATGGCCTCCCTGTTTCAGGTGGTACAGGACTCGCTGGGCGTCAGCGTGACGCCCTCTCATTTTTACTTTCCGGTGCCTCCGCTCCGATCTTTTGATCACAAGGACTGGAAGGCATGCCGGCGCTGCGCGGCGATCGACTTCGGGTTCGCGAGGCAGATCGAACGGCTCTCGACGGAGATCCTCCCCTGGGCCGACGAGTGGATTTTTCCCGAGAACTCCGCCGGCGAGAAGCTCGAATTTCACTTCAACAACGGCTACTTCGAGCGCATGGACGCCGAGGTGGCGTACTCCCTGGTCCGGCACCACAAGCCGGCGCGGATCATCGAGGTCGGCAGCGGGAACACGACACTGCTGCTGGCGGCCGCACTGCGCAGGAATCGCGAGGACGGATGCATGGGCCAACTGGTGAGCATCGAGCCGAACCCTGCGCCGTACCTGCGCGGGATTCCCGGGCTGACGGAGCTGATCGACCAGCCGGTGCAGCAGGTCCCGATCGAGATGTTCCGCACGCTCGGGGCTGGCGACATTCTCTTTATCGACTCGAGCCACGTGGTGACGATCGACAGCGACGTGCTGTTTGAGATGCTCAGGATCCTGCCCGAACTGGCGCCCGGCGTTCTGGTCCACTTTCATGACATCTTCACGCCGCTCGACTACCCGAAGGACTTCGTAATGACGAATCTCTGCTTCTGGGGCGAGCAGTACATGCTGGAGGCGTTCCTTTCCTTCAATTCGGCGTTTGAGGTGATCTGGTCGGCGAGCGCGATGCAGCAGTTCCACGCCGATGTGCTGCGCGAAGCGTTTCCCCGGTGGGAGAACAGCTACAGCCGCATGCCGGAGGAGCTGAAGGTCTTCGCGCCGTCGCTGGACGGGAAGAACGTGTGGCCGTGCAGCTTCTGGATTCGGAGAAGCCGGTAGTCCGCCGTCGGGAGCGATCGCGACGCTAATCTCCGGCGACGCGCTCCTGTCCTTGTGCGGCGCTGAGATCGACGGTGGTCTGGCGGAGGTCGCGGACGCGGTCGCCGATGGCGTACCTGAGCTTGTCCACGCCGAGGCCGGTGACGGCGGAGATGGCGTAAAAGGGGAGCTTCCTGCGCTTCGCCATCGTTTCCAGCTTTTTGAGCTTCGCGGGATTGGCAACGTCGGCTTTGGAGGCGACGACGATCATCGGCTTCTCATCGAGTCCATGGCCGAAGCTGTGCAACTCGCTGAGGATGACTTTGAAGTCCTCGACGGGATTCGGGCGTCCGCTTGCGTCGGAGACGTCCACCAGATGCGCCAGCAGCCGGGTGCGCTCGATGTGGCGGAGAAACTGCATCCCAAGCCCGGCGCCTTCGTGTGCGCCTTCGATGAGGCCGGGGATGTCGGCGACGACGTAGCTCTCCTCGTAGGGAGCGTCGCCAACGGTGACGACGCCGAGGTTCGGCTCGAGGGTAGTGAAGGGGTAGTCGGCGATCTTGGGCCGCGCCGCCGAGATGCGCGAAATCAGGGTGGACTTGCCGACGTTGGGATAGCCGACCAGACCGACGTCGGCGAGCACGCGGAGTTCAATGCGATAGTGTCGCTCCTCGCCGGGA
>DATEPN010000108.1:0-4455 GCA_035273225.1 Acidobacteriaceae bacterium | reverse complement strand
TAGCGATAGCGTTTAGCGTCTAGGCGAGTGCGTTGACACCGCATTCACAGTTTGAATCCGGGCGCGGGCAGATGGTCCCACTGTACGCTGCACGCTATGCGCTACACCCTGGCTCTACGCCCCGTGGGCGTTGCACTGCATCACGCCCATGTAGGCGCGGAACGGGCCGACGGCGTATTGGTATTGCGAGGCCATGACGCGGGCCATCTGATGCAGGTGGTTGAGATCGTGGGCGGCCCAGGTGGCCAGCAATTCCGAAAGGGTCACCGGCCCCAGTGCGGGATGGCGGCCCCGCTTCTCGAGGTCTGCCACGCATAACTTCCAGCTGCGCAGTTCTTCGAGGTTCGCTGTGCGGCGGGCGGCGAAGTCGTCCAGCAACTGCGGCAGGTTGCGGCCGAGCGCCAGTTGCACGTGTCCCCATCGGTCGAAGGGATCGAAGGGTTTGCTCTCGCCCTCGGTGAGAATGCGCCGCGCCCGCGGCATCCAGTCGGTGATCTCGCAGTGGATCAGGTGGCCGACGATGTCGTACGGGCTCCACGTCGCCTCGCCCTCGTTGCGAAGGATCCATTCATCGGGGAGATGGCGCAGCAGGGCGTCGAGCGCAGCGGGCGTGCGGGCGAGGAGGGCTATGGTGTGTTGGAGGTCGTGCATGTGGTTAGGGTATAGGGGATAGGGAGTAGGGTGTAGGGCTGCTTCGTCTACCTAAACGCTACACCTATATCCTGCTTTTCTGTTTCCTGCACCCGAAACGCTACGCCCTATACCCTGCCTTACTGATCCAGCGGGGGGGAGGCGGGGGCGTAGTAGCCCGGGCGGTAGCGGAGCAGGTCGCTGGCGGCGTGCGGTGCGGAGCCGGGCTTGAGGGAGACCTGGATTTTGCGGAACTCCGAGGGCGAGCGGCGCGCCACCGGGTAGTAGCCGATCAGATATTGCGTCCGCAGGTCCTCCGAGACCTGGGCAAACGCCTGCGCGAGGTTGCCGAATTGCGCGTAGTAGTACTTGCCGCCGGTTCCCTGCGAGAGGGTCATCAGCGCGTGCTCGCCGCCGGTGTCGCGTCCGGCATCGTTGAGGATGGGCAGATCGATGAGGCTGTAGAGCATCACCTCGCTGCGAATCGCCTGATCGAGCGCCTGGTCGTAGGTAACGCCGTCGACGGTGTTGCCGCCGTCGGTGATCACGACCAGCACCTTGCGTCCGTGGCGCGGAGCCAGTGCCTGCGCGCCCAGATAAATGGCGTTGTAGAGCGCGGTGGCCGGTCCGGTGCTGAGAGCGCTGAGGCCCGCATCGAGTCGGCGCAGATCCGCCGTGAAGGGCACCACCTCGCGCACATCGGAGTTGAAGTCGATCAGGTCGACCCGGTCGACGGGGCGCACGAGCGCGCGCAGAAAATCGTGCGCGGCGTGCTTTTCTACCTCGAGATCCTTTTGTACCGAACCGCTGGTGTCGATGGCCAGCACCAGCGAGAGCGGCATGTCGGTCTGCCGCTCGAAGTAGGCGATCTTCTGGGGCACGCCGTCTTCGGTGAGGACGAAATCGTTCTGGTTCAGCCCCCCGACCGGCGCGCCTTCCTCGTCCGTGACGTTGACGAAGACGTTCACCAAACGGACGTTGACCTTATAGGGTGGAATATTGCCGAGGTCGGACGGGGTCTGCTGCGGAAGGGCGGTCGCCCGAGCCAAAGCCAGACTCAGTGCCGCCAGCCAGACACGGGATTTCAGGACCCGCGATTTCACCGTGTGCGCCGCTCCGTCGCGTCAGATTGCTCCGGCTCCGGCCGGAGTTGCTCCGGCTTCAGTTGGTCCGGGAAGGGTTCGCCGTCGGCCCAGACCGCTCCATCTGCGAAGAACTCCTTCTTCCAGATGGGAACCGTCTTCTTCAGCGTGTCGATGAGCCAGCGGCAGGCGTCGAAGGCAGCCGCCCGGTGCGCGGAGAAGACGGCAATCAGCACGCTGGACTCGCCGACTTCGAGGTGTCCCAGGCGATGGACGAGCGCGATGTTGCGCACCGGGAATTTTTCCAGCGCCTGGGCGACGAGTTCCTGCATCTTGCGCAGAGCCATCGGCTCGTAGGCTTCGTATTCGAGGTAGAGCGTGGCGCGGCCACGCGAGTGGTTGCGCACGATGCCGTCGAAGAGCACGACGGCTCCGTCTTCGGGCCGCTCCAGCGGCGGGACGATCTCGTGCGGGATGATGCGTTCGTGGACGATGCGGACGTAGGGCGTTGCGCGCGCGGGATCGGGCGCGCCGCCGCTGACCGGGGGCAGCAGCGCCACTTCGTCGCCGTCGCGCAGGGTATGGGAGGCGGATACGTATTCCTGATTGACCGCAACGGCGATGGCGGACCACGGGACACTGGCGTCGGAGAGATCGCGGCAGCGTTCGAGCAGATCCCGGACGGTGGACCCGGCGGGGACGTCGAGCGCGCCGCCTGCCGACGGCAGCAGGTCGCGCAGCATTCCGAAGGTGAGCAGGGTCACGCGCATGAAGACATTATGAAGGAGGCGCCTTCTCAGGCTGTTGGACGGCGCCGGCGAGGCGATGATAGCCCGGCTCGTCGGCGTCGCGGTGAATTCCGGGCGCGCCCAGCCGGGCAGCCGGAATGGCCCGGCCGGCACGATAAGATGAGAGCAGTTCGCCGCATCAGGATCGGAAGGAATTTGTCCCCATGGTGTATCAGCTGAAGCCGGATCCGCGGGATACGGCGGCGCGTCGTTTGCCCGGGCTCAGGGAACTGCAGCAGCAGAAACCAATCCAGATTCAAAACGACAAACTGCCGCCGAAGCTGGGCGCGCGGACCCGCTCCATGACGCTGCTGATGACGGTGCTGGGTCTGGCCACGTTTGCCGTGCCGCTGATCAACACCAGCATTCCGGTGGCGGGGCGCGCGCAGTGGTCGCCGCTGCTGATTCTCGAAGGCCTGCTGGACGGCAGCCTGCCCGCGGCCGCGAACCTGCCGCCCGAGGCCTACCATTATGTGTACGAGCTGATCGCGATCGACACGATCCTGTTCGGCGCGATGTTCGCGTACGGCGCGCTGACGGTGATTCTGGTATCGGCGCTGCGGCAGGCGACGCGGTTCGTGATCGGCGCCGCGGCGGCATTCGGCATGCTGGCCGCGCTGCTGGAGATGCGCGGCTATGCCGATCTGCAACTGGCGCTGCTGGGGGGCACACCGCAACAGCGCGGCGGCGCACACGTGGTGGGCTTCACATATTGCGGCGTGCTGTTTATCGTGATGCTGCTGGTGCTGCTGGTTGTGACCATCAAGGAACTGGAAGGGATCCCGTCGTAGCAGACCGGGATGTGCACGGCCCGGCGAGAACAGGAGCGCAATGGGCTACATTGACAAGACACTCGTTCCCGGAGAGCAGGTCGTCTACGAGACGCGCCTGCACTGGATCGTCATCGTCGGGCACATCATTTTTGGATTGCTGCTGGCCGCGCTCGGCGGCTTTCTGGCGTACTACGCGTATCGCCACCCGGATATGACGACCCAGAACCGCTACATCTTTTATGGCGTCGCAGCGGCTGCTGGTTTGGTGGGCATCATTTTCCTCATCGTGGGCAGCGTGCGGCGGAACGCCACGGAGATCGGGGTGACCAATCGCCGGGTGGTCATCAAGACCGGCCTGGCGAGCCGGCGGACGGTCGAGATGCTCTTGAACAAAATCGAGACCATCGAGGTGACGGAGACGGGGATGGGGCGCGTGCTCGGCTACGGGTCCATCCAGATCGTCGGAACCGGGGGCACGTACGAGCGGTTCCACACCATCTCGCATCCGGTGGAGCTGAGGAATCGGGTGCAGATGGAGATCGAGCGGCTGGTGCCGGGGAAGCCCGAACTGGGTGAGCGCCAGGTCTGAGCGAGTCCATCCGGGTTGCGTCCTGGCGGGATTCCTGCTCTGCTGAACGCATGGAAGCCAGCGAAGCCCAGGAACTGCAGGAACAACACGAACGCGCCGCCGAGAACCGAATGCACGCGGTCAGCTTTACGATGAGCCTGCTCGCCGTGCTGGTGGCCATCGTGACGGTGCTCGGGCACCGCACCCACACCGAAGCCGTGCTGCACCAGGCGCGCGCCAGCGACGAGTGGAATTTTTATCAGGCGCGCAAGATTCGCCAGTACAACACCGAGCTGACGACCGATCTGCTGGGCGCGCTGGCCGTGCGCGATCAGGCAGCCGCCAATAAGGTGACCAGCGCCTACCAGGCGCACCTCGAGAAGTGGAACGAGGACCTGGCGCAGACCGAAGAGAAGGCGCGTGATCTGGAGAAGGAGGTCGCCACCGACGAACGGCGCGCCAATCGCTTCGATCTGGGCGAGGCGCTGCTGGAGATTGGCCTGGTGATCACGTCGATCACGCTGCTGACGCGGCAGCGGGGGTATTGGTATTTCGGGATGGTGTTCGGAGCGGCGGGCGTGGCGATTGCGGCGTGGGCGTTTCTGGTGCGGTGA
>DATEPN010000107.1:0-2461 GCA_035273225.1 Acidobacteriaceae bacterium | reverse complement strand
GGCGTGGTGAGGAGAACAATGCCGATGAAGGCGATGAGCGCTCCGCACCAGGCGTTCCACGAAGGAGCGTGGGCGTTGCGGGGCCGCAGAGCACGGATGGCAGAGAGGATCGGCACGAGAACGACGACCATGCCGGTGATGAAGGCGGATTTGGAAGGCGTGGTGAGACGCAGGCCGGCGGTCTGGAACTGATAGCCCATGGCGAGGCAGAAGCCGATAATCGCGCCGCTCACGACGGCGGGGCGCGTGATGCGTCCGAGGTGTCCGCGGTAGATAAGCAGGAGGCAGCCGAAGGCCAGCGCCATGCGGATGACATTGAAGAGGAGCGGAGAGACATCAGTGAGGGCGTTTTTGACGACGACGAAGGTCGATCCCCAGATGCAGACGACGGCGAGCAGGAGCAGATGGGCGCGCAGGGAACGGGGAGCGGCGGCGGGCATGGGTACAGGGTACTGGCTGGGCAGGTTTTGCGTCGGCACGTGGGGCGGCGGCATCCTTGCCTCATGGCGGATCAGCCGGGTCCAGTGGAAGCTGCTGCTACGCGTGCAGCAGAACATTACAGAAGCGGGCGATTTTTCAATCCGGGCGTGCGGGATCACGGATTTCTGCAGGCGATCAAATGGATGCTGGGCCGCAGGATTGGTCCATGGCCGAAGTGGATTACGTCTGAACCCGGAGCACCGCCGCCGGGGAGCGTGCCGGGTGATGCGCTGCGGATCACGTTTGTGAACCATGCGACGGTGCTGATGCAGACGCAGGAGTTGAATCTGCTGACCGATCCGGTGTGGTCGCGCCGGGTGAGCCCGGTGCGTTTCGCAGGGCCGATGCGGCATCGCGATCCGGGGATTCGGTTTGAGGATTTGCCGCGGATCGATGGCGTGCTGATCAGCCACAATCACTACGATCATTTCGATCGGCCGACGCTGCGGAGGCTTGCGGCTGAACATGATCCGGCGGCGTTCTGTCCCCTGGGACTGGCGAAGCCGCTGCGTGCTCTCGGCTTCGGCGACGTGCATGAGCTGGACTGGTGGCACAGCGCGGAGTGGGGCGGGGTGCGGCTGCACTGCGTTCCCGCGCAGCATTTTTCCGCGCGGGGTCCGTTCGATCGCAACCGGACGCTGTGGTGTGGATGGGTAATGGCCGGCGAGGCGGGGAACATCTACTTCGCCGCCGATACGGGCTTCGGGGAGTTCTTTCGGGAGGTCGCGAGCCGATTCGCTCCGCTGCGGTTTGCGATGCTTCCGATCGGCGCCTATGAGCCGGAGTGGTTCATGGGGCCGATCCACATGACCCCGGAACAGGCGGTCGAGGCATGGTCGTTGCTGGGGGCACCCGAGGCGATGGCCATTCACTTCGGGACGTTTTCGCTCGCGGATGACGCCGAGCGCGCGCCGGTAGATCGGCTGCTGGCGGCCTTGCCAGGCAGGCCCGATGCAGAGCGCTTCTGGATTCCTGTGGAGGGGGAGGGCCGGATGATTCCGCAGCGCGATCCAGCGGTTATTGCTGCAGGATCTGACCATTGAGGGTCAGGTCGATGCGGACCTGCTTCTGCATTTTCACGAACACCATGCTTGGGTCTTTGAGGCCCCAGGCGATGTAGGGTACGTCGAACTGTCCGCTGGCCGTGCAGTGACTGCCGTTCATCTGGATGCTCATCGGCACCGTAATCGGGTGTGGCTGGCCGAGGAGCGTGAACATCCCGCTGACCTGGATCTGCGAAGGGCCCGAGAGCGAGAGATCGCCGGTGTAGCTCTGCGGCTCGAAGGTGACGGTGGGGAAGTCGTCTGCGCGGAGTTCTTCGTTCGTCATCCGTTTGTCGCGCGCCTTGCTGCCGCTGTTGCCGCTTGCGGAGTCGACCGCGATCCGGCCATGGATCTGGTGCAAGGCGGGATCGAACGCGATATCTGCGGAGGCAATTTGGAAAGTGCCTGCGAAGTGATGGAGCGAGTCACCGAGAGCGAAATGGACCGTGCTTTGCGCCGGATCGATCTGGAATCGCGTGCGCTGCGCCAATATGCCTGCCGAGGCAAGTGCGAGAGCGCTGCAGCTGAGGAGCAGGGGCAGCGCGACGGCGGCAACCCGGGGACTGCACACGGAAAGACCGAAACGACGCACGCGACGAAACTCTCCTCCAGTTGAGACGCGCCCCATCGGCGGGAGTCACCGGCGACGAACCGCATGACGGGATTGTCATCTGCGGTTGAGAAGCGGGTGGCTCGACCTTTACGAGACGAGGACAGGTACGGGGTCTTTAATCTGCGGCCGGAGTTTGGCGTTCGCGTTGATTTCGTTGGCGCGGTCGATGGCGGCCTGGACGTTCGGCAGAATGTTCTCGAGGCCGATCTCTTCCATACATTCGGCGCCGGAGATGAGTTCGGCGGGCTGATCGCGCGCTCCGCAGAGCAGGAGCACGCGGCCGGAGGCGCGCAGACGGTCGGCGAAGACCTCGATGGCGTGCAGG
>DATEPN010000106.1:0-10726 GCA_035273225.1 Acidobacteriaceae bacterium | reverse complement strand
GATCTACCCCCTATACCCTCCTCGCCCAACTCCCACGCCCTCAAATGCATACCACACCCCAGGAGGGTACTACCCCCTAGTCGTAATACTCCAGCCCCAGGTGCGTAATCAGATCCTCGCCCATGATGTGCCGCAGGGTGTTCTTGAGCTTCATGGACTGGATGAACAGGTCATGCTCCGGATACAGCCCCGGCGCCGACTGCGGCGACTTGAAGTAGAAGCTCAGCCACTCCTGAATGCCCAGATGCCGCAGCCCCGGCGTCCTCTGCGCCAGGTCGAGGAACAAGACCAGGTCCAGCGCAATCGGCGCCGCCAGAATCGAATCCCGGCACAGAAAGTCGACCTTGATCTGCATGGGATACCCAAGCCATCCGAAGATGTCGATGTTATCCCACCCCTCCTTGTTATCCCCCCGCGGCGGATAGTAGTTAATCCGCACCTTGTGGTAGATGTTGCCGTATAACTCGGGGTACTTATCCGGCTGCAGGATGTACTCCAGCACCCCCAGCTTCGACTCCTCCTTCGTCTTGAACGACTCAGGATCGTCCAGCACCTCGCCATCCCGGTTCCCCAGAATGTTGGTCGAGTACCACCCGCTCACCCCCAGCATGCGCGCCTTGAACGCCGGCGACAGGACCGTCTTGATCAGCGTCTGCCCCGTCTTGAAGTCCTTCCCGCAGATCGGCGCCCCATTCTGCCGCGACAACTCAATCATGCAGGGCAGGTCGACGGTCAGGTTCGGCGCCCCATTGGCAAACGGCACGCCCTCCTTCAGCGCCGCATAAGCGTAGATCTGCGACGGCGCAATGGCCGGGTCGTTCTCGTTCAGCCCCTTCTCAAACGAGGCGACGCTCTCATGCACGGCCGTCGGCTCCAGGAAGATCTCAGTCGACCCGCACCAGATGACGACAACCCGCTCCACCTGTGACTTGAACCTCTGAATGTCGTTCCGCACCTGCTGCGCCAGGTCGCACTTGTTCTTGCCCTGCTTCACATGCGTGCCGTTGAGCCGCTTCACGTAGTACTGGTCGAAGACGGCGGGCATCGGCTGAATGGACTCAAGAAAGGGCTTGATGCTCTCCAGATGATCGCGGTCGAGCACGGCCGCGTGGCTGGCGGCGCCGTACATGTCCTCCGGGAAGATGTCCCATCCGGTAAAGACAATGTCGTTCAGATCGGTGAGCGGAACGAAGTCCTTCACCAGCGGTGTCCGGTTCTCGGTGCGCTTGCCCAGTCGGATGGTGCCCATCTGTGTGACCGAGCCGATGGGTTTGGCCAGTCCCTTGCGGACGGCTTCCACGCCCGCGATCAGCGTCGTGGCGACGGCGCCCATGCCGACGACCATGACGCCCAGCTTGCCCTTTGCGGGCTGAGGTGCTCCCTTGCCTTTTGTTGCGGAATCAGTCTTTGCAGTCATTTCCCTACAAGCCTTTCCATGAATGCAGATGTGAGGTGGACCAAACAATCAGTCTATACGGCAGGGGCAGCGGATAGCGCCTCTGCACGCTGGACGCTCCACCCTAGACGCTCGTCTCTGCCGGGCGGACGCGGTTGCGCCAGTGGGTCCAGACAAACCACACGATGGCGAGGACCAGCAGGACCTCCACGCCGAGGTGGAAGCGGTGGTAGATGGCTTTGAAGCGCGGGTCGGTGTCCCACGCCTGGCCCAGCTTCATGCCCGCGTAGCCGAGGACGAAGCACCATGGCCAGGATCCGATGAAGGTGTACACGTGAAAGCGAAGCTGCGGCATCTTCGCGATCCCGGCGGGCAGGGCGATGAAGGTGCGAATCACAGGCAGCAGGCGTCCGATGAAGACGGTGATGCCGCCGAAGCGGGCGAAGAAGTGCTCGGCGCGGTCGAGGTCGTGCTCATTGAGCAGGATGAAGCGGCCGTAGCGGGTGATGAAAGGACGGCCGCCGCGGGCGCCGATCCAGTAAGCGATGGCTGAGCCGAGATTGCAGCCGAGCGCTCCGGCGGTGGCAATACCCAAAAGGCTGAGGCGTCCGGCATGCACCAGGTAACCGGCGAACGGCATGATGATTTCAGAGGGCAGAGGGATGCACGCCGACTCGATGGCCATCAGCAGAAGGACGCCCCCGTAGCCGCTGGCGGAGATGACAGCAATGATGAAGTGGCCCAGCGCAGCGAGGATTTTTTCGCTCATGCGCCTTTGAGTGTACCTTGACGGGCCGGAGCTCTTCGCATAAGGTCAGACTATGAGATTCGGTCGCTCGATGCGCTTGACGGGCTGTTGTCGCAGCTCTCTGTGTTGTCGCGGCGGAATCGTGTGCTAAGCCGGATCAGGGTTTAGCTGCCGCCCGCGCCCCTTCCACAGCGCGGGCTTTGTTGTTTCCGGGCCTCCCCAATACCTTCGAGGATCGACCCATGCATCTTGTCCCCGAGTATTGCCTCGTCTCCTCTCGCCTCTGTCCCGCGGCCGCGCGCTGTTGTTGCGCGTAGCTTCGCCGGGCCTTCCCGCAATTCCGTTTTTCCCTTCAGAACCTTCGAGGAGCTTGCTGTGAGACTGCAGAAGACGAGCGTGTATCTGGGCATGTTGCTGGCCGCGATGCTGGCGCCGGGAATGCCGCTGCGCGCGCAGATTGTTGGCGGAACCATCAGTGGCACGGTTGAGGACGTCTCCGGTGCGGCGGTGCCGGACGCGGCCGTGACCGTGCGCAACGTGGAGACCGGCGCGGTGCGCACGGTGACGAGCGGCGGAGATGGGCGCTTTTCAGCGCCGTCGCTGCCGGTCGGGGTGTATTCGATCGCGATCTTCCACGACGGGTTCGGGACGCAGAAGCGCGACGGTGTCTCTCTGGCCATCGCGCAGACGCTGGACCTGAGGTTTCAGCTGGCCATCGCCGAGGTGCAGCAGCAGGTGGTTGTGAGCACGGCGGCTCCGGCAGTGAACACCACGACGCAACAGGTGTCGGGACTTATCGACGAGCGGCAGGTGAAGCAGCTTCCGCTGAACGGGCGCAGCTACGACGAGTTGCTGACGCTGAATCCATCAGCCGTCAATTCCACCGGTGAGCGCGCCGGAGGCGTTGGGACGTCGAATTCGTCGGTGGGCAACATGTTCTCGGTGAGCGGGCGCAGACCGCAGGACAATCTGTTTCTGCTGAACGGCATTGAGTACACCGGAGCATCGCTGATCAACGTGACGCCGGGCGGCACGAGCGGCGAGTTGCTGGGCGTGGATGCAGTGCGCGAGTTCAACGTGGTGACGGATACCTATGGCGCGAGCTATGGCAAACGCGACGGCGCGCAGGTGAGCATTGTGACCTCGTCGGGCACGAATGAGGTGCACGGGTCGGCCTTTGAGTTCCTGCGCAACAGCGCACTGGATGCGCGGAATTATTTCGACCAGGCGCAAATTCCGGAATTCCAGCGGAACCAGTTTGGCGCGGCGCTCGGCGGGCCGCTGCGGAAGAACAAGCTGTTCCTCTTCGGCAACTACGAGGGGTTCCGCCAGAACTGGGGGTTGAGCGCCGTCACGCTGGTTCCGGATGATCAGGCCCGCGCGGGTTATCTGCCGGATTCATCCGGACAGGAGCAGTACGTCGGCGTGAATGCTGCGGTGGCTCCGCTGCTGGCGCTGTGGCCTGTGCAGAACGGGCCGGAGTTGCTGGCCAACGGTAAGCCGAGCGGCATCGCGGAGGCGTTTAGCCATCCGAAGCAGCATATTGCCGAGGACTTCGCGACGACGCGATTCGACGACAACCTAAGCGGACGCGATTTGCTGTTCGGCGTCTACACGGTGGACGACTCGTCGGCGCACACGCCGACACAGAATCCGCTGAGCCTGGTGGATGAGAGCCTGCGCGAGCAGGTGGCCAGCATCCAGGAGCAGCACTCCTTCTCGCCGGGCTTTCTGAACATTGCGCGGTTCGGATATTCGAGGGCGGCTTACTTCTTTACGGGCACGGTTCCGGGCGACGTGCCGGGATGGGTCACCGGCAAGCCGATTGGCGCGATCGTCATCAGCGGCAGCACAGCCTCGAACGGAGCCTCGCAGATCACCGGTGCGGGCGCGAATACCGGCAGCCATAATCGCACCGCGCGAAATTTGTTCACGCTCGACGATCACGTGTACTGGTCGCACGGGAAGCATCAGATGGAGGCGGGCGTGTGGCTGCAGCGCGTTCAGTCGAATGACATGCTGGCGCAGAATCAGTACGGGCAGGCGTCGTTCAGCACGCTGAAGTCGTTCCTGCAGGGCACGGTCGGCACCTTCACGGTCGTGCCAACGCCGACGGAACTGGGCTGGCGCTCGCTCGAGGCCGCGTGGTTTGTCGAGGATGCCTGGAAGATAACGCCTCGCTTCGAATTGCGGGCGGGATTCCGCGGTGAGTCGACGAACGGCTGGAACGAGGCGCAGGGCAGGGCAGCGAATTACGCCATTGTTGACGGCGTGCTCCAGACGAATCCAGTGGTGGGCACCGCGGCGCTGACAACGAATCGCGCGAAGTTCCTGCCCAATCCACGGTTGGGCTTTGCCTGGGATGTCTTCGGCAACGGCAAGACGGCGGTGCGCGGCGGGGGCGGGCTGTATCACGGACTGCTCGACAGCCTCGACTACCGGCTGGACCAGACGGCTCCATTCAACACGTCCGAAAGCCTGAAGAACGTTCCGGTGGCAGACCTGCACATCGCGCCAGGCACCCCGCTGCCTTCCGGATCGCTGGTGTCGCCGAGCAACGTGCAGCCGGACATCGCGACGCCGGCGGTGATTACGTGGAGCCTGCGGGTGGAGCAGCAGGTCGCTCCGGCAACGACGCTGACGCTGGGCTATGTGGGTTCGCACAGCTATCACCAGATCCTCTCGGAAGACATGAACGAGCCGGTGCCACAGTACACGGCGAGTGGAGCACCGTTTTATTCGGCGGGATCGAAGAACGCGAACCCAGAGCTGGCGAATTCGACCTCCTGGGTCTCGCAGGGGGTGGGGCTCTACAACGCGCTGCAGGCGGATGTGCGACGCAACTTCGCGAACAGCTTTCAGCTGCGCGGGAATTACACCTGGTCGAAGAACCTGGATGACGGCTCCGCCTGGAACACCAGTGTGAGCGGCAATACCCCGGCGTATGTGGAGTTTCCTCTGAACCCGAAGCTCGACTGGGGCCCGAGCGCGACGGATGTGCGGCAGCAGGCGACGGTGAACGGGAGCTGGGAGTTGCCCTTCGGACCGAATCATCGCTGGCTCAGTCACCCGGTCCGGCTCGCCCGGATTGGCGCCGCGGGCTGGACGCTGAGCGGCATCGTGACGGCCCAAACCGGCTTTCCGTTCTCGCCGCAGCTTGGCTATAACCCAACCGGCAACGGCGATACCCGGAACCCGGTTCGCCCGGACTGGAATCCGGCATTTCACGGCACGCTGTACCCGAAGACGGCGACGGAGTACTTCGATCCTCGCGCGTTCCAGCCGCCCGCGGCGGGAGCCTACGGCAATGTGCGTCGCGATTCGCTGACGGGACCCGGACTGTCGCAGGTGGACGTGTCGGTGCTGAAGGACACGGCGATCCGCGAAGGTGTTCGTCTGCAACTGCGGGCGGAGTTCTTCAATCTGCTCAACCACACGAACTTCCTCACGCCCAACGAGGTGGTGTACACGTCGGCCGCTGGCGGGATTTCGCCGACAGCGGGCGTGGTGACGGCGACGTCGACGACATCACGGCAGCTGCAGGTGGGAGCGAAGGTGGTGTTCTAGATACACGAAGAGGAGGGGATCCCGCGCCCGATCATCTTCCTCCTGATCCAGATCGCAGCTATCTGTGAGAGACCACGCCCCGCACGGCGAGGCGGGGCAGGGGTGATTTATGGTCATAACGAACCCGGATGTCGATTACGCTGGCAAATTTCTTCGGGCTGCTGGGCGGATTGCTGGTGCTGGCTTATCTCGCCAACCGCTTTTCGCACCGCACCCGCGTGCCGGATGTCGTGGTTCTGCTGCTTTGCGGAATTGCGCTGGGGCCGGGACTGCACTGGATCAACGCAGACCGCTTTCCTGAGGTCACGCGCGGCGTGGGCACGCTGGCGCTGATTCTGATTCTCTTTGCCGCCGGACTGGAATTGGATTTGCGGCGTGCGCGGAAGCAGTTCGCGGCAGGGACCGTCCTCGCCGTGCTGAGCTATGCGCTGACCATGGAGGGCGTACACCTGTACTGCATGCGGGCGCTGCACATGAACCGCATGGCCTCGCTGCTGGCCGGGGCGGCGCTGGCCTGCATGAGCGGATCGATTGTCCTGCCGGTGCTCGAGCAGATGGACCTGCGGCCTGATCTGAGAACTACCCTGATCATCGAAGCGTCGTTCGGCGACGGTTTGGGCGCGCTGGTGCTCGGGGTGCTGCTGAGCCTGATTGCCGGCGGCGTCACGAGCTACACGAGCGGCGGAGCGATCCTCGGTGGAATGGTCGTCCAGTTCGTCTTCCGTTTTCTGCTTGCGTTTGTGATTGCTGTGGTTGCGGGATTCCTCTGGGCGCGGGTGCTGCCGAAGATCTCCAACAAGAAGTTCTGGCAGGTTCTGACCTTTGCGGCGGTGCTGATCGTGTACTCGGGCACGCATGCCATGGGAGGGAGCGACCTGTTTGCGGTGATGGTGTTTGGAGCGACGCTGGCAAGTTTGCTGGGGCCAGAGAGCTTCCTGCGGGATTTTGAGACGATGTCGGCTGCCACGGATGAAGGGAGTCAGATTCAGTCCTTTCACTCGGAACTCGCATTTCTGGTGCGGAGCTTTTTCTTTGTGCTGCTGGGAGCGATGATTCAGTTTCGCGGGCTCAAGCAGCAGTTGCTGCCGAGCGTGGGAATCCTGGCCGTCATCCTTGTCGCGCGACTGGTCTCCGTGCAGGCGAGCCGGGTGGTGTGGCGGGGCACGACGGCGCGCGAACGCGAACTTGCGAGCACGCTGTTGCCGCGCGGGCTGATCACGGCCGTACTGGTACTGGAGGCAATTCAGGCCAAGCCGGTGGACCTGATGTATTTTCCATCGCTGACCTTCGCCCTGATCCTGCTGACGAATGGACTGGCACTCATTGCAACGGTGCGGGCACAAGGCCTTGCGGAGCTGCGTTAGCCCGGGACCCGGTTGCGCAGCACCGGACGGCGCTGCTCCCCCGGGGGCGCTGCGCGGGCGATGCCGGCGGGCCGGAGACGCAGGTTTATGTCGAGCAGGCGTACTATGAGCTGTCGGCGCTGTCGGAACTGATGGGTCGGCTTCTCAACGTGGACCGCGAGTGGGGCACGAAGAAGCTGAAGCAGGCAGCGTAGGCGGCACCAGCAGACGCCATGGCCCTTTCGATGGAAGCTGCAATGAAGATCGGCGCTGCACTGCCGGATGTGGAGCGGACAACGGGGTGGGGACAACCGACGCTCAAGGTTCGCGGCCAGATGATGGCGTGCGTGCCGACGCACAAGTCAGCGGAACCCGGGTCGCTGGTGATCCGCGTAGACCGCGGCGCGCGAGAAGGCATGTTGACCGAGCAGCCGGAACTCTATTACATCAAGGAACACTACGCCGGGTACGATGCGGTGCTGGTGCGGCTCGATCGAGCGACGCCCGAGATCATGCGGGATCTGATGGCCATGGCACATCGGTATGTGTCCAGGAAGAAGCGGCGGGGTTGAAGGGCCGGCGGCGTCGCGCAGGATCTTGCAGCGAGCGCGCGCACGAGAACTATGGGTGGAGTGTGGAGTGTCGTCGCCAGGAACGGGAAGGATGATCGTCAGGCACGCGGGCGCCGAGGGGGAGTCCGGCGGTTGACGTTGGGAGCACGGCGGGCGATGGCTATTTCCACTCCCACAGCTTCGAGGTGGTAGCGCCTTTCGGATCCACTTCGTACTCGAAGGCGGCGCAGGCGTTGTGGAGGCGGGCGAGTTTTTTTGAGGCGGTCTGAATAAAGAGCATGCCTCGGTAGCTGACCGACCCGCCGGGTCCGAAGTGCCCCAGGCCGGTTCCGGTCCAGGTCACAGCTTCCCCATCCTCGGTCATGCTGATGCCCTGCCCCGTGCCGAAAACGGATCCGTCGGGGCGGATTGTCGATGTATAGGTCCCCATTCCTGTGACGGGAATGTCGAACATCTTGCCGCTGTCTTCAAAAGAGATCTCGGCCGTTGGGGGATCGACGGAGAGAACGCGTCTCACAAGCCGCTTGCCTGTGACTTCACCGATTTTGTCTCCGATCATTGTTTGACTTTCCTTTTGCCCGAGGCGGAAGGTGCGATCCACGGGCGCGCCATTCTACGGCACAGAGCAGAGAAGAGGGAAACGCCTACAGGCAAGACAGGGCACAGGGCTCGGATGACCTCTCTTTACAGGCCGATGGCGATGCGGGTGCGCGGATCGAGGTAATCGCGAAGAGCGTCGCCCAGGAAGTTGAAGCAGAGGACGCACAGCATCACCGCGATGGCGGGGAAGACCACCAGATGCGGCGCTTCGAACAGGAACGGGCGTGCGTCGTTCAGCATGCTTCCCCAACTGGCGGCCGGCGGGGGCACGCCGAGTCCAAGGAAGCTAAGGGTCGCTTCGGCGAGGACGGCTCCAGCCATGCCGATAGCGGCCTGGACCGTCAGCGGCTGCAGGATGTTCGGCAGTATGTGACGGAGAAAGATGCGGAGATCACTTGCGCCGAGGGCGCGGGCGGCTTCGACGAACTCGCGCTCGCGGACGGCAAGCACCTGGGCGCGCACGAGGCGGGCGTAGCCGACCCATCCGCCGATGGAGAGGGCGAGGATCAGGTTGATCAGCCCGGGACCGAGGAAGGCGACGAAGGCGATGGCCAGCAGGATTCCAGGCAGCGCGAGGAAGGCGTTCATCAGGAAGGTATTGATGGCGACGTCAATCCACCGGCCGTAGAATCCGGCGATGCCGCCGAGGACCAGGCCCGCAGCGAGGGAGAGCGAGACGACCGAAACAGCGACGGTGAGCGAGAGACGCGCGCCCCAGATAAGGCGCGAGAGAATGTCGCGGCCCAGCTCGTCGGTGCCCATCCAGTGCCGGCTGCTGGGCGGCGTGAGGCGGTGCAGCAGGTCGATCGAGGACGGATCGTATGGCGACAGTATTGGCGCGAAGAAAGCCAGCAGAATGAAGAGCGCGAGCAGAACAAATCCGATAGCGGCGAGAGGCTGGCGGCGCAGGGTGGTGAGCAGGCCGGGACGCTGGCGCTGAGCGGTCTGCGGAGCTTCTTCCGGCGTTGCGGCAGGGGCGAGCACGATAGCGTGAGATGAAATTTTCGTAACAAAAACAGTTGCTTGAAATACGGCAGCCGTGGCCTGCAATCCCCCGGAAGGCTGCTTGACTTTTATGGTACACACCCCGGAAAATGGGCCTACACGTTGACAGAAGCCCGTCATCTTCCCCATCCGGGTTGCAGTCTTCCTGCAGTGTTTATCGAGCCAAGGTTGCGGGATCTAGTCCAGCCAAATCCATTGTGCCTGCTCGGGTGAGCTGCACGAGTCGGGAGTCGTTCAGGTTTTATGAAGCTGAAGGGTCAAAAGGTCGCGGTATGCGGCGGTGGTGGTTTTATCGGCGGTCATCTGGTGAAGTATCTGCTGGAGAACGGCGTAGAGGTGGTGCGCGCCGTCGACGTGAAGCCGCTCAATGAGTGGTATCAGGTGACGCCGGGGATTGAGAATCTGGTTCTCGACCTGAAGGAAAAGGAACACTGCTACAGGGTAGCGAAGGGCGTGCAGGGCATCTTTCAGCTGGCTGCCGACATGGGCGGCATGGGCTTTATCGAGAACAACAAGGCGCTGTGCATGCTCAGCGTGCTGACGACGACGCATATGCTGCTGGCGGCGCGCGACTCGGGTGTGGAGCGCTTCTTCTACTCCTCGTCGGCTTGTGTGTACAACGGCGAGAAGCAGAAGAATCCCGAAGTCACTCCGCTGAAGGAAGAGGACGCGTATCCGGCGCTGCCGGAAGACGGCTACGGATGGGAAAAGCTCTTCAGCGAGCGCATGTGCCGCCACTTCGAAGAGGACTTCGGCATGGTGTGCCGCGTGGCGCGGTATCACAACGTGTACGGTCCGTATGGAACCTGGGCTGGGGGGCGCGAGAAGGCTCCCGCGGCGATTTGCCGCAAGGTGATCGAGGCGAAGGCTTCGGGGAAGCACGAGATCGAGATCTGGGGTGACGGCAAGCAGACGCGCAGTTTTATGTACATCGACGACTGCACGAAGGGCACCGTGGCCATCACGGAGAGCGACATTGATTACCCGATCAACCTGGGATCGAGCGAGCTGGTCACCATCAATCAACTCGTTGATATTGTCGAAGAGATTGCGGGCGTGAAGCTGGAGCGGCGATATAAGCTGGATGCTCCCAAGGGCGTGAACGGGCGCAACAGCGACAACACGAAGATCAAACAGGAACTGGGCTGGGAGCCGTCGATCCGGCTGAAGGACGGCATGGCGAAAACCTACGAGTGGATCGAAAGCCAGATGCTGGTCGGCGCGCAGAAGTAACAGCGACTGACTACAGGACAGAAACGGCCCGGGGAACCGGGCCGCACGTCTCAGAGGGGCCACGATTGCAGAATCAAACGGAAGATCGGCAGATTCTGGGGGTGAAGTTCTATGCGGGCGACGTGCATGGCGCGATCCGGCGCATGTCGCGCGGTGGACTGCTTGTCGTTCCCGCGGCGCCGGCTCTGAAGGATATGGCGGCGGATGCCGAATATCGCGACGCTCTCCTCAATGCCGATGTGGCTATTGCCGATTCGGCCTT
>DATEPN010000105.1:0-4472 GCA_035273225.1 Acidobacteriaceae bacterium | reverse complement strand
GTGGGACGTTCGTCGGCGTCGAGCATGAAGAGCCACTCATAACGAAAGGGGAGGCTGCGCAGGGCGGCGTTGCGCTGCGAGGCGTATCCATCAAACGCGCGCTGGACGACGTTGGCCCCGCGTGCCCGGGCAATCTCCACGGTACGGTCATTGCTGAACGAATCGAAAACGTGAATGTCGTCGGACCAGGAGACGCTTTCCAGGCAGCCGGGGAGATCCTTCTCTTCGTTGCGAGTAAGGATCAGAACCGAGATCATGCCTCATTTTAGCTTGCGGTTTTTTGCGTTCATGCGCAGACTTCGGTAACCCTGCGCGGGCCGCATCGCCAGGGTAGACTCGATTTGTTATGGATTTGCAGGGCTGCGGAACTGCGCTGATCACGCCCTTCCGCGCGGACGGCAGTATCGACGAGCGGGCGCTGTACGACCTCGCGCGGTGGCAGGTGGAGAGCGGCATCGACTGGCTGGTCGCCTGCGGCACCACCGCGGAAACGCCGACCCTCGACGATCAGGAATGGCTGCAGGTGATTCAGATCGTCACCGAAGCCGCCGCGGGACGGGTCCCGGTCTGGGCCGGATGCACGCATAACGCCACCCGCCAGGCGGTGGCGAAAGCGCGCGCGGCAGCACAGGTGCGCGGCGTCACGGCGATCCTCAGCGCGAATCCGTACTACAACAAGCCCACGCAGGAAGGCCAGTTCGAGCACTTTAAGGCGGTCGCGCATGCCGTCAAGCTGCCGGTGGTGCTCTACAACATCCCCAGCCGCTCCGGCGCGAACCTGGAGCCGACGACCGTGCTGCGGCTCGCGGAAGCGGCCCCGAATATCGAAGGCATTAAGGAATCCAGCGGCAATCTGGTGCAGATCACGGAACTGATCACCCGTGCGCCGCGCGCCTTCAAGGTCTACTCCGGCGACGATACGATGGCGCTGGGTACGGTGGGTGTCGGCGGCGCTGGTCTGGTCTCCGTCGTTTCGAACCTGATTCCGGCGGACATGAGCGCGATGATGCGGGCTGCGCTGGCGAATGACTGGCCGACGGCACGCCGTGTGAATCGCAAGTATTTCCGGCTGATGCAGGGCATCTTCAAGGAGACCAGCCCTGGCCCCGTGAAGGCGATTCTGGCGATGATGGGCCGCATCGGCGAGCAGTATCGGCTGCCGCTGGTCCCGGTTCAGCCGACCACCCGCGCCTATCTCGAGCGCATGGCGGGTGAACTGGGATTGCTGGTCCACGGACCGCAGTCCGAGGGCGACCTCCGCACCTACTGATTCCGAAGGCAGCTTGAACCCCGCGGGAGCACGGCGCATTACCTTCAGCAAAGCGTTTTACTCAAAATCCTTGCAATCCCACCGGCGCCCGATAGAATTCTGCGCAAATCAAAATTGCGGCATTTCTGGGTTGTTTTTGGGGAGGCGGAGGGATGCGGGGGATTCTGCGATTCGGGGGCGCACTCGTGTGCGCCGTGGTCATGGGTTGCGGCGGCGGCGGAGGCGGGAATGCTTCACCCGCACCGACTTCCACCTCAGCTGCGGTGACTGTGACGGTCAGTCCGAATTCGCCCACGGTGACGATCGGCGGATCGCAGCAGTTCACGGCCTCCATCAGCAGCGGCACTTCTCCCAACTGGATCTGGACCGTTACCCCGCCCTCCGGATGGGCGGGTGAGGCGGGCACCATTTCCACCACCGGCATGTATCAGACGCCGTATCCTGCGCCGGCGACCGTCACGATCAGCGCCACGTCATCGAGTGATCCGAGTGTGTTGGGGAAGGCCACGGTGACCCTCACGCCGCCGCCGAACGCCGCCGGGCCGTATCTCACGGTCGACGTGAGCAATCATCTGCATGCGATCAATCCGCTGATCTATGGCGCGAACGGATGGCAACTCGATGCTGCGAGCGCCGCGACGGCGAACTTCAGCATCGTGCGCTGGGGCGGCGATGCGACCTCGCGCTACAACTACAAGCTCAACACAACGAACTCGGCCGCGGACTGGTATTTCGAGAACTTCAACGGGATGAACGGCGGCTATCCCAACCCCAACACGGTCGCGTCATTCACCGATTTCATGAGCGCGGCCGACGCTGCCGGCATGCAGGTGATGGGCACCGTGCCGTTGCAGGGCTGGGTGTCGAACAGCAACACCAACAACAATGCGGGATCCGCTCCGGCGTGCAGCTTTCCGCAATCGACGTATCCCGGCCAGGCAAAGTATGACGGAACCTGCGGTAACGGCATCTGCGCCAGCGGTTCCTCCTGCGGGACGCAGATGACCTGCACGACCTCAGGCGGGTGTTCGCTGCTGGGCGACAGCAATGCGGTGAAGATCAGCAGCGTGGAAGCCCCCGCACCGGCCTGCAGCATGACTTGCAGCGCGATGATGCCCTACGGCATGTCGGCCAGCCAGACCGGCTGCGTACAGACCTGCACAGAGGCGAAGATGCCGACCGCTGCGCAAGCCACAAGCGCGTGGGCGCAGGGCACATGGTCGGGCGGATGGGTCCACGCCATCGCGACGAACAGCGCGTACGGCAACGCTGCCAGCGGCAAAGGGGTGGCGATCTGGGATCTGGATAACGAGCCCGCCTGGTGGGATGCTGTGCATCGCGACGTGCATCCTGCGCCGTCGACTTACGACGAAGTGACCTGGGGTGGGATCGGTACCGCGCTCGCCATCAAAACCGCCGATGCCAGCGCCCAGGTCAGCGGCCCGGTCATCGATTACTGGTGGAATTACTTCTATTCGAAGCAGGACATCGAGAACGGCTGGGGTCACGGAAGCCCGTGCTATCAGCCGTGGAGCAATCCCGCTGACCGCACGGCACACGGCGGCGTACCGATGATTGAGTACTACCTGCAGCAGTTCAGGGCCGCCGAAGCGACTTACGGCACACGCCTGCTCGACTATCTGGTGATTCACGCCTACTTCGCAGGGACCTACAACGGGAAGAGCGTTGCGTTCACTACGGCCGGGGACACGGCCGAGCAGTTGGCCCGCATGAACTCGACGCGTGTCCTGTGGGATCCGACGTACACGGACTCCAACTTGCCGCAGCCGAACTACGTAACCGATGCAAACTACACCAGTAACTGCAATGTTCCTGCGCAGCCGCCGCAGGTTGTGCCTATGCTGCAGTCGTGGGTGGCGAAGAATTATCCCGGCACGAAGACGGCCATCGATGAATACAACTTCGGCGGCCTGGAGTCGATCAACGGCGCAGTGACCCAGGCCGATGTGCTCGGCATCTTCGGCCAGTATGGGCTGGATCTGGCGACGCTCTGGCCGACCGACCAGTACAGCAAGCAGGGTCCCGCGAACGAAGCTTTCGCCATCTACCGCAACTACGATGGGGCGAAATCCGCCTTTGGCGATGTGGCGCTCGCTTCCTGTTCGACGGCGGCGGCCCTCACTGCTGCATGCGTGCCCACCACAGCGGCAGCGGCGGACGAAACCGGCCAGGGCCAGCTTTCCGTTTATGGCGCGCTGCGTTCCTCGGATAACGCGCTCACCATCCTGGTGATCAACAAGACCTTCGGCGCGCTCACCAGCGGTCTGTCGCTGGCCAACGTGGGCGGCATCGCCACCGGCGCCGATGTTTACCAGTACAGCAGCGCGAACCCGACGCAAATTGTGAAGCAGGCGAGCGTCAACGTGACGGCCCCCGTCTCGCCGGGCAAGCCGGCAACCGTCAGCTATACGTTTCCGGCCCAGTCGATCACCCTGTTTGTGATTCCGCAGTAGACGTTGACGGCAGAGCGGTTTCCTGCTCTGCTGGCGTCCATGCATGCGTTTCGGTTCATTGCGGGCATGGCCTGCATTTTCTTCGCGCTGCTGGACGCCTTCGAGACGGTCATTCTGCCGCGGCGCGCCAGCGGCCGTTTTCGCATGACGCGGCTCTTCTATACGGTCACGTGGTATCCGTGGCGCTGGGCGGCGGTGCGCGTCCGGCATCCACGCAAGCGCGAGACACTGCTCAGTTTCTACGGACCGCTGTCGCTGGTGCTGCTCATCGGGGCGTGGGCCGCTGCGCTGATATTCGGCTTTGCGCTCATTTACTATGCGATCCCGAACGCTTTCGTTGACCCGCGCCCGACGGCGCACCCGTTCATCACCGACCTGTACGCCAGCGGAACGACGATCTTCACCCTGGGACTCGGCGATGTAATTCCGCACACACTGCTGATTCGTGTGCTGGTGGTGCTGGAGGCCGGCATTGGCCTTGGATTTGTCGCGCTGGTCATCGGTTATTTCCCGGTGCTCTATGGTGCGTTTTCGCGGCGCGAGGTGGATATCGCCCTGCTCGATGCGCGCGCCGGTTCGCCGCCCACGGCATTCGAACTGATCCGGCGCCACTCCTTTGAAGGTGGCACGCACGCGCTCGTCGTTCTGCTGGAAGAGTGGGAGCGCTGGTCGGCCGAGCTGCTGGAGAGCCATATTTCGTATCCGCTGCTGTGCCTTTTTCGGTCTCA
>DATEPN010000104.1:0-3050 GCA_035273225.1 Acidobacteriaceae bacterium | reverse complement strand
ATTGATGTTGGCCTGCGCCATTTGCGGCAGCGCGTTATTGGCGTGGCCGGCGAGCAGGCGCGTGGCGACGCACGTGGTGCGCATCGTCGCGTTCCATTCGCGCTCCTGCGAGAGCCGGCGGATGGCCGCGGCATCGGGTGGATTGGCGAGCATGCGTTTCATGTCGGCTGCGGGCTGGCCCTTCTCGAGTGTGCTGAGCTTTTCGAAATAGGCGCGGGTAATTGCGTTGAGTTCGAAGGGGAATGTGTAGTGCTGCACCTTCTCGAGGGCGTCGGCGAGGTGATAGATGGCGTTGTCGGGCACGGGCAGCGAACTGTGGCCGCCGGGGTTGGTGACGATGAGCTGATAATCGCCGTAGAGCTTTTCGGTCGCGTCCACGTCGGCGGCGACGGGCTTGCCATTGTTCAGTTCCACGCCGCCGCCATCGGGATTGAAGGCGAACTCGGCGTTAATCAGGTCGCGGTGGTTCTTCAGGAGCCAGTCGACGCCGTTGGACTGGCCGCCTTCTTCATCGGCGGTGAGCGCGAGGATCAGGTCGCGGTCGGGTTTGTAGCTCTCCTGATGGAGGCGCAGAAAGGTCGCGACGAGAATGGCGTCGCAGTCCTTCATGTCCTGCGTGCCGCGGCCGTAGTAGTAGCCGTCCTTTTCGATGAACTGAAAGGGATCGGTGGTCCAGTCGGAGCGCCGTGCCTCAACGACATCGAGGTGGCCGATGAAGAGGATCGGCGGGTGCGCGCCGGTGCCACGGTAGCGGACGACGAGGTTCTGTTTGCGGTCGTTCGGGCCGCCGAGGTAGATGTCGCTCGCCGGAAAGCCGGCGTCGGTGAAGCGCTGCTGCATCGCTTTTGAGGCCGCGGTGACGCTGCCGACGGAATCCGTTGTGTTGATGTCGATGAGCTGGCGGAAGATTCCGAGCGCCAGCTGTTTGGTGGCGGCGTCGGGCTCGGGCCAGTTCGCCGTCTGCGCGGCGGCAGAGGACAGCGAGATCGACAGAACAGCTGCGAGCGCGGCGAATGCGATGCGCATGAAAACGATCCTCCGACGGTGACGAATGAGCAGAGTATCAAATCGCGGCGCGCGCGGTGTGGCAGAGCGAGCATGAATTGCGTAAGCTGGTCGCGAAGTTCTCTGCGAGGAAAACGAAACGTGAAACGACGGTTGCGGTCGGTTGGAGTCTCTGTGTTGGCGGGAGCGGTACTGGGCGGTGCGGCCATGGGACAAACGGAATTTGTGAACACGCTGATGCCGCAGCCGGCGCAGCTGAGCGCAGGCAATGGGCGGCTGAATATTGCGCCGGGATTCGCGGTCGCCGTTGACAAATTTCGGGATGAACGGCTGGACGCGGCCGTGCATCGGGCGATCCAGCAGTTGCAGATGCAGACCGGGGTGATGATCGGGAGTGCAGCACAGCAGCAATCGGGCACGCTGATTGTTTCAGTGGACGGCGCGGGAGAGGCGGTTCAGGGGCTCGACGAGAACGAGTCGTACACGCTGGAGATCAGCGGCGCCAATGCGCATCTGCAGGCGGCAACGGATGTGGGCGCGATGCGCGGGCTGGAGACGGTGCAGCAACTCGTGCAGTCGGATGGCCACGGATTCTGGCTGCCGGCAGTGACGATCCACGACTCGCCGCGGTTCAAGTGGCGCGGGCTGATGATTGACTGCTCGCGGCATTTCGAGCCGGTCTCGGTGATCGAGCGCACGCTGGACGCGATGGCCTCGGTGAAAATGAACGTCTTTCATTGGCACCTGAGCGACGACCAGGGCTTCCGCATGGAGAGCAAGGTCTTCCCGAAGCTGACGGAGGCGGGGTCGGGGGGGCAGTTCTACACGCAGGAGCAGGCGCACGAAGTGGTGGCGTATGCGCGGGCACGCGGCATTCGTGTGGTGCCGGAGTTCGACATGCCGGCGCACACGACATCGTGGGTGGTTGGGTATCCGGACCTGGCCAGCGGGCCGGGACCGTTTGCGGTGGAGCATCGCTTCGGCATCTTTAATCCGGTGCTGGATCCGACGAAGAAGAGCACGTACGACTTCATCGACAAGTTTGTTGGAGAGATGGCGTCGATCTTCCCCGACGAGTACATGCACATCGGCGGCGACGAGAACAATGGCGTCGAGTGGAGAGAGAACCCGCAGATTCAGGCTTTCATGAAGCAGCACGGGCTGAAGAACACGGCGGCGCTGCAAAACTACTTCAATGAGAAGCTGCTGCCGATTCTGACGAAGCATGGCAAGAAGATGATCGGCTGGGACGAGGTGCTCACGCCGGACCTGCCGAAGGATGTCGTCGTGCAGTCGTGGCGCGGATTCAACTCACTGGCGGCGGGCGCGCGGCAGGGATACAGCGGCATTTTGTCGGCGGGCTACTACCTGGATCATATGGATTCCGCGGCGGACCACTACCGCGTCGATCCGCTGCCGAAGAACAGCGACCTGACACCGGAACAGGCGGCGCGCATCATCGGCGGCGAGGCGTGCATGTGGAGCGAGTACGTCAGTCCGCAGGTGATCGAGTCGCGGATCTGGCCGCGAACGGCGGCGATTGCGGAGCGGCTGTGGTCGCCGCAGGCGGTGGACAACGTCGATGATATGTATCGGCGGCTTGCGGTGCAGTCGCTGCGCATTGAGCAGCTTGGGCTGACGCAGATCAGCCAGGAAGACGCGAGTTTGCGCGCGCTGGCCGGAACCTCGCAGATCAACTCGCTGAAGGTGCTGGCAGCGGTGCTGGAGCCGGTAACGTTTGATGTGCGGGGACACTGGTCGAGCCAGCACGGCATCACGAACCAGATGCCGCTGGACAAGCTGGTGGACGCGCTGGCGCCTGATCCGCCGTCGCGGCATCACTTCGCCGAGCTGATGAGCGCGTACCTGCAGGATCCGGCGGCGAGGCCTGGTCAGCAGGAGGCGCTGGAGGCGATGTTTCGCTCGTGGATCGACGCGCAGCCCGAGGTGATGCAGCTGATGGCGGGGAGTCCGCTGCTGGGTGAGGCGCTGCCGCGGGCCGAGCAGCTGTCGCAGCTGGGCACGATGGGCATGCAGGCCGTGGC
>DATEPN010000103.1:0-5267 GCA_035273225.1 Acidobacteriaceae bacterium | reverse complement strand
ACGCCTGCCGGAGCATTCGTCAGCCAGATCGCCGCCACCGTCAGCCCCAGCGGCACCACCGAACGCCGCTCCCGCAGTCCATAAAGCATCAGCAGCGGAATCCACACGGCCGCCATCAGCTCCGCCATCGCCCCGCGCTCGTAGGCCAGGAACATCATGTAGGGATTCACGACGTACAGACACGCTCCGAACGCGGCGTTATCGTCGCCCACCCACTCGCTCGCCATCGCGCGGAAGCTCCACCCCGCCCCCAGCAGGCACACCAGCGTGAACGCCAGGGGAGTCCACGCCCACGGCAGAATGCATCCCAGCGCCGCGCCCAGAAACCGGCTCAGCGGCGGATAAAAAACAAACCGCGGCTCCCCGGCAAGATAGTTCGGCGACGCCGCCCAGTGCGGATACACCACTCCCTCACGCCAGCTGCGCGCCACTTCCAGCCAGTTCTGCAGATGAAAATCGAAGTCCTGCCCGCACGAGGGGCCGCGCCACGCCAGCGGCAGCACCGTAATGCCGATGACCGCCAGCAGCAGCACCCGCCGCCGATACGCGCGCGTGGCCTCGCTGGCCGGAGTCGCCGGAAACCGAAACGAAAACTTCACGGTGCCGGCTCGCTACGGCTCCAGCCGCAGCACGTGCGCCGTGGCGGCAGCCACAGCGTCATCCGTGTACGGCCAGGCGAACGTCTTGCCCCCGTACCAGTACGGCCACTGGTCGCGGTAGTACGGACTCAGCGGATCCCCGGACTCACCCATCAGAATCGTATTCCGCGCCTCGTCGATGTTGCTCCAGTCCATCGTGAACCGGTTCGACGCGCCGAAGGTTTCGGCCGCATCCGGAACCGTGGACGTATCCCCCGCCTGCGGCTGCACGCCCGTTCCCGTCCAGCGTTTGAACCAGGGCAGCAGCCGATACAGCGGATGCTCCACCTCGACCGGATTCGTATACCCGAACTTCCAGGTCGTCAGATCCGTCGGCGCATGCCCGCGCGCCAGCCCCTGCCGCACCATATCGGCGAGAAAATCGTCCCAGCTCGCATACTGCTGCGGCAGCCAGCCTGCCGGTTCCTTCATCAGGATTTCTTCGCCGGCGTACAGGCTCTCGGCCCAGCGATAGAGACGCCAGTCCGGCCCCAGCTTCGGCTGCAGCAGCATCGGCCAGAAGACCTTCTTCGCCGCGTTGACAATCGCCGCCGGGGCCGAATTCATCGTCACCGCGCCGTCCCAGGTCCGCATCAGATCCGCCGCCTGGCGCAGCCGCGCATCCACATGGCTGGCGTGGTCGATGCCGTACGCCAGCCGTTGCGCCATCTCCTGATCCACCTCCGAGTAAATGTCCGTCTGGAGCGTCAGCATGTCCTGCGCCGTCAGCTTCGTTTTCGGCTGCAGCCATTTCCAGATGCGCTCGTTGCGATACGGGTCGGCCCACTCCAGGGTCAGCGGCATCGGATAGCCATCCGGCGTGATGCGCGCATTGGCCGTCGCCAGGATGCCATTGTCCGGATCGAACGATGTCGGCAGCTGATCGAACGCGATGTAGCCCTGCCACTCATGCTGCTCGTCCGTGATGGGCCCCGGCGCCAACCCGCCCGGCCGATTCGGAATCAGCCCCACCGCCTGGTAGCCGATATGCCCCTGATCGTCGGCATAGACGACGTTCTGCGTCGGCCCCCACCACTGCGTCATTGCGTTGCGAAAATCCGCCCAGTTCGCGGCCGTATCCAGCGCCAGCAGAGGCCAGCCCTTCGCGTTCGGATCGTACGGCACCCACTTCAGTGCCAGCGTGCGGGTCTCTCCAGGAATGATCGATGAGATCACAACGCCATGGCCGGTGCGACGCACATCGACGCTGACGTCGGAATGCCAGCGCACATGAATCGTCTCCTGCTGATGCTCGATCGGACGCCACGCCCCGCTCGCGTCCTGGTACTCGTCCTGCCCGTTCACCTTCTCGACGTAGATATCTTCGGTGTCGCCGTAGAGCGCAGTAAATCCCCAGGCGATGTGCTCGTTGTGCCCCGCGATCACCATGGGAATTCCCGGCACGGTCAGCCCCGCGGCATGAAATCCAGGAGCCTTCAGGTCGTTCTCGTACCAGATGTCCGGGATCTGGTGTCCCAGGTGCATATCGTTCGAGAGCAGCGGCTTCCCGGTCGCGGTCCTCGACCCGCTCACCACCCACTCATTCGATCCCGCATCGCAGCCGAGACATGCGCTCGCATCGCCCCCCGTCAGCCGCTCGAGGCCCAGCAGCCCAGGACCCAGCTTGCCCGTCTGCGACTCATCCAGCGGCACATCGGGCATCACCTGATTGGGCGCCGTGATCGGCACTTCGTTCGTTACCGGCGGCCGATCGCGCCACGATCCGGTGGGATACAAGTCTTCCGCCAGCGTGGGCCCCAGCCGCCGCGTGATGTACTCCCGCGCCATCTTGTCCGGCCAGTGCTCGTCGAGCATCTGCTCCATATTCATCACCGCGAGAATCGAGTCCACCGGCTCCCATGGCTTCGGCTGATACATCAGCAGCCGAAACTCCGCGGGCAGCCGATCCCGGTGCGAGTCGATATACGCATTCACGCCATGCGCGTAGTCCTCGAAGTAGCGTCGCGTCCGGTCGTCCATGCTCGCGGTCAGCCGCTCAGCCGTCGGCCGAATCTCCAGAACGCGCTGCATGCGGTCATGTTCGAGCAGCTTCGAGCCAAGGACCTCCGCCGCCTCGCCCGCAGCCATGCGCCGCGCCATGTCCAGCTCCCACAGGCGATCCTGCGCCGTGACGTACCCCTGCGCGAACATGAGGTCGTCGAGATTGGCCGCTTCAATGTGGGGAATACCATGCTGGTCGCGCCGCACCAGGACCGGAGCGGTCAGCCCCGGCGCCAGCTGCCGGCCGTCCAGCTCCGGCAACGATGACTGCATTTTGTGCTTCAGCCAGATGCCGGCAGTCAGGACCAGACCGCCGAATGCCAGGACGACCAGAAAGGTGACCACGAGGAAGACCCGCAGCGCAGGATGCCCGCGTTCCTCTTCAACGTCCACGCTGCGTCCGAGAGCCATCCCGCCTCATTGTCTCAAACTGCCCAAAAAGGAAAACGGCCTCAGCATCGCTCGTGACTCACGAACGACAACCGAGGCCGCCTTGCTATCCGCTATCTGCTATCTGCTACTGCCTGTTCCCTGTTGTTGCGGCCGGTTTGCAGGCCGCCGGCTCGCGGGCGGGATAATGCCGTTCATGCGCAGATACTCGACGAGTTGCCCGTAGTGATCCATCGAGTGCGCCATGCAGAAGGCAACCATCGAAGCCCGCGTCGGCTTTCTGTTTGCCGGCCCGGGTACGGACATGAAGGCGTTCTCCGGAGTGACGCTGTTCACGGCCGCATGCGCGTACGCATACGAGGTCCTGAGCGCCTTCACGATGTCGTCCTTCGTCTTCAACGTCGCAATCGTCTTCGGATCGACCTCGTTCGGAAGCCCCCAACCGTGGAAAAACTCATAATTGGCTTCCGCCAGGTGCTTCACCTGCTCGCCAAATGTGCTCACTCCCTTGTACTCACCCATGCTTGCCGAAGGCGAGAAATCGTACTTTTCGGCGGGCATCGCCTCGGCCGCTCCGACAACTTCGATCTCCAGCCCGTTCAGCAGCGCATTCAGCGAATCGGCCGGAGATACCTGCGTGGGCAGGAAGGGCTTCTGAGCATTCGCAGCGCCGCTCTCCTGCGCCAGAATCGCCGGCCCGGCCAGCGCAAAACTGAGCCCCGCACAAATCCATCTGCGCAGATGCATAGCCAATCTCCTTGCAGCGGCTTTTGCCGCAGCACAGAGGCTAGCAGATGGCGATTCCGAAGTTGTCAATCCGAATGACACATTCAGTTCGCGCACCTGCGAAGTGCTTTCCGGCGACCGGCAAGCCAACGATAATAGATCCATGGAGTCCCTGGTCTCGCGCGCGGATCTCGAATCGTCGCTCACTGCGATTGCCTGCCGCAACGCCGATCCCCGCGCGGGCATCTTCGGACCAAACTCCATCACATGGAAGATCAACCGCGAATCCGGCGTCTTCCTCGGCGCCGGACGCGCCGCCCTGCTCCAGCTGGCGCATCCCTGGGTCGCCGCGGCCATCGCTCAGCACTCCACCGTGCTCAACCAGCCCATCGCACGCTTTCACAACACCTTCCGGATCGTCTTCGCCATGATCTTCGGCAGCCGCGAGCAGGCCTTGGCCGCCGCGCGCCATCTGCATTCGCTGCATACGCACATCCGGGGCGAACTGCCGGAGCCCGTCGGAGCGTGGCCCCGGGCCGCGCATTACGAGGCCAATGACATCGCCGCCCTGCGCTGGGTCTATGCCACGCTCGTCGAAAGCGCCTTGCTGGCATACGAATGCGTTCTGCCCCTCACCGCCCCCGAACGCGAGCAGTACTACCAGGAAAGCCGCACCCTCGCTGCTCTCTTCGGAATCCCCGCGTCGTGCCTGCCCGACAACTGGACAGTCTTCGAAGCCTACAACCGCGAGATGCTCGAGTCCGGCGCGCTCGGCGTGAACTCCGCAGCACGCGCCATGGGCCAGGCCATCCTCTCCGGAGCGGGCTCGTGGATTCGCCCTCCCCACTGGTATCGCGCGCTCACGGCTGAGTGGATGCCGCCACGCCTCTGCCAGGACTTTGCGCTGCCAACGAACCAACGTGCCGCCCACCGCGCCCGCCGCTGGCTGCCTCGCCTGTACCGCACTCTGCCCGGCCCGATTCGCTTCGTCGGCCCGTACCACGAAGCGCTGGCTCGCCTCCGCGGACACCAGGGATCCTGGTTCACCCGCCGCAACACCGGCTTCTGGATCGGAGAGCCTCTTCTGCCCTTCCGCCCGCGCTGACGCTCCGCCGCGCAGCCAGGGTTGTAGTATCGGATGTTGCTCTCTCAGCACCCGAGGCATTGTTCATGACGCAGCCTCAAGCTCCGATTCGCGCACCGCGCGGCAACACCCGCAACGCGTGCGGCTGGATCCAGGAAGCCGCGAAGCGCATGCTGATGAACAACCTCGATCCCGAGGTCGCCGAGAAGCCCGCTGAGCTGATCGTCTACGGAGGCCGAGGCAAAGCCGCCCGCAACTGGGACGCCTTCCACCGCATCATCGCTACGCTCGACCGCCTCGAAAACAATCAGACGCTGCTCATCCAGTCCGGCAAACCCGTCGCCGTGCTCGAAACCCAGCCGCTCGCTCCGCGCGTGCTCATTGCCAACTCCAACCTGGTGCCGCACTGGGCCACGTGGAAAGAGTTC
>DATEPN010000102.1:0-7077 GCA_035273225.1 Acidobacteriaceae bacterium | reverse complement strand
CCGCTGGAAGCGCCGCCGCGCCGCAAAGAAATTCGAAGTCTACATGCGCAAGCACCGCGACAACTGAACGAAGCCGGTAGTCGGTAGCCCGCAGCACACCGTAACGCACCCGCCCATCGAACTCCGCCGCAAAGAAAAAGGGCAGCGGATCGTCACCCGCTGCCCTCGCTACCCGCTATCCGCTATCCGCTATCTGCTACCTGCTACCTGCTATCTGCTATCTGCTACCGCCGCCCCAGCTTGTACACCACCCCAATCGACCCCGCAAACTCATTCTGCTGCGAATACCCATAGTGGGTCGGCTGCCAGTCCGGCACGAACCGCACCGACAGCTTCGGGCTCACATTGAAGTCCACCGGCGTTCCAAACACATAGCCGAACGCCAGCTTGTCGTTGTAGATGTCCACGTTGATCGGCTGAATGCCCTTCGGAAAATCCTTGCTGAACGATCCATACGCCGCGCCGATCAGCAAATGCATCCCGACCGTTAGCCTCTCTTTGCGGATGACGCGGAAATCCGGCCCAAACAGAAACAGGTACTCCGACATTTTCGGGTGCGGAGGAACGCCGTAGATGTTCGGCGGCACCGTCATCGTGCCGTACCCGCCGCGCACACTCGATTCGATGCCCAGCAGCGGCTTCAGCCACACCGTCGCTCCGCCGGTCCAGCCCAGCAGATTGTTGGCGGCTACCTGGTTGCCGCGTCCGGTGCCCGGATTGAAGTGCATGTACTGCGCGCCGCCGTAAATATCCCACCGCTGCTGATACTGCGGCGGTTCGGCTTCGGGAGCCGTGGCGGTGACCTGCGCCTGTACGCCCAGCGGACCCAGCAGAGCCCCAAATGCCAGCAGGGCCACAAGACGAGACATCACAGCGTTCACGCGAACAAGAACCTCAGAAAGGGATTGCAACCTTCAAGATATCACCTGACCCGCGCCCGAGCCCCGCGCCCGATCTGGCGCAACCCTCTCTTCGTCCCCTGTTCCCTGTTGCCTGTTCCCTGCCTTCACGCCCGCAGCAGCCGAATCTCCTCCGTCACGCTCGCCACCGTCCCCACCCGCATCGGCGGCATCGCCCCGCGCTGCGACGCCATCCATGCGCCCCAGCGATTCCCCGCCTCATTCAGCACCGCCAGCGGCGCGCCTTCCAGATAGTAGTGAGCCAGCGCCGCCGTGAACGCATCCCCCGCGCCCACCGTGTCGCGCACCACCACCTGCAGTCCGTGATGCCGGTGCGATTCGTCGCGCGTCACCAGCATGCTGCCCTCATCGCCCAGCGTCACGCAGACCATGTGCATCGGATAGCACTCCATCAACTGCCGCGCCCTTTCCACGATGGCTCCGTCGTGCTCCGGCCGCGCCGCGTGGGGACACACGCGCGTCGCCGACAGCACCTCCGGCAATTCGTGCACGTTCAGCTTCAGCACCGTTGCCCTCTGCAGCGACTCGCGCAGCACCTCCGCCGTCCAGAACGGCGCCCGCAGGTTCACATCGAAAACCCGCACGCACTCCGGATGCGTCCGGTCCAGAAACGCCAGAATCGTTGCCCGCGACTGCGCGTCCCGCTGCGCCAGCGTGCCGAAGCACACCGCATCCGCCTCCCGCGCCAGATCCGTCCACTCCGGCGTCAGTTCCATGCGGTCCCACGCCACCGGCTCCTGGAACGTGTAATGCGCCTCGCCGTAATCCAGCGCAACTGTAACCGTCCCGGTAGCATAATGCTCATCCACCTGCAGCCAGCTGGTGTCCACCGGCAGCGCCTTCAGTTCGTCGCGCGCTTCCTTGCCCAGGCGATCGGCCCCCACGCGGCTCGCAATCACCGCGTGATCCCCAAGCCGTCCCGCCATCACGGCGAAATTCGCCGGCGCGCCTCCCAGACGCGGCCCGTCCGGCAACATGTCCCACAGCAACTCCCCCAGCCCGACAATCACCTTCTGCTGATCCCCACGCGCGCTCATCGCTGCGCCTCCTGCTGGCCGCGTTGTGCGCACGGCACACTCGCCGCCGGATGAACCACCACTCCGGCTCGCCGCAGCAGCGCCTGCATCTCCAGATACACGCCGTTGGTCCAGCCGAAGCCCACCACATTTTGCCGGTAGCCGGTCGCCACCTGCACCGTCGACGACCCGGTCACCACGTTGTACTTCTCATGGATGGTCGCATCGCAGGCAAAGTTATCGCGCACCATCGTGGTGAACTCGCGCGACACCCGCGACGCGTCCTTCACGTCGCCCGCTGCACGCAGCCCCTCCACCGCGATCCAGTTCACCGGAGCCCACCCATAGGGGAGGTCCCACTGTACACCCGTATCCTCCGTGCTCATCGCCAGACCGCCGCGCTTCTCGAACAGAGAAAGCTTGCCTTCCACCCCGCGCGCCTGCTCCGGAGTCGCCACCCCCGCCCACAGCGGATAAAACGTCGTGACGTAGTTATAGGTCGAAGGCTTTCCCTCTTCGAAGTCGTAGTCGAAGTACATCCCCTTCGCCGCATTCCACAAGTATTTGTCGATGGCGGCCCGCCGCTCCGTTGCCTCAGCCTTCCAGCGCTGCGCCTCGGCCGGCTTGCCCAGTTGCTCGGCCATCCACGCCAGGTCGCGCTCATATTTGTAGAGCAGCGCATTCAGGCACACCGGCGCATAGTGATGCGTTGCGCCGCTGAACGGTCCGTACCGAAACGCCGGATCGAAACCCGACTCCCGCATCGCCCGGTCGCCCTTGTAGAAATCCTTGGTCAGCCAGTGCCCGCCCACATGCGCATGCGCACACACGCCCGACATCGCCGGATCGCAGCTGATCTCCGCAATCTTCGCGTTGTCGCCCTCGCCCGGCGTCTCCGGCCCGTCCACCAGAAAATCCATGTGCACGTCAGGATGCGCGAGCAGCCAGCTGATCACGTTCTGGTAATACGTCGGATCGTCGCCCATCTCCGGCACCGGCCCCTCGCCGTAGTCGAAGTACCGCGCCAGCCCTGTATCGCCCGCGCGATGCTCCGGACGCAGCCAGAGCGCATGATCCCGCACCGCGTACCGGTACGCCCGTCCCAGCCACGCACGCGCTTCCAGCCTCTGCCCCGCCGCCACCTCCGCGTCGTAGACGCCGCGAATCATCGACGACAGGAACGGCGGCTGCGACCGCGTGAAGTAATACGTCCGGTTGGCGTTCAGCACGCCGCCATAATGTTCGATCTCAAAGAAGAAGTTCTCGACAATCCCGCGCGCCAGGTCCGCATGACCGCTGCGCCCGGGGTCCCCGGCGAGCTTGCTCGCTGGGGTGGTCAGCAATCCCAGCAGGATGAAGTAGCTGTCCCACCCATACATTTCGTTGAAGCGCCCGCCAGGCACCACATACGGATGCGGCAGATACAGCAGCCCCGACCGCGGCACCTTCACCGGCTGCCCGATTCGCTCCACCACCACCGGCAGCCGCTCCACATCCACGCCGCACTTCGACTTCAGCCGCGCCACCGCCGCCGGCTCCGGATAATCCTTCGGCAGATACAGAATCGGTGCGGTATTCACCTTCGGATCCACCAGCGACGTGCAGCTGGTCATCGACCGCTCCAGCGTCTTCCACGCATCGCGGATGTACCCGTCGATGGGCAGTCCCGGCGCGCGGGCGGGTTCCAGCGCCTTCTGGTGCGATTGCGGCGGAGCCGTCGCCTTCGCCTGCTGCGCCTCGACCGATACCGCCACAGCCACCAGCAGCGCCGTAACCCGTAGCCAGCTCTGAACCCTCATGCTCCCCCAAACTCCGTGCCGTCGCATGATAAACCGGAAAATCACCGCTGACGATGGCAGCCCGAATCGCTCCGCCAGGGTTCTAAGGGACTGGCACGCAGGCGGTCGCGTCAACTTCTGCCGTTCTGTCGCCCGGACAACAGTTTGACCAACAGCACCCATTCCGCCGAACCGCAAATCAACCGCGCCCACGAACACCGCCTCCTGCGGCGCTTGCTTCTCATCATCAGCGTGGTCGCCCTGGTCGCCTTCGCCGCGTTCCTCATCGCCGGCGACATCCTCCTCCACCGCGCCGGCCCCATGCTCAAGGCGAGAGTCATCGAAACCCTCAGCACCCGCTTTGACAGCCGCGTCGATCTGGCGAAATTCCAGGTCTCCATGGTCAAGGGCTTCGAGGTCTCCGGCACCGGCCTGCGCCTCTACCCCAACCACCTCGACATGCAGGACCCCATGTTTGAGATCGACCGCTTCAGCTTCCACATGCTGCACTGGCAGCAGCTCTTCCACTCGCCCATCGTCATCAACCGCGTCCAGGTGCACGGCCTCACCCTCCGCCTGCCCCCGAAGAACCAGCGCTCCAACGTGCCCCGCTTCTCCGGCGGCGGTCCCGGACAGGACGCCAGCACCAGCGGCATCAAAGTCCAGGCCGGCGAGATCCTCGTCGACAAGGCCGACCTCATCATCGAGAACGGCAACCCCGCGAAGCAGCCGCTCCACTTCGTCATCCAGCGCCTCCGCCTCGATACCGTCGCCGCCGGCCGGCCGATGAAGTTCCGCGCCACCCTCGTCAATGCCAAACCCGTCGGCAACATTGAATCCACCGGCGACTTCGGCCCCTTCAATCAGGAAAGCCCCGGCGACACGCCCGTCGACGGCACCTACTCCTTCACCCACGCCAATCTCAACCCCTTCAAAGGAATCGCCGGCACCCTCTCCTCCACCGGCAGCTACGCCGGCCAGCTCGACCACATCGACGTCAACGGCGAAACCCAGACCCCCAACTTCAGCCTCGATACCGCCCGCCGCCCCATGCCGCTGAACACCACCTTCCACGCCGTCGTGGACGGCACCAGCGGCGACACCTACCTCGATCCCGTCGACGCCTGGCTCCGCCAGACCCACATCATCGCGAAAGGCCGTGTCGTCCGTAACCCCTCAGGAGGAAAGGGCCACGAGATCCACCTCGACGTCACCCTCGGTCCCGGCCGCATTCAGGACGTCCTCGACCTCGCCTCCGACCGCGAGCCTCCGCTCATGCACGGAGCCCTGCAGCTCCACACCGACCTGCTGCTGCCGCCCGGCCCCGAGTCCGTCACCGACCGCGTCCGCCTCAAAGGAACCTTCTCCATCGCCGGCGTGCACTTCACCAGCACCAAGGTTCAGGAAAAAGTCGATGAGCTCAGCCTCCGCGGCCAGGGTCATGCCGACCAGGCCAAAGACGAATCCGACGCCCTCAAGGCCGGCAACCGTCAGGGAGCCAATGCCGCCGACATCGCCAGCAACATGCAGGGGACCTTCCTCTTCTCCAACCGCCGCCTCTCGCTCACCGCGCTCAACTACCAGGTGCCGGGCGCAAAGATCGCCCTCAGCGGCGTCTACAACCTCCAGGGCGAGACCCTCGACTTCCACGGCACCGCCCGCCTCGACGCCCACGTCTCCCAGATGGTCACCGGATGGAAATCCATCCTCCTGAAGCCCGTCGACCCCTTCTTCGCCAAGCACGGAGCCGGCACCGAACTCCCCGTCGCCATCACCGGCAACCGCGCCAACCCCCAAATCGGCATGCACTAACCAGACGCCCATCTCCGCAGGGCGACGCACCGCCAACTCCTCCACTGGAACCGCCAAATGTGGCCGAGTCGAAATGTACGAGTTGCCGACAACTCGCCCGGAACGTCCTTCACCGCCGTTGCCCAATGAAGCTGCGAATCATCGCCGCAAGGAATACCAACTGGCCTGCGACAAACACAGCCGGTCCGACGAGGAGCCCTGCAGCAATGGCCAGCAATGCCCCCTGCCCGGACTGCCGCCCCGCACCATCTACTGCGATTCGTGCGAACAGCGCGAAGCCAAATCCAAAGATTGCGACGCCCGACAAGCTTAACCAGAGATGCCAGTCCGCCGTGGCTGCGCTCAACCGGATCCATCGGAGCGCATACGAACAAGCAAATGCAGCGAACAGCGCCGCCAACCCAAAGCACGGCACTTGGTAACCAATCATGAAAGTTGATCCGGGCCAAGTCACGGTCATGTGCTGAGTGGTCTTCAGAATGTTAGGCAGGACCAATCCGAGGATGAGTAGAGTTATCGCTGCGCCAGCGAACAGATTTTCGGCGCGGATCATCCTTCCCCTCCTCTCGGAGCAACATAACAGGGCCCATTCTCGGCGCCCAGATCGAAATGTCCGAGTGGCCGACCGCTCGTCCATAATCTCGAATTCCGCAGGGATTTACGCTTCTTCACAAGCCGATCATCGCGAGCCGATCTGCCGTCCGGGCCGGTTACCCGAGATACGCTATCATCCGGGGCATGACCATTCCATTGATCCTCGCCGTCATCATAGCTGTTGGCGCACTAGCTTTGCTCGCAATCTGGCTTTACCGACGGGCGATGCCCAAGGAGAATACTGATAGCTGGCCAGTGACTGAAGCGACAATCCAGTCTGTCGGTAAAGTCATTGCAACGGGACGAGGTTCGTACCCGCTCGACGTGGGCGACTTCTATTACGTAGTCAATGGTGAGTACTACTCCGGAAGAGCGAGGATATCCCGCTCATTTTCTACTGGTGATAGTCAACCAAAAGACCTGGTCAACAAGAAGTTTCAAGTGCGCTATGATCCACGCAAGCCTGACAAATACGACGTCTCCCAAGCCGATGCAGGGGGATTTCCTTCTCGATCCATATAATGATTTCTTGATGCACGATATGAACGACACGCGAATCTGGGACAACTGATCAGGTTATGCAAGTTCTGCATCGGTTACTCCGTTCGCGCCGAGGGTGACTTGGCCCTCTTTCGAAAGCTGCGTGACATCGTTTCTGAGAAAACCACAAAAGATCGCGAGCGGTATTTGCCTCTTCTTAAATCACGCCGGGAAACCTGCTTCGTCACATCGCCCAAAATATGGCTTGAGTTAGCGGTGCTGGCGAGTGGCGACTCGGAAAGCAGCCTTCCGTCGGTATTACCGGCAACTCGGACATGAAGAAGAGTGGCGGCGGCGGAGCCGCCAACGAAGTAGCCGACAAGACGCCAACAATACAGTTAGGATTGTCGAGCATGTCGCCAGGGCTTGAGACGCTCGATCAACTGCAAGGAGACGACCTTCCACTGGGGATCACGC
>DATEPN010000101.1:0-35339 GCA_035273225.1 Acidobacteriaceae bacterium | reverse complement strand
GCCGCGCCACATCAGCGCGATGCCGCCCATGTTCACACGCCAGCCAAACGCCTTGGCCGCCTCGCGCAGCAGCATGTATCCCTGCGTGTAGCTGATGATCTTGGAGCAGTAGAGCGCCCGGCGCACGTTCTCGATGAAGTCTTTGCGATCGGCAGTGGCTGCCTCGCCCTTCGGCCCCTGCAGGACCTTCGACGCGGCGACGCGCTCTTCCTTGATGGCGGACAAGCAGCGCGCGAACACTGATTCGCCGATCAGTGTTACAGGCATGCCCAAGTCCAGCGCGCTCTCGACCGTCCACTTACCGGTGCCTTTCTGCCCAGCCGTGTCGAGAATCTTGTCCACCAGCGGTGTGCCGTCCTCGTCCTTCTTCGCGAAGATCTGGCTGGAAATCTCAATAAGAAAGCTGTCCAGCTCCCCCTTGTTCCACTCCGCGAAGACCGTGGCCAGGTCGTCAGGCCTGAGGTTCAGCGCGTGCTTCAGGATGTCGTAGGCCTCGCAGATCAGCTGCATGTCGCCGTACTCGATCCCGTTGTGCACCATCTTCACGTAGTGCCCCGCGCCGGCATCGCCGACCCAGTCGCAGCACGGGGTGCCGTCTTCAACTTTGGCCGCGATTGACTGAAAGATGTTCTTCACGTGCGGCCAGGCCTCAGGATTACCGCCCGGCATGATGGACGGGCCGAAGCGCGCGCCTTCCTCGCCGCCCGAAACCCCGGTGCCGATGAACAGAATGCCTTTGGCGCCGAGGTCCTTCGTTCTGCGATTCGAGTCGGTGAACAGGGAATTGCCGCCATCGATAACGATGTCGCCGGCTTCGAGGTAGGGCAGTACATGTTCGATCATCTGATCGACCGTGTCGCCGGCCTTCACCATCAGCATCACGCGCCGCGGTCGCTTCAACAGAGACACGAGCTCCTGAATCGAATGAGCGCCCACAACCTGGGTGCCTTTCGCTTCGTTCGTGAGGAAGTCGTCGACTTTGGAAACGGTCCGGTTGAAGACCGCCACTTTGAATCCATGGTCGTTCATGTTCAGGACCAGGTTCTGGCCCATCACAGCGAGGCCGATCAGGCCGATATCGCAGGTTGCGTCTGGCATACATTCTCCGAACAGGGAAGTCAGTGAATCTGCGCGTTCCGCAGGAGTCCCACCCTGCGGAAGCTAATAGCCGGCGGCTTTGCCGTAGTGCTGCCGATGATCCTGGCCGCCTTCCAGCACGCTCGTCTCCGGATCGACGGCAATGCATTCGCCATCGCTCCAGTGGTGGCCAACTTTGAGCTTATATCCATCGGCCCGCAGTCCATCGACCGTTGACGGTGAAAATCCCGGCTCGAGGTACAGAACATCCGGCAGATATTGATGGTGGAATCGCGGCGCGTCCACCGCCTGCTGGATGTTGAGCCCCTCGTCGGCAACGCTAAGAAAGATATTGGCGACCGTGGTGATGATACGACCGCCGCCCGGTGATCCCAGCACCATCGCCACTTTTCCGTCTTTCAGCACGATCGTTGGGGTCATGCTGGAGAGCGGGCGCTTGCCGGGCGCGATGGCGTTCGCCGGCCCCTGGATCAGGCCAAACATATTCGGCACGCCCTGCTTCGACGCAAAGTCGTCCATCTCGTCGTTCAGCAGGAACCCAAGCCCGGGCACTGTCACGCCGGAGCCATAGCCGCCGTTCAGCGTCGTCGTCACAGCGACCGCATCCCCCTGGGCATCCACAATGGAGTAGTGAGTTGTATCCACCGACTCCTGCCGCACCCCGGCCATGGTCGGCGGGGCAGGAACAAATCCCGCCGGACGCTGCAGGCTCGCCGAGGAATTTGCCTTTTCCGGCAGGATGCTCTCGCGCCACGCCGCAGCGTACCTCTTGCTTGTGAGCTGCTCGACAGGAATTTTCACGTAATCGGGATCGCCGAGGTAATTGGAGCGGTCCATGTACGCGCGACGAAACGCCTCCACGATCAGGTGCATCTCCGGCGCGGTGCGATCCCCGAGCGGCGCCAGCTTGTATCCCTCGAGCATATTCAGCATTTCCATCAGGGCAACTCCGCCGGACGAAGGTGGCGGCGCACTGACGACCGAGTACCCGCGATAGGTGCCAATGATCGGCGGCCGTTCCTTCACGGTGTAGCGCGCCATATCCTCGGCGGTGATCAGGCCGCCGCCTTGCTGCACGGCGGCAGCAATCTGCCGAGCCATCGCGCCATGGTAGAAGTCGTCAGGATTGGCAGCGATCCTGCGGAGCGTCTCCGCCAGTTCAGGCTGGCGGAACGTTTCGCCCGATCTATAGAAATTGCCGTCGCGTTGAAAGATATGCTTCGAGGCAGGGAAGCCCGTGAGGATCGAGTCGTGCAGTTCGTCAGCTTCTTCATCGCTCAGGACAAAACCGTCCGCCGCCAGCCGGATCGCCGGAGCCATCACCTGCTGGAGCGTCAGCTTGCCGTAGTGCTTTTCGGCATAGACCAGTCCGGCGACGGATCCTGGAACCCCGATGGCGCGGTATCCAACGATGCTGGCGTCCGGGATGACATTTCCCTTTGCGTCCAGATACATGTTCACGGTCGCGGCCAGCGGAGCCTTCTCGCGGTAATCGATGAAGGTGTCCTTGCCGCTGCGCTCGTGGATCAGCATGAATCCGCCGCCGCCAATATTCCCGGCGATCGGATGCACGACTGCCAGCGCAAAACCGGCCGCGACGGCTGCATCGACCGCATTGCCGCCCTGCCGCAGCACCTGCACGCCCGCATCGGTCGCGAGGTGGTGGACGCTGACGACCATGGCATGCGGGGCGCGGACTGGCTGGTCACTGCTGAGCGCCACCGTGCTTCTGGCCGCCGTGTCAGGAGCGGCATCCTGCCCGAGAAGGGGCGTTGCGACGGTCAGCAGAAGAGGGAGCAGTGAGAAGCGGAAGAGAAAACTGCGCAGCGGAAGGGCTTTTGACATGGAGAATGACTGCCATTGTACGGCAGCGAAATCCGGCAAACAGGCCGCTCCTGAACGTCAGGAGAATCATTGACCCCCCTCTGGGGCGCGCTTAGACTGGAGAGCAGCCACTCCCGTTTCCACTGTATGTTTCCGCCTCTTCGCCCCCGTGCCCCTCTGGTCCTGATTGCCTGCCTTCCGACATTTCTCGCGGCGACCTGCATCGCCCAGCAGCAATCCCCGCCTGCGCCGCAGAATGTGCCGTACAGCTCCTCCAGTTCGTCCAGCTCGCAGCTCAGCGCTCCGCCGGAGCGCCAGACTACTTCCTCGCGCCCGTCGCTGATGGACCCGGCTGGCCCGGCGGTGAGCCTTGAGACCAGCGAGGCGATGTTCGACGTAGCCGTGGCTTTGAATGCGTGCGGTTACGATCGCGGGCTCAACGACAGCGATCCGGTACGGAAGCGGGTTCGCGAGCAAGTGAACCAGGCGACCCTCGACTCGGCGCGGGCGCGCGATGATCGAGACAAGCTCTGCCTGTACATCGACCAGCACCAGCTGGCCGACCCGGCCCGCAGCCTGGCTCAGTATGTCTCGCTCGCGCTGTATCTCACGCCGCCACCGCAGCTGACGCCGAGCGTGGAAGAGCAGGACCTCCCGCCCGACGCCACTGGCGTGGAATTGATGCTGCCGCTGCTGCGCAGGTTCGCTGAGGATGCGGATCTGCACGTCATCTGGCTACAGAACCGTCGCGCCTACGACAACCTGGTCGACCAACTGCACACGCCGCTTTCGCAGATGATCGTCAGCACGAACTACTACCTGAAGGTCCCCGCGTCCATCTCGCACGCCCGCCGCTTCCTGGTGGTTCTCGAGCCGATGCTTTCGCCCGCCGAAACGAACGCACGCGTCTACGGACAGGACTACGTCGTGGTGGCGTCTCCCCGGGACGGGCAGATTGCCATGCACCTGGTGCGGCACGCGTACCTGCACTACCAGATCGAGCCGCTCCTCTACGCGCGTCAGGACTCGATGGATCGCATGCTGCCGCTGCTCAAGATCGTCGCCGATGCGCCTCTGCAGTTCACATTCAAGAGCGACATCGTCGCACTGGTCATTGAAAGCATGATCCGCGCCATCGAAGCGCGCACCATGGAAACCGGCGTGCCGGACGTGAAGATTCCGGCAGGCCTGTCCCACAGCGCTGCGGAGCCGTACCAGCGCGCACGCGCAGCCGCTCAGGAGAAAATGGCCGCGATCCGCCAGCAAAATGTGAATCACTCGATGGCTCAGGGTTACGTGCTGACGCAGTACTTCTACAACCAGCTGATCGGCTTTGAGAAAAACCCGGAGAGCCTGGACGAGGCGATCGGGCCGATGGTCTACGGCATGGATATCGCCGGGGAGATTCACCGGGCGAAACAGATTGACTTCGACGAGCATGGCGAAGACGAAATGGTGAGCCACACGGCTCCGCAGCCGACCGGATTGGAACTGGCAGAACTGAAGCTCGTGAAGGGTGATGTCGCCGGAGCGGGAGCAATCGCGCAGGAGGCGCTCGCGAAGCACACCGGCGATCCCGGCCACGCGCAGTTCATCCTGGCCCGCGTTGATCTGCTGAACGGCAAGACCCACGATGCGCAGTCGGCGTTCCAGAACGCCCTGAACGATTCAAAGGATCCCCGGACGCTGGCCTGGTCGCACATTTACATCGGACGCATTCTGGATGTGCGGGGACAATCCTGCAGTCAGCAGGGCGGCGAGCCTGACGAGTGCCGTGCATTGCGCGATCAGGCCATCTCTGAATACAAAGCCGCGCTCACGGTGCGCGACGGCCAGCCTGATACGAAGCGCGCGGCGGAGGACGGTATCCGGCAGCCCTTCACGCTTCCGCAGGGCGGGGACAAGCCTGGGCCATCCGGCCCCTCAACCTCGCAGGCAAGCCCGCCGACGGCCAGCCAGCAGGGTCCGCAGCACTAAGCGCGCAGGGGCCTGCGCTCTGCAATAATGATTCAGGCAGCAGCTCGCATGGAGTCCTCCGTCCCTCATTCCCGCAGCGCCAGCAGGATCCCCTTTTCCGGCGAGCCCGACGGTGGTGCTCCGCGCACTACGGACGATCTGCAACGAACGCTGAATGTCCAATGCAACCGCGAACAGCTGCTGGTCCAGGCGCTCACGCACCGCTCCTTTACTCATGAGCAGGGCACATCGGGCGAAGTCCAGCCTGGGGACAACGAGCGCCTCGAGTACCTCGGCGATGCGGTCGTGGGACTCCTTGCAGCGGAGTCGCTGTACCGGCGCTTTCCCGATCTGCGGGAGGGCGACCTCACGCGCCTGCGGGGCGCGCTTGTCAGCCGCAAGCATCTCGCTGAGGTTGCGGCCCGGCTGGAACTCGGCCGATATCTTCGCGTCGGCGGCAGCGAGAAGCGCGGACGAAGCCGGGTCAAGATGAGTCTGCTGGCCAACGCGCTGGAGGCCGTGATCGGCGCTGTCTATCTCGACTCTGGCCTCGATGCCGTGCGGCAGGTCGTTGAGGCTCATGTCATCGAACCGGACATCGATGCTCTGCGTATGCAGATTGTCGCAGGGGAGAGCCTCGGCGACTTCAAGTCGGCACTGCAGCAGCTGTTGCAGGCTCGCAAGGAAGGGCAGCCGGTATACCGCACCATTGCCGAGACCGGGCCGGATCACCAGAAGCATTTCGATGTTGAGGTCCGCAGCGGGGGCCGAATTCTGGCTGAGGGTTCGGGACCCAGCAGAAAAGCAGCCGAGCAGGAAGCCGCGCGTCGGGCTTTGCACGACCTGGGCAGCCAGGGAGAAGCGCAATGAGCGCCACCGAACAGCCGGTCAGCGTCACCAGCCCCGCACCGATGGCCGCCTCACCCGGCGAGCCGGTGGCGGTCGCCGCCCCGCGGAGGACCCACAGTGGCAACCCGGGTGTGCTGGAGATGGCGCGCTCGCTGCTCTCCGTTGTGGTGATCGCGCTCTTTATTCTCACGTTCATCGTGCAGCCGTTCCGGATTCCTTCTGAATCCATGGAGCACACGCTGCTGGTGGGCGATTTCCTGCTCGTCAACAAGATTGCCTACGCGCCAGCGGGTATATGGAAGTGGCTGATGCCGTATCGCCAGATTCACCGCGGGGATATCGTCGTCTTTCACTATCCGCCTAACCCTCCGGAGCATGTGGTCAAGCGTGTCATCGGCTTGCCTGGCGATCACATCCATCTGGAGAATGGCCGGGTTTACGTCAATGGCGAGCGGATTCGCGAGCCCTACGTGGCGTACGAGCCTGCCTACGCGGACGATTTTCGCGACAATTTTCCGACGCCCATGTACACCGACCCCGGTGTGCGGCCGAAATGGTGGACCGAGATGCGTCGCGATATGCAGCGTGGCGATCTGGTGATCCCGCCGGGCGATTACTTCGTCATGGGCGATAACCGCAACTTTAGCCTGGACAGCCGCTACTGGGGATTTGTGACGCATGATCATATCGTCGGTCGTCCTTTCCTCATCTACTTCTCGCTGCGTGAGCCCTCCGCGACGGATGTTGCTCCGCCGTCGGATGTTAGACTCGGACAGAAAAGCGATCTTCTGGGCCGAATTGTGAGCTTCGCGCGATGGGACCGCTTTCTGCAGGTGGTGCGTTAACCGAAATGGCGACGGAGCAGGTTCTGGAAACGCAGGCAGAAGTCAAGCACGAAGAAACGCCGCTGGAGGCGTTCGCCTCGATCTGTGGCGTCCTGGTCGTTGGACTTTTCGTCCTGACGTTTATCTTTCAGAATTTCGCGATTCCCTCTTCATCGATGGTGAAAGCACTGCTGGTCGGTGATCACGTCCTCGTCGATCGCAGCACCCTCGCGCCATCGGCATCCTGGGCTCCATTTATCTATCACCGGAACGTTCAGCGCGGGGACATTGTCGTCTTCTACAAGCCGACCATCGAGCCCAACGGCGAGCATCTTTTCCTGGTCAAGCGGGTGATGGGTATTCCCGGCGACCGCATTCACCTCAGTGACGGCGTTGTCTATCGCAATGGCCAGGCTCTGCAGGAGCCCTATGCCGCGCAGCCCCCATACCCCGATTACCAGCCTTACCGCGACGATTTCCCAGCCGTGCCGCCCGCCGAGAGCGCCGATGTGACCGCCGAGTGGGCTGAGGCGCTGCCTTCCTACATTCACAATGGCGATCTCGTCGTACCGCCGGGCATGTACTTCTGCATGGGCGACAATCGCACCGTGAGCCTCGACAGCCGCTACTGGGGCTTCGTCCCTCGTGCCAACATCGTTGGCCGCCCGCTGTTCGTTTACTGGTCGTTTGAGACCCCGGAGGCTGAGCAATTTAAGACGAGCTTCGGCGATCAGATCGGCTGGGTGCTGCACGAGACGATTCACTTCTTCGATCAAACCCGCTGGCGTCGTACCTTCCACCTGGTGAAATAACGATGAAGGAGACGGAAGAAGAACCGCTGGCCGCCGAGAAAGCGCGGAGCGGACGCCGCAAGCTTGTGATCGCCATCATCGTCGTAGTGATCCTGCTGCTGGCGATATTCGTTCCGCCCCTGGTCAATCTCGGCCACTACAGCCGCTCCATCACCACCAGCATGGCCAACGCGCTGGGGCGTCCCGTGGCCGTCGGATCGATGCAGTTGCGTTTGCTGCCGACCCCGGGCATCACGATGAGCGATTTCACCCTTGCCGAAGATCCGGCCTTCGGCTACGAGCCCGTCCTGCATGCCAATTCCGTGGTGGCTTCGGTGCGGTTGTCGTCCCTGTGGCGCGGTCGACTGGAAGTCAGCCAAATCAGCCTCGACGAGGCCAGCCTCAACCTGGTCCGGAACGAATCCGGCGCGTGGAACATCGGCTCGGTGTTGACCCGGGCCTCCCAGGTCCCGAATGCGCCAACAGGGAATCGCTTTGCAGGGCCGCAGCCCCGCTTTCCCTATATCGAGGCAGATGATGCGCGAATCAACTTCAAAGATGGGGTGGAAAAGCGCCCCTTCTCTCTGACCAATGCCCAATTTGCCATGTGGCAGGCGAGTGGAAACGAATGGCGCATTCGGCTGAAAGCGCAGCCGGTCAGGACCGACCTGCAGATGCATACCTCCGATACCGGCCAGGTAACGCTGGAGGGCTCGCTGCGCCGCGCTTCCGATCTGCATACGATGCCCGTGGACCTGCGGGCGACGTGGAGCGGTGCGCAACTGGGACAGGTGACGCAAATGCTTGCCGGCGTGGACAGCGGCTGGCGAGGCGATCTGGACCTGACCGTCAGGGCCATAGGCACTCCGGACAATCTGTCCCTGATCAGCCAGTTGCAGATCGGAGACCTGCGCAGGCAGGAATTTGAGCCGGCGAATCCCGTTTCGCTCTCGGCCAACTGCCGCACCTTCTATCTGCATCCTCGCACCGCATTTGAAGACATCACTTGCTTTCTGCCCGAGGGCTCGGGTCACCTGCTCATCACGGGCGCGGCACAGGGCTTTTTGCACCCGAAGCTGAACTTGCAATTGGCGTTGAACCAGGTGCCGGCCGCGCTGCCTTTGTCGCTGATCGCGCTGCTGCGTCCTTCGGCGGGTTCCATTTCCGCGACCGGCGCCGTTAATGGCTCCTTTCACCTGATTACCGGAGATGCCGGTGCAGGCACCGATTCGTTGACAGGCGATGCCACCGCGGCGGGCGTCAAAATCGGATACCCCGGCGGAACGACCGTCTTGCCGAACGTGCGCTTTGTCGCGAGGAGCACGGAACCGGTGAAGCGGAAAAGGAAGGGCCGCACCGTCGCGCTCTCCGGAGGCCAGCCATTGCGTCTCGCGCTCGAGCCTTTTGCGATTCCCCTCGGCGAACCGCAGCCGCTGAACATCGATGGCCAGTTTTCGCAGACTGGCTTCACCATCGACCTGAATGGTCCTGCTGCGATCAGTCGTGTCCTTGCGGCAGGGCATGCACTCGGATTTCCGCGATCCTGGTTTTCTGCCGACAAGGCAGGAACGGGGCGAGCCGACCTGAATACGACGATTTCCGGTGGATGGATCACGCCGGTGACGGGCTCGGGCCCAGGAATTACCGCCACCGGAACGGTTCGTGTCAGCGGACTACAGTTGAGTGCGAATTTCCTGCGTGCGCCGCTCGAAGTGACATCGGCGGATATCAATCTGTCTTCCGACCAGATCGCATGGCAGAACGCGGTGTTTCATTACGCGGGTCTGGATCTGCGCGGATCCGTTACTTTTCCCCCGAACTGCAACCAAGCTGCTCCATGCCCGGCGACCTTCTCGCTGGACGCTCCCGAACTGAATGGCGCGGAGATCGAGGGCGCACTTCACCGCACCCCCACGGGATTCATCGGACAGATGCTCTCGAATCTCAGCTCGGGCAATCCGCCGGAGTGGCCCCCGATGGAGGGTATCGTGCATGCGGGAGCATTGACATTGGGCCGCCTGGTTCTGCACAAAGCAACGGCAACGCTCAGCATTGCCGGATCCGGGATGCAGATCCAGTCTTGCGACGCTGAGGCGCTGGGTGGAACGGTCCAGGCGAGCGGAAGCATGTCCCTCAGCAACGGTGAGCCGCAATGGGACCTGGCTGTCCGCTTCACTGGCGTTCAGGCAAGCGACACCGGGACGCTTTTCCTGGAGAACTGGGGTCCGGGCAGTGGCAACGGTACGATTCGGTTGAAGATGAGCGGCTACCGCGCAGCCGAACTCGCCGCGTCGGCCTCCGGAGATTTTCGGTTCACGTGGCAAAATGGCGGGCTGTCGGATCTCAGCGCTGAAACACCCCTGGCGCACTTCGGCCGATGGAGCGGCGCGGGCACGATCGCACACAGCACCATTGCTCTGGCCAGCGGCGGGATTGCCGGCCCACATTCCGGGATTGCGAATGCCATCGACGGAACCATTGGCTTCGACCGCCGCGTCAACCTGACGATTCACACCAAAGCCGGCGTCCAGCACATTCGCGGAACGCTGAACCAGCCGCAGTCAGCGCCATAGCCCCGGCGGGCCGCTTCAGTGCGCCGGAGCGTCAGTGATGATGCGCTGGTGGACGCTGTCGCTCACCTCGGGCACCGATCCATCGTTCAGGTCGACCTCCGTCGGGCTCTGCTGGAAGAGCATGCGATGCGTGATTTGCCCGTGCGCCGGCACTCGAACCCAGTTCGTGGCGGCAGCGTCTCCGGCCTTCAGGGTGAGGGGCACGTACGCTTCCGCGTAGCCGTCGTTCCGGATCGCTGTCGCGACCAGAAATTGCTGGTGTGCTTCCGCAGTCGGGTAAACGCCTTCGATGGAAAGATCCGGCAATCCGCGGTCCTCATAGACCCAGTTGTCGAAGAACCAGCGCAGATCGCTCCCGCTGAACTTCTCCGCCAGGCGCTCAAAGGAATTGTCCTGCGTATCGTCCTGGGGCCTGTACGCCTGCAGGGCAGAGGAAAGAGCCTTGTCGCCGATCAGATTGCGCAGCATCCAGAGCACATAAACGGCTTTGGTGCGGTAGTAAACGGGGTTGCTGGCGTGCAGCAAATCCTGGCCGCCGCCCTGGCCGGGCGATGCCGGTTCGGCGAGTGCCAGGGCCTGCCGTGCGGCATTCAGATTCTCCATAGCCGCAGCGTGGCCGCTGGTCGAATCAATCCAGAGATTCCCGACGAAGCTCGCGACTCCTTCATTCAGCCAAGCCCGCGGCGAGCGAAACTCTGCATGCGCCAGCGCATGGGCCAGCGCCGGTGCGAGATGCGTCGGCTGCTGGTTGGAAAGCGGCGTCAGCAGCACATTGCCGGTTTCTGCCGGATCGTCGTCGGGCTCCGGCAATTCGAGAATGGTTGCCGGCGATGACGGTGCGCTGCCCAGCCAACTCCGCAACAATGGCTCAATCGTTGCTGCGGCTCCGGTGTAGTTCTGCGCATATTGCGCATCGGCGTTCGTGGCCAGGACGCGGACCCCGTGACCGGACGTTTCCGTGCGCCGCGCCAGAAAAAGCGAAGGCACGTCGAATCCAATGCGCCTGGCGGCAAGCGACGTCGTGATCACCCCGGGAAAACTGGCAGTCGGCATTGACGTCGGCTTGTCCAGAGGAACGTACTCGCCGTCGAGAATCGCGACGTTTGGAGGCTGGTCCATGAACTCATCGGTAATCCGGAGCGCCATCGTCGCGTTTTGATCCATCAGCTTCTGCCGGCCAATTTCGTTGAAGACGCGGGCACCGTCGCCGAGCACGGCTGGCAACGACGATACGGGATACCAGACCACATTCCCGAAGCCGCGCATACCGGTGAAGTCGCTCGCAATGCGATCCCAGTCGGATGCTTGTGCCCGCGCCTCGGGAGCTCCGATCGCGAGCAGCCGCTGGGCCGTGAGCGGGACGCTGCCTCCGTAATCCACATCGAGGGTCAGCGTGGTTCCGGGAGCAAGCGCCGTTGGCGGCTGAATAGCAGCCTCGATCAGCTGACCGGTGTGATCCGTGTCGCTGTTGAGTGTTGTTGTTGAGAAGGGAAGTCGCCGTCCCTGAAGGCCGATGGTCTCGAAATGCAGGCTCGAAGAGAGCTGCAGCGGGATCAGCTTCAGCGGTTCCGTTCCCGCATTGTGGAGCGTAACCCTTGCGTGCGCCTCCAGGGACTGATCGCGCGGGGTGAGATGCACATCCAGATCCCAGGCGATTATCGCCACCGCCCGGCGCACAGCATCGGTGACCTTCGTGGTCTCTGCAAGCTCTGTCGCGCTCGGCGTCTTCGGGTGGGGTGGTCCGGAGAAGAGGACCTGTGGTTTCTGCGGCTGCTGACCACAGCAGAGGCTGCCGCTCAGTACAAATGCGGCGAAAACGAACCGAAACTTCATGAACCGAGACCTTTTTGTGTGCGGGCCGGAGACGCGGCACGATCAGCAACGGCCGCCGGCTGCCTCGGCCGGCGTTGTCGTGCCGCTTCGAAGAGAACCACAGCTCCCGCTGCCGAAACATTGAGCGACGATACCTTCCCGGCCATGGGAATCCGCAGCAGGTGGTCGCAGGTGCGACGCACCAGGTCGTGCAGACCCGCCCCTTCGCGTCCGAGGACAATTACCGTGTTAGACGAGAAATCGTACGCGTCGTAATCCTGCGTGCCGCGCTCGTCCAACCCCACACACCAGAGGTTCTGCTCCTTGAGCGTCTCCAGCGCGCGCACTATGTTCACCACCCGTGCCAGTCGCAGATGTTCGGCGGCCCCGGCGGACGCCTTCAGCGCTACGGCGCTCAGCGGCGCCGACCGCCGCTCGGTGATCAGGACGCTGTCTACTCCGGCGGCCTCGGCAGTCCGCAGCAGCGCGCCCAGATTCTGCGGATCTTCTACCCCATCCAGGGCCAGCACCAGGCGCGGCTCAGGACCGGTGAGCAGGTCCTCGACATCCAGAAAGCTGCGTTCCCGCACTATGGCGACGACTCCCTGATGGCCTGTGGTCCGCGCCAGCTTTGTCAGAGCCTCCCTGGGCTCGAGACGGGTCTTGACTCCTGCCTTCCGGCATAGGTCGAGGATTTCGGCCAGCCGGTGATCGTGCCTCTCCCGGGCAATGCAGACGTGGTCAAACTGCCGCGAGCCGGAGCGCAGGGCCTCCTGCACCGGATGCAGGCCGTACAGGAATTCCATTGATAACAGTGTATCCAGCGCTCGATTTCCTTGCTCCCCAGCCACAATGCGGCACATAATGAAGCAGTTATTGGCGTGTCTGGCGGGTCCCCGTGGCACTGAGGGCGGTTACCGGGGGTGAGCCGATGGATTTCTCAACCAAAATGGAAAAACTGGTCAAAACAAGAGTCTTCCGGCGCGGCAAGTTCGTCTCTGAAAATGACATGAGTGCTGCAGCCGTCCAACTCGCCGACCAGGTCCGGAGCGAGAACGCCCTCGTCGCCAAAGGGCTGAAGAACCAGGACCCGGAGCTTCTCGACGCTCTGATCGTGCAATATCAGCACCGGCTGTTGCGCTATCTGCTCTATCTCACCGGCAATCGCGAGATGGCCGAAGACCTCTTCCAGGAAACCTGGATGCGGGTGCTGGTCCGCGGCTCGCAATTCAACGGGAATTCACGTTTTGATACCTGGCTGTTCACGATCGCCCGTAATCTCGTCATCGACCTCCGCCGCAGGAAATCCATGGCCAGTCTGGAAGAGATGTGCGAGAACAGCGAAGATGAGCGTCCGTTTGAGCTGCCCAGCCAGGAGAAAACGCCCTTCGAGCACCTCTGCACCCTGGAGAGGGGGCACCTCGTTGCCGACGCACTGCTCACGCTCGATCCTTTGCATCGCGAAGTTCTGGTCCTGCGCTTCCACGAAGAACTGTCGCTCGAAGAAATCTCCCGGGTCACTCGAGCTCCCTTATCCACGGTCAAGTCGCGCCTGTATCGTGGACTCGCTGCCCTGAAGCCGCGTGTCGAATCGGTGACCCGGACGGAGGCGCTATGACCAGGTCAGCTGGTGCCGCCCGGGAGTTTGGCCGGCCGGACTACCTGCTGCGAACGCGGCGCACCGTTATGGAAGCAGCCCATCGGATGCAGACGCAGCGCGCCCGCCAGCGGCGTCACGCCGGTCTTGCCCTGCTGGCGATTGCTGCCCTGGTGGTATTCTTCGCCCCCGCCATCTGGAGCGCGGCCACCGATCTGGCCACGGGCGAGTACTTCACTGATTTGCCGGTGGTGGTGATAACGGTTTCGCTGCTGTTTCTCTCGACCATGCTGGGTGCGTTGCTGATGGCCGGGAGGGAGCGACGTCGCAGGTCAGCGAACGAATAGCAGGTATCGGCTGAATGAATAACAAGACACTACACCGTCAACCGGCATCCGTGCCCGGATTCTCCGATGAAATGCGGCTGATTCCGCTCTGGTCGGTAGCGCTGGCGATCGCCGCGTTTACCCTGGTCGAGTATCTGATGTGGGTCATCGTGCCTGCGCACCGGCATCACCCGCCCAACCTGCCCCTCGCCTTTCGGACGTACATCTGCATCAGCCTCGGCGCAGTGGCCGCGCTCTATATGCTGATGGTCGGGTACATCAGCCGCGATGCTCCCCGTCGCGGGATGAGCACGCCGATGTGGATGGTCGTCTGCGTCGTGGTGCCCAGCGGCATCGGCGCAGTGCTCTATTTCCTGCTGCGCCTGCCGGTGCTGTCGCTGTGCCCGTCCTGCAACACGCGCGTCGAGAGCGACTACCACTTCTGCCCGCAGTGCGCGTATCAGGTGGCTCCCTGTTGCGGCAATTGTCACCGCAGCGCCCGCATCACGGATTTGTATTGCGTGTATTGCGGCCACCATCTGGCGGAAGATCACCCGCCCGCCCGGTTGCACGCGTTTGCAGAGTAGTCGGCCCCTTTACCTCACAGGGTGCCGTACCTGATCGAGTGCCGTCACCAGCGGAATTTAGCTCAAAGTACGGAAGCCTGCGTCCGTCCGATCACGAGGGAACGCAGTGGCGCACCACACCTCAAGCGCAATCTGTCCTCGGAAGCTGGAGATGAGTCACTTCGGCCAGAAGGTGGCAGCGAGGCAGAGGATAACGAGCCCGGCACCCCAGGATATGAATCGGAGGGCTGGCCGGTCGTCTTCCTCCAGCGAATTCAGGCCAATCCAGAGCATGCCGATTCCGACGGCAGAAACCAGGGCCACAATCCAGAGCAAAGCGGTAGTAATCATTTCGAAATCCCTTCCTGGACAAAACGCCTCTGCCGGGAAGCCTCTGCGTGTCTTTGTACACACCGTCTTTTCAGATCACCGCACGTGAGGTCGTTTCGTCGGGGGGAGAAATACTCAGAACTTTCGCTGACTCGGAAGATTTAACACGAGAACAGCGCGACTTCGCACCATGACGCGAGCAGTTCGCTTTCACCGCATGGAAAACCTGAAAGTCTCGGCGCAAACACTCACGCGGGCAGGCGCCGCAGCCGCTTCTTCGCCTCTCGGAACCAGGGCCGCTCACGCCGTCGCTGGTAGGCGGGCATCGCCGGAGCCTTCTCCAGCACTTTGCGCGCCCATTCCCGAGCCTCGGCGGTCCGGCCCTCGGAGGCGAGCAGGTCGGAGAAATTCAGGTAAGTCTCCGAGAGCGTAGACCGCTCAGTAGCGCGGCGGAACAGCGTTTCTGCCTTCTCCTTGTGCCCGGTCAGCGCATAGGCCTGGGCCAGGAGCCCCATTGCCCGATGGAAGTCGTAGTCCGGCTCTTTTGCGGTGACTCGCTCCAGATCCGGAATCGCGGCCGCCGCATCGCCAACCAGAACCGCACAGACACCGCGCCGGTAGAACGGATCGAGAGTGGTAGACCCGCCGGCAATCGCCTGATCGAACGCGGCACGCGCCTGCTGCAGCCTGCCTTCGTCCATATACAGATCGCCGAGTTCCTCAATATTGCCGACGGCGGAATTGACCTGCACCAGGGATCGCAGTTCGCGGATGCGCGACCGCCGGGAGAATCCGCGAAATGAGTCGCCGACAAGGCTGAGGTCCGGGATACCTTCGACGACGAGATAGATCAGCGCGCCGAGCGGGCCGAGGAAAATGATGACGAAGAGCCACCAGGTCTCCGGCCGGCGCCGGATGAAGTGGACGATCGCGACGGCTTCGAGCACGAGGCCCCACGGAAGATAACTGAACAGTCCCATTCTGTGCGTGTCCCGCACTGTTAGCGAGCGGAAGGTTCAGTGTATAACGCAAATATCGGTCGCCGGCCTATGCCCGACCGAGGTGAAACGAATGGATGAGGATGAGAAATTCTTGCGTAATCTCTACGCACGCTTCAACGCGCGCGATATGGAAGCCGTGCTCGCCTCGATGCACGAGGACGTGGAATGGGCGAACGGGATGGAAGGCGGTCACGTTCACGGCCGCGATGGCGTGCGGGAATACTGGACGCGCCAGTGGAGCATCCTGGATCCCCGCGTTGAGCCGGTGGAGTTCTCTCGCGGCCCGGATGGCGAAACCATCATTGAAGTGCATCAGGTGGTCCACGACAAGGCGGGCCAGCTGCTCGCGGACCGCCGAGTCGGCCACATCTTCCGGCTCGAAGAGGGCCTGATCCGCCGGTTCGACATTCGCGATTAGGATCGCGGCGACGTATCCAGAGCGCCGATGAGGTCGGCGACGCGGCTCACATGGTGGCGCGTGCACCAATGCTCGAGCCCCTGAGCGATCCGCTCCGTAGCGCGCGGATCAGCATAGCTGGCCGTGCCTACCTGAACGGCAGTAGCCCCGGCGAGTATAAACTCCACGGCATCTTCAGGTGTAGCGATGCCGCCCAAACCAATGATCGGAATCTTGACGGCGCGCGCAGCTTCCCAGACCATGCGCACGGCAATTGGCTTGATCGCCGGTCCTGAGAGTCCTCCCGTGGTGTTGGCGAGACGCGACCGCCGAGTCTCCACATCGATCGAAAGAGCAAGGAACGTGTTCACCAGTGAGAGCGCATCGGCCCCTGCTCCCTCGGCGGCCTGTGCCATTGCGGGAACGGAAGTGACATTGGGCGAGAGCTTCACAATGACCGGCCGCTTCGTGGCCTGCTTCGCTCGCGTGACCAGTTCGACGAGCATCTCCGCGCTGGAGCCGAAGGTGATGCCGCCATGGCGCGTGTTCGGGCAGGATGCGTTCAGTTCGTAGGCCGCGATCCCCTGCGCCTGATTCAGCCGTTCGATGACCGCAATGTAGTCTTCGACCTGATAACCGAAGACGTTCACGATCACGGCGCAGGTGGGGTACCGCCGCATGGGCGGCAACTTCTCGGCGATGTAGCGCTCAACGCCGAGATTCTGCAGACCGATGGCGTTGATCATTCCGGCGGCTGTTTCGATGAGCCGTGGCGGGGGATTGCCCGGCATCGGCTCCCGTGAGATTCCCTTCGTTACAAATCCGCCGATCCGCCGCAGCGAGACGATCTCCTCAAACTCAACGCCGTAGCCGAAGGTTCCGCTGGCCGCGATCACGGGGTTCATCAATTCGATCCCGGCGAACTGAACGCGCATGTTGGCTTTCATTGCGGCTGCGCTTCCTGCGGCTTCGGTTCAGGCTGTGGCGGAGTGGTTGCAGGCGCAGCACTCGGCCCCGACGGCGCGGGCGCCGGCTGCTTCGGTGTTGTCGCCGGGGGCACAGTCTTCTGCATCTCGGGCGTCGGTGGCGTAGTTTTCTGCGGTTCGCCCACTGGTGGCGTAGTCTGCGGCGCTGGTTTGGCGGATCCCTTCGATGCAGGGTTCGCAGCAGGAGCTGCGGTCTTCGGTGCTCCCTTCGCCGGTGCCTCGTGCGCTGGAGCGCCTTCATGATGCGCAGCAGGGCCTCGGTGCTCCCGCTGCGGCAACTCGCGCGGATAGGCAACCTGTGCTGCGGGCTTCAGTGCCTCGGTCAGGACACGGCCCACGGCGGCAGACGGCATATTGATCCCCATCAGCGCAGCGAAGGTCGACGCAATGTCCACCGGCTGCACGCGGTCAAGGTATCGCCCCGGAGCGAAAGGCGCTCCGTAGAAACCAAGCGGCACATGCCGGTCATACATGAAAGGCGTGAAGTGCGTCGTCCCGCGCGTGGCGCCCATCTGGAATGCGGCGGGGATCACCATCACATACCAGCCGCCGTTCGGCGAATAGCTGTGTGCCAGAAGTTCACCCCACTGCGTCGGAGGATAGGCACCGGCCGCCAGCTGCTGCCGCGTGTACACCCGATACAGATGGGGCACGGGAGGCAGACGCGTGTCCGAAGGCTGTGCGGCGGTGCTGGTCCCGCTCGTTGGATTCGGCATGTCGCTCGGAACCGGCTCCGGGGCCTGCGGGACCAGCTGATCCATGGCCGCCGGCAGCAGTTGTTCCACGGCCGCTTCGGCTTCCTGCTCAATGATCCCCGCCTTCATGAATTCCGCCTCGTTGAGCGACACGTAGGGCAGATCGGGATGCGGCAGGATGTACTGCAGCTTTTCGCCCGGCGAGAACTTCATGTTGAGGGCGTAGTTGAGCGACGCTACCAGCTTATTCACGTCGATCTGAGCGGCATTCAGGCCGTAGCCCGCCGCTGTTGCCGGCACAGGCGCTACGCCATGGTCCGCGCTCAGCGCAATCCACACATTGTCGAGTCCGCCGGGGATGTTCTTGTCCAGCCAGGTGAAAAACGTGTCGAGCTGCGTGTCCAGGGCATCGACCATCTGTTCTTCATCCGGCGAATCCGGTCCCTGCGCGTGACCCATAATGTCGTTCGCTGAAAGCGAAATGGTGAGCAGATCGGACACGTCGCGCTGTCCCAGCTGCTCGTTCTCGATCAGTGCCTCAGCGAAGTTCAGCTCATATTCATTCGCAGCCGGCGTCTTGCCCACGTCATTGAAGAAATTCTTTGTGCCCTCGGCACTTGCCTCCTGCTCTGCCGTCGCGATCGCGTCACCGGCATTAAATTCATTCACCCAGTCCGGCAATTGGGACAGGTAGTAGGTGGACGTGACCCAGTCGCCGGACGCGGGATCAATCCAGTAGGCCGCGTTCGCCGTTCGCCCCGCCGGCAGAATCGCGGAGCGGTCCTTCAGGGATACCCCGAAGACCTTTGCCTGTCCCTGCGTCGCCAGCCGCAGTTCATCGCCAATCGTGGACGCCAGCAGGTTCCGCGGCGAGCTGCCCGTGACATATTTTGCATTCGGCGGCATGCTTGCGGCGGGCACACCGACCAGCTTGTAGCGCTCATCTTCGACCGAGGTGATCGGCCGCTGCTGATTGCGGCGGAGATCCCACCACTCATTGCTGGAAATGCCGTGACCATCCGTGTAAGCGCCGGTACCGATGCTGGCGTGGCCGGGCGCCGTTTTGGTGTTCGCGTAGTCGTAGTAGCAATTGGAGAAGTACGCTCCGTGATCGAGGAACAGATCGAAGCCCCGGTCCTTAAAGTCGGCGCGCCAGCGGTCAAGATAGTCGCCGCGGAACTGATCGATCACCAGGATGATGGCGAGCTTCGGATGATCGTTATACGCGCTGAAGACAACGGAGGGCGTTTCGTGTGCCCGTGCGGCTGCACGGCGGGTCGGCCGTCGCGTCGCGCTCTTTCCGGAGTGCGCCTGGCCCGGTTCAGGCCCGGGACTTGCAGCCGTCGATTGTGGGGAAGCGAAGGGGCCGGCAAGAATCACGGCAATCAGCAGGCTAACGAGGCGCATCGGATTCATGGCGATCACCTTCCAGGGTAGCAAAAAGTGCAGCATGGCGCAGGACAACCAGGGCAACCGCCGCGACCATCTGCAATGGTGAGTCTGAAGTTGCCCCCGCATGGCCGTCGCCCAGGTACTCTTCCGGAAAAAACACCGCACGCGCCGCATCGTTATTACCGTCTTCCTCTGCCTGCTGCTCATCGGGGTGCACCTGATGTTCTACTTCTGGCCTTTTCGCTACCGCCAGGTGCACCCCATGCTCGAAAGCGCCTTCCGCAGCAAGGTGACGGTCAGTGGCTATCACCGCACCTACTTCCCACATCCCGGCTTCGTCGCCGACCACGTTACGTTTTACCGCCATGGAGACACCAGCATCCCGCCTCTGATCACCGTGCGGCGCATGACGGTCAGCGGCAACTGGTTCTCGCTGCTTTTCCATCCGCATCTGCTGCGCAGCATTCAGCTCGAAGATGTGCACATCCAGATTCCACCGTCAGGAACTCCGGCCCACCAGAAAGACTTTGAGCAGACCGGGCCGAAGTCGGAGTCGAAGATCACCATTGAAACCATCGCCGTGGACCACGCCACCCTCGATTTCCTGAAGAAAGGGCAGTCGCCGATGCGCTTCATCTTCGCGCCGGCGGACGTGCATAACGTCAAGCAAGGGCAGCCGTTCACATTTTCGGCATCGATCGCGATTCCGGAACCGAATGGGCTGGTCAAAACGCAGGGAACGTTAGGCCCGTTCACTGCTTCGCACTACCAGGGCACGCACATCTCGGGATCGTTTGATTTGATTCACGCCGACCTGCGCAATATCGATGGGTTTTCCGGAATGGCAAAAGCGAGCGGCCGATACGAAGGCCCGCTGGACCGGCTGGAGGTCACCGGCGAAGCCTCATCGCCCAACTTTCGCGTCGGCGACGATCATGCGGTTCCGGTCAATGTGCAGTATCAGATTCTCGTCAACGGGCCCGCCGGCGACGTGCAGGTTCAGCATTCCGTCTTCCGCAGCGACGACAGCACGATCACCGCAACGGCCAGCATTACCGGCCATCCGAAAACAACGCATGTCGATTTCCAGACGAAGGATGGAAATCTGATGCGCTACCTGCAGGTCATCGAGCACGGCGAGCCCGAAACGCAGGGTCGGGCGACTTTCCAGGCCTCGGCCGAATTCACCAACGGTCCCGAGCCTTTCCTGAAGCGGCTCAAACTGAACGGAGAAATTTCGCTCGATCACGTCAGCTTCATCAGCAAACAACAGCAGACGATGGACGCCTTCAGCGCCCGGGTGAGGAAGAATCCGCCGAATGATCCCCAGGCCTCGTCGCAGAGCAATCCACCGGAAATCTTTGCGGGGGCATCCTCGCACACGCATTTCGACGACGGCGTCGCCTATCTGCCAGATGTGGTGGTGACGATTCCTGGCGCGACAGGCAAGCTGAAGGGCACCTTTAATCTGCTCAACTACAAAGTGCATTTGACCGGCACGGCGAAACTGCAGAAGGGGCTGTCGCATACGAGCACTGGTTGGAAGTCGGTACTGCTGAAGCCGCTTGCTCCGTTCTTCCGGCACAAAAGTGCGGGCACCGTCATTTCCATTGCCGTCACCGGCACCTCACAAAACCCCAGCCTGACGCAGAACGTTCTGCACAATAAATAAACGATTTAGCTTGCGATGCGAGTACCTTCGCGGTAGTCTGCGGCTTCCGTTGAATTGCGCCGGGGAGAGGTGTCCATGATGGAGCTGACGGGCAAACGTGTGGTCGTAATTGTCGTTGCCTTGCTGGCCATCCAGACGGCACTTGTGGCGGCACTCGTGCATCGTGAGTCGCTCACCTTCGACGAAGGCGATCACATGTTTGCCGGCTACATGATGTGGAAGACGGCGGACTTCGGTCTGAATCCGGAGCATCCGCCGCTCGCGAAGCTGCTGGCGACCGTGTCTGTCCTGGGCGAAAAGATGTGGGTTCCGCCGCTGCAGGGGCGCGACTTCAAAAAGGAGGCGTATCTCGACGGGCGCGACTGGCTCGCCCGCAACGATGGTGCCAGCCAGAGGCTTGTCTTTCGGATGCGCCTGGCCACTGGTTTGCTCGCGCTGGCATTGTCGCTGACGGTTTTCTTCGCCGCGCGCGAATGGTTCGGAACCGGAGCCGCACTGGTGGCGCTCACGCTCCTGGTCTTCGATCCCAATGTCATGGCGCATTCGGCACTGGTCACCACGGATATTGGGGTATCTCTCTTCCTTCTCGCATCCATCTACGCGTTCTATCGGTATGTTTCGCGGCCCACGGTCGCGCGCCTGCTGGCTGCCGGTCTGGTCACCGGGCTGCTCGCCGCGACGAAGCACTCAGGGATCCTGCTCATTCCCATGATGCTGCCGGTGGTGATCTACGAAGTCCTGCGCGCGGAGCGCGGAACGCGGCTGCGTCAGGCGCTGCGGCTGTGCGCAGCGTCGGCGGCCATCATCCTGATGGCTGTCGTGGTCCTCTGGGCGTTTTATGGATTTCGCTACGCGGCGCGACCTGCCGGGCTTGCGCTCAGCACTCCTCTCGCCCAGTATGTGGGCCCGCTGAATCACACAGACGCCGCCATTGTGCTTTGGTTCGCGCAGCATCACCTGCTGCCCGAGTCCTACCTGATGGGCCTGGTGGACGTGAAGCGGATGGCGCAGTGGTATCCCACGTTCATCTTTGGCAAAGTGCACGCGCACGGCGTCTGGTACTACTTCCCGGCCGTCATCCTGATCAAGACGACGCTGGGCCTTCTGATTCTCAGCGCGCTGGCCCTCTTTGCTGCGTTCACGGGGAAGATCGGCCGCACGCGCGAACTCGTCTACGTCCTTGTGCCCGGAGCCATCTACCTCATCATCGCGATGGCGAGTGGCATTGATATTGGCGCGCGCCATATTCTTCCGCTCTTCACGATGGCCTGCATCTTTGCGGCGGCGGGGATCGCGGCTCTGGCGCGAGAATCGCGGCGTTGGGTGGCGATCGGCCTGGTGCTCGTTGCCGCGCACATCGCAGGCTCCCTCTTCAATTACCCCCACCCGATGGCGTACGCGAACATTGCATGGGGCGGCGCGCAGAACACGCACAACCTGTTGAGCGATGCGAACGTGGACTGGGCGCAGCAGCTGTACCAGGTGAAGGCCTGGCAGGATCGCCACCCGAACGAAGAGTGCTGGTTTGCCTACTTCGCGCGGCCGGAGATCGATCCCGCCACCTACGGCATCCGTTGCCGCGCTCTGCCGACCGTCGACGTGATGTGGCTGGGTCGCGAAGGGGAACTGATTCCTCCGGTCGTGCACGGAGCTGTGCTGCTCAGCGCCGGAGACCTGAGCGGATGTGAGTGGCCGAGCAGTGGCGTGAATCCGTATCACGAGTTTCAGGCGATCAAGCCCGATGAGGTCATCGAGCACAGCGTATTCGTCTACAGGGGCACAGTGCATTTGGAGAAAGCGGCTGCGCTCGACCGCATGCTCGAGACGGGAAGGTTGCTGCGCCAGCATCAGATTGAGCGTGCTCTCGCAACAGCGCAGGAGGCGGCGTCCATCGCTCCAGGGAACTTGTTTGCCGAAACTGCGCTGGGAGATGCGCAGGCCGCCGCAGGGCACAGGGAAGAGGCGCATGCAGCATGGCAACGCGCCCTCTCCGCGGCACACGAACTGGAAGCCGATGCCCAGCCCAGCTACGTTCCCGCTTTGGAAACAAAGCTAGCGAAACTTTGAGACGCAGCAATACCAGCCGCAGCAGAGGAACCAGCCGCTTGCGCTGCGCGTAATCCTCAATAGGTAAGAATCATCATGGCAGGGCGAAATGTCAGCGGGCGTGTGGACCGGTTCTGGCGGCGTGTCACGGACGGCATGCAGCTCAGCCAGCTATGGGACCAGTTCCGGGCCGACGCACGCACCAGCTATCGCCTGTACTCGAAGGAAGTGGATGCGACGCCGCAGCCCGGAAGGTCGGGGCTCGGGCGAGGCATCCACCTGGCCGTGCAGTTTTTCTGGGCCGTCGTGGAAAAGCTGACACCCGCCCGGCGCATCCTGCTGCTGGTTGCGCTGGTGTTGCTGTTTCTGGGAATACAAGGCTCGTGGGCGGGTGCGGACGGCCATGGAGTCAGCATCCGTATCGGTGGCGGCCTCTGGGGTGGACTGCTGCTGCTCCTCTTGCTGCTGATGGAGGTAGGCGATCGCGTGGTCATGAAACGCGATCTGCAAATCGCAAAGGAAATCCAGGCCTGGCTCCTTCCTTCTGCGCCGCCCGAAGTGCCGGGGCTGGCAATTGCCTTTGCTACGCGCGCAGCAAACACCGTCGCCGGCGATTTCTACGACATCTTCCCGCGTCCGTCCTGCGAGGGAGCCAATGCAACGTTTCTTGTCGCGATTGCCGATGTCGCCGGAAAGAGTGTCCCGGCGGCAATGCTCATGGCTACGTTCCAGGCAAGCCTCAAAACGCTGAGCGCCGCCTGTACGACCTTGATCGACCTCGTCTCGAAAATCAACACCTATGCCTGCACAAACAGCCAGAACGGACGCCGCTTCACCACGGCTTTCATCGCAGAGTATGACCCCGCAGCCCGCACCCTGACCTACATCAATGCGGGCCACAATGACCCGCTTCTGATGCGCGCCTCCGGATCCGTGGAGAAGCTCACCGCGGGCGGTTTGCCCCTCGGCGTGATGGACAATGCGCCTTATGAGTCCGCCACGGTGCAGCTCGCGCCTGGCGACTGGATCGCCGCCTTTACCGACGGCGTCATTGAAGCAGAAAACCTCGCCCAGCTGCAGTACGGAGAAGACCGCTTGGTGACGATGCTGCGCTGGGGCGCGACCTCGTCGCCGGCGCTGCTGCTGCAGGCCCTCCTGGCGGATATCGACCGATTCGCCCAGAACGCACCGCAGCACGACGACATCACCTGCATGCTGCTGCGGGCCATATAACTTCTCGTCGCAAAAAGTGGCCCACTCTTAACGGGCGTTGAGAGTGGGCCGGCGCTGCCTCAGGCTGAACGGCTTCGTTACGCGTAGGCGAGATTGATATTCTCGATCGCCTCATCAATTTCGTTGTTGTTCTTGTAGCCGACCGTCACGCAGTCCACCTTCGCGTTCTGGAAAGCGAAGCGCATGGCCTTCTGCCGGTCTTCACGACTGAACGACCCTTCACCGATCAGCTTCATGCTGATGATGCCCATGCCGGCCGCCTTCGACTGGTGGACATGCTTCACCACTTCCGGCACATTGCCCGGCTCCGGAACATCCGCAACTTCGGCGTCCATATGGCTGCCTTTGTGGTTCACGCGAATCATCGCCACCTGCAGCCAGTCGAACCCGGGCACCTGCCGCAGGGCCGGCAATCCGTGCACGGAAACGCCGCGAGCCACCACGGCATTGCGTTTCTGCGCGACAAGCACGGCGTCCTGCCAGTGCCGGGTATCCTGCACCCAGGTGCCGTTGTGCTGCCAGTGCAGCAGCAGAATGTCGAAGTAATCGCTGCGGATCTGCCGGCGCAGGTTATCGATCTTCTTCTGCGGATCCTCCCCGTCGAATGTCGTCACCTTCGTCATCAGGCGATAGCTGTCGCGGGGAATACCCTGCAGCGCGACGCCCAGCATTTCGTGCATGCCGCCGTAACTGTCGGCGGTTTCGAAGAAGCGGATGCCGCGCTCATAGGCATGGCGGACCAGACGGTTGAACCCTTCCTGTCCGAGTTCGCGCTGTACGGCGCCGCTGATGCTGCCCGTCCCAAATGCGAGGCGCGTGACTTTAACGCCGCTTTTTCCGAGCGTTACCCACTCCGTTGCGGCCTGCTGTTCAGCGGAAAGGGGAAGCGTGCCGAGGGTGGCCAGAGCGCCTGCTGCGGCTCCGGTGACAAGAAAATCGCGCCGGGAAATTTGCGACATGAAAATTCCCTCCAATAGGCGAATGCTGCCACAGCTCGCAGGATTTGGTAAAGTGGCGCGATACGGCGGCCCGGGGCACAAAAGCGAAAATATGTGCGTTTTTCGTGCTCGTCATGGCACCCGGTTTGCATCTACCCACGTGAGGTCTAGTATGACCGGCCCTATTTTTACGAATACCGTTCTCATAGTCGACGATGACCAGGCCATTACCGACACACTGGCGGTCATCTTTCGCATGCATGGCTATAACGCGCGTGTCGCGTATTCCGCTGAGGAGGCCATCGAAAGCATCGCCGCTTATGTGCCCGACATGGCGCTGCTGGACGTTAACTTGCCCGGAATGAACGGCATTGATCTGGCAATCGTTCTGAAGGCGAATCACCCCGAGTGCCACATCCTCCTCGTTTCGGGGCATGAGCGCACGCACGTGCTGCTGGAAGAAGCGGCCCGCAAGGGCCACATCTTCGACATCATGGCGAAGCCCATCCATCCGACCTTCATTTTGGAGCGGGTAAAAGCTCTACTGTCAGCGCCCAAAACTCCCGTCCCCGTGCTGTCGGATTATTCCACCACGGTCGTCAGCTGATCTCGAAAATGTTCTGAGCTTTTTCGGCTCGCGCCTGCGCCCGCTCTGCGAGATGACTGGCGATTGCGTAGAACTGCGCCGCGTGATGCGATTCGGGGCCCGCCAGCGTCACCGGTACGCCCGTGTCGCCGCCCTGGCGGATTTCCTGCGTGAGTTCCACCGATCCAAGGAACGGAATGTCGAATTGCTTCGCCGTGCGCTCCGCCCCGCCGCGGGAAAAGATGTCGATCTCCTTATGACAGTGCGGACAGGTGAAGTGGCTCATGTTCTCCACGATCCCGAGTACCTCCACGTTCACCTGATGGAACATCTCCAGCGCCTTCCGCGCATCCTGCAGCGAGACATCCGACGGCGTGGAGACGACTACGGCTCCTGTGAGCGGCACTGTCTGGACGAGCGAAATAACAACGTCGCCTGTGCCCGGCGGCAGGTCGATCAGCAGGATGTCCAGTTCGCCCCACTGCACCTGCTGCAGAAATTGACGGATGATCTGGTGCAGCATCGGGCCGCGCATCACCAGCGGCTTGTCGCCGGGTGAGATGAACCCGATGGAGATCACCTTCACCCCATGCGCAACATTCGGCTCGATTTGGTTGTTCGCGCCAATCGTTGGCTGCCGACTGGTGCCCATCATCAGCGGAACGTTGGGGCCGTAGATATCCGCGTCGATGAGGCCCACCTTATAGCCGAGCTTCGACAGGGCAATGGCCAGATTCACCGCAAGCGTGGTTTTACCGACTCCGCCTTTGCCTGACCCAATAGCAACGATGGACTTCACGCCCGGAATTGCTGTGGGCGGCGGAGGAGCAGGATGGCCGTGTGCCATTGCAGAATCCTTCTGGCGCATGGTGCGCCGGGTTGGCGAACGTTAGGCTTTGACCGGCGTGGCGGGTTCAAATTTCGGCATGTGCCGGCGCCTCGCTTCGGACTCGCGGATCTCGCGGCGCCGTCCGGCGTCTTCGAAGCGGCGCTTTTCGTCCTCGCTGTCCAGCTGTAACGGCGGCACCGGAACCCGCCGCCCCTGGGAATCAATCGCCACAAATGTCAGATAGGCGGACGCGACATGCCGGTGGATTCCGGCCAGCGTGTTTTCCACCCAGACCTTCACGCCAACTTCCATCGACGTCTTGAAGGCCCGGTTCACCGACGACTTCAGGATGACCAGATCGCCCACATGCACCGGCGCGATAAAGTCGATGTGCTCCATCGAAGCGGTTACGACGTGGCTGCGCGCGTGGCGATATGCGGCCATGGCGCCGACCAGATCGATAAAATTCATCAGCCGGCCGCCAAGCAAGTTGCCCAGTGTGTTCGTGTCATTGGGCAAAATCAGCTCGGTCATCTCCGACTGTGAATGGGCCACAGTGCGCGCGGGCAGCGCGGGGCCGTTCAACTCCATTACGCGGCTCTCCTTTCCTTTAGCTTACGGTTTCGGCAGCTACGGACGCAAAGACGGCATACGGCAGCGCGCGGCCGCTTTGCTTCAATGCCGCTCGCCAGGGAATCATAGAGGAGCACATGGACAAGATTGCCACTCTCCGCGAAATCCTCGAACAGGACCCTCAGAACGCGTTCGCGCGCTATGGCCTCGCTATGGAATTTGCCGGCAAGGGAGATAGCGACACGGCGCTCAGCGAGTTCGACCGCCTGCTCGCCGACCATCCGGACTACACGGCGGGCTACTTCATGTCCGCGCAGACGCTCGCCCGCGTCGGGCGGCAGGCCGAGGCCAAACAGCGCCTGATCGACGGCACCGCGTGCGCCCGGCGAACCGGCAACCAGCATGCTTTGCGCGAAATGCAGGCCATGTTGGACGAGCTGGAAATCCCCGAGTAAAAGCACCTGGCGGCACATGACGCCCGCCCGGCCCGGCCCTCCGGCATCCGAAAAATAAACCTCAGTTCCGCTGCGCCATGGAGTCCCGGCGCGAGCATAATGGCGTGTCATGAAAATCCCGCTCTTTCCGCTCGACATGGTGCTGTTCCCCGGTTCGGCGCTCCCGCTCCATATTTTTGAGGAACGCTATCGCGCGATGGTCGGCGAATGTCTCGCCGCCAGCGCGCCGTTTGGGGTCGTCCGCGCCGAGGGGGAACAGATGGCGCTGATCGGCTGCACGGCCCGGGTCGTCCGAGTGGTCGAGCGCTATCCCGATGGCCGCATGGACATTCTCTGCGAGGGTATGCGGCGGTTTGAGATTGAGGCCCTGGACAGCTCACGCGACTTTCTGCAGGCCGAGGTGCAATACTTCGACGACGATGGTGCGCGTTCTACGCGCCCGCAGCGCGAGGAATGCGCCGCGCTCCATTACGCCACCCTCCACCTGGCCGGCATCGAACCGCCCGCCACCCACCTGGATCTGAACCGTCCGGTAGCATTTCAGCTGGCAGATGCGTTACCCTCAGACCTCGGCTTCAAGCAACAGTTGCTCGGAAGCCGTTCTGACGCGGACCGCACCACGAAGCTCCGCGACTTTTACAATGAAATGCTGCCGAAGCTGCGCAGTGTCGCCGGTGAGCCATCCGCCGGCCCGGCGATCCCCAACTGAGACGGACAGGCCACCAGCCGCGTCCAACAACTGAACTGCTGCGCATCTCAGGGACAGGAGTCACCATGGCCACTCGACAGACCGTTCAGGCGCATGCGCCGCAGGTGGTGCATTTGCCGCAGACCCTCGGAGAACTGCGCAGCAGCAAACAGTACAACGAAACCCGGCTCCGCACGCGCAGTGTCAAAGACGAGATGCGCGAGAATCTGATGGCGCGTCTGCGTTCGAAAGAATCCGTCTTCCCGGGCATCATCGGCTATGAAGACACTGTGGTTCCGCAGATCGTCAACGCTGTTCTCTCGCGACAAAACTTTATCCTGCTCGGTCTCCGCGGCCAGGCGAAGAGCCGCATCCTCCGCGCGCTGACGGCGCTCCTCGATGAGCACCTGCCCTACATTGCCGGCTGCGAGATCCGCGACAATCCGTACCTGCCGCTGTGCCGGCGCTGTCGTGACCTCGTGACGGAGCGCGCCGATGACACGCCGCTGGGATGGCTTTCGCGGGACGAGCGCTACGTCGAAAAGCTGGCGACGCCGGATGTCACCGTGGCCGATCTGATCGGCGATCTCGACCCCATCAAGGCCGCGCGCGGCGGACACGACCTGTCCAGCGAAATGACCATGCATTACGGGTTGTTACCGCGCGCCAACCGCGGCATCTTCGCTGTCAACGAACTGCCGGATCTCGCCGGCAAAATCCAGGTCGCTCTGTTCAACATCATGCAGGAAGGCGACGTGCAGATTAAGGGGTATCCTGTGCGGCTGGAACTCGACGTGGCGCTGGTCTTCAGCGCCAATCCCGAGGACTACACGGCACGCGGCAAGATCGTCACCCCCCTGAAAGACCGCATCGGCTCGGAAATCCGCACGCATTATCCCGAGACGCTGGAAGAGGGAATCGCTATCACCGCGCAGGAGGCCTGGACCGATCGCGAACCGGGCGACGTGGAGATTCCGCAGTACCTCCGCGAGGTGATCGAGCAGGTGGCCTTTACCGCGCGCGAAGACAAGAAGGTGGACAAGCGCAGCGGTGTGAGCCAGCGGTTGCCGATTTCGACGATGGAACTGGCGGTCTCCAATGCCGAGCGTCGCGCGCTTCTGCATGGCGAGTTACGTGTGGCTCCGCGCATCGGCGACCTTTATACGGCGCTGCCCGGCATTACCGGCAAGCTGGAACTGGAGTACGAAGGCGAGATGAAAGGTGCGGATACCGTCGTCCGCGATATCGTGCGCGCGGCGATCGGCAAGGTCTTCGATAAATACTTCAGCGGCGTGAACACGCAGCAGATCGAGCAGTGGTTTAACCTGGGCGGCACGGTGAAGATCTCCGACGATCAGCCCGCCAAAGCCACCGCCGAAGAATTGAAGCAGATCCAGGGACTTCAGGAGAAACTGACCTCGCTCGGTGTGAAGCCGAATGATCCGCCGGAACTGATCACCGCGGCCGCAGAGTTTTTGCTGGAAGGGATGTGCGCGCATCACCGCATCAGCCGCAACGAAGAGCGCAGTTTCTCGGCACAGCGTCGCCAGCAGGACAAGTCGCCGGAGCGTGTCGAAGCCGAGCGCGAATACGAGCAATGGCAGACGCGCAGAACGCGTCGAGGAAGCTTTAACTAAGCCCGTAGGCGGCAGCCAGGAGCCCGTACCGAACTACGACTGGCTACAAGCTACCGACTACCGACTACCGACTTCTGTATGAAGAGCGTTCGCTACACAAAGTTCACCGGTGACCTGAGCAACGAAATGAGCATGGACGACCTGCTCAAGGCGCTCTCGGATTACCTGCTGGATTCTGGATTCCAGAACCCGTGGACGGAGTTTCAGGACCTCGACCAGACACTCGACGATCTGCGCGAGGCGCTGCGGCGTGCGCTGGAGCAGGGCGACAGCTTCGACCAGAAAATGCAGGAAAAAATCGACCAGATGAATGCCGAGGGCCGCCTCGACGAGCTGATCGATAAGCTGATTGATCGTCTGGAAAAGGAAAACTACATCTCCACCAATCGCCCGCAGCAATCGGCCGAACCGTCGCGCGGCACGGGCCAGATGGGCGACAACCAGAGCGACGTCCGCTTCGAGGTCACCGATAAGAGCCTCGATTTTCTGGGCTACAAAACGCTGCGCGATCTGCTCGGCTCGCTGGGGAAGGCCCAGTTCGGCCGTCACGACACCCGTTACTGGGCGACAGGCGTCGAAACCAGCGGCGGTTCGCAGCCGTACGAATTCGGCGACACGCTGAATCTCGACGCGGGAGCAACGCTGAAGTCGGCAATCGCGCGCGAAGGCCTCACGCTGCCGCTCAACATCGAGTACAGCGATTTGCAGGTGCACCAGAGCGAATACCAAAGCTCGTGCGCCACGGTGGTCATGCTCGACTGCTCCCACTCGATGATCCTCTATGGCGAAGACCGCTTCACGCCGGCCAAGAAGGTCGCCATGGCCATGGCACACCTCATCCGCACCCAGTACCCGGGTGACTCGCTTTCGCTCGTGCTCTTCCACGACTCGGCGGAGGAGATGCCCGTCTCGCAACTGGCGCGCGTGAAGGTCGGCCCCTGGTACACAAACACCCGTGAAGGGCTCCGCCTGGCCCGGCGCATCCTGCAGCGCCAGCGCAAGGACATGAAGCAAATCGTGATGATCACCGACGGCAAACCCTCCGCGCTCACGCTCCCCGATGGCCGCATCTACAAGAACGCCTTCGGCCTCGACCCGCTCGTCGTCAGCGAGACGCTCGAAGAGGTCTCCCGGTGCAAGCGGCAGAACATCATGATCAACACCTTCATGCTGGCCTCCGACTTCGGCCTGGTGCAGTTCGTGCAGAAGGTGACCCAGATGTGCAAAGGCAAGGCCTACTTCACCACACCGCAGACCCTCGGCGAGTACCTGCTGATGGACTACCTGCAGCGGCGGATGAAGACCATCCACTAATCGTCACTGCTGCATGACCACCGTCACGTTTGCCTCGCACCCTCGCGTCCATTAGCCTCATAGACGAATGTCCAGTCTGGATCCGGAACTCCTCGACCGCCTGTGCGAGGTGGCTCTCGAAGCGGCGCGCCATGCCTACGCACCGTATTCGAAGTTCTACGTAGGTGCGGCCCTGCTCTTCGACGACGGCGCCATCGTTACCGGCTGCAACGTGGAAAACGTCTCTTACGGCCTCAGCAGTTGCGCCGAGCGCAACGCGCTGTTCCGCGCCATCAGCGAGAGCGGCGCCGGCCGCAAAATCCGCGCCATCGCCGTCGCGAATCGGAACAACGCGGCCAGCACGCCCTGCGGGGCCTGTCGCCAGGTCATGGCGGAATTCGTCACGCCCGACGCGGTGATCACCTTCCCCGGCGACCAGGGTCTGCAGACGCTCCCCTTCGCAGAGATCTTCCCCTGCGCCTTCACCTTCACGCCCGTCGCCAGACAGGAAAGCCAGTGACCCTGCACGCCGTCGATCTGATCCGTAAAAGGCGCGATGGGGAAGAACTGACCCCTGATGAGATTCTCTTCATCGTCGAAGGCGCTGCGAATGAGACCATTCCCGAAGAGCAATTGAGTGCCTGGTTGATGGCCGTCTTCCTGCGCGGCCTTTCGCTCGCGGAACTCGATACACTCACCACTGCGATGCGTTTTTCCGGAGAGACCCTGGAGCACCCCAGGCTCGGCCGGCGCACCGTCGACAAGCACTCTACCGGCGGAGTGGGCGACAAGACGTCCTTCCTCGTCGCCCCCATCGCCGCCGCTGCCGGACTCGCCGATCCCATGATCAGCGGACGCGCCCTCGGACACACCGGCGGCACGCTCGACAAGCTGGAGTCGATCCCCGGCTACCGCACCCAGCTTTCGCTGGAAGAGATGCGCCATGTGCTGGAAAAGTGTGGCGCGTTCATTGTCGGGCAGACCAGGAACCTCGTCCCTGCGGACCGCAAGCTCTACGCGCTGCGCGACCGCACCGCCACCGTCGAGAATCCATACCTCATCTGCGCCTCCATCATGAGCAAGAAGCTCGCCGCTGGACTGGACGCGCTTGTGATCGACGTGAAGACCGGATCCGGAGCCTTCCTGCGCGACGAAACCGAGGCCGCATACCTTGCCGCCCTGATGGTCGAAACCGGAGAGCGCGCCGGCACGCGTACCGTCGCGATCCAGACCGACATGTCGCAGCCGCTGGGCCGCTTCGCCGGAAACTGGGTCGAGGTCCAGGAGTCGGTCGCGCTTCTGCGCGGCGAGCGCGAACCGCTGACCGAGGACTGCCGCGAAATCTCGCTGATTCTCGCCGGGTGGATGATCCACCTCGGCGGTCAGGCTGCGAACGCCGAGGAAGGGAAGCGCATCGCCGAAGAGAAAATCACTGACGGGTCCGCATTCCGCATCTTCCGCGAGATGATCGCGTGGCAGGGTGGAGACCTCACCGCGATCGACGCCGGCGCCGCGTTTCACGCCCCAAAGTTCCGTCGTACCCTCCACGCCGATCGCAGCGGATACTTCACTGCCTCCGACTGCACGAAGATTGGCTGGGCCGTGCAGCGGCTGGGCGCGGGGCGCGAACGCGCCGGCGAGCCCGTTGAGGCGCATGCGGGCATCGAGATGCACGTGAAGCTCGGCGCAAAGATCGACGCTGGCCAGCCGCTGGTAACCATGTTCACCCAGAACGACGCGCTGTTCGCGGAGCCCGAGCGTCTGCTGCGGGTCGCCATCACCATCGCCGACGCGCCGGTCACGCCGCCGCCGCTCGTCCGCCGGATCATCTCGGCTGAGAACAAAAATAAGTTTCTGAATCCGCCGCAGCACCCATAGGATTGAACTAAACCTCACGGAGAACCCTTTGGCTCGCTTCACGGGTGTGCTTGGACTACTCACCATGCTCCTCCTGGCATGGCTTTTCTCCACCAATCGCCGGGCCATCCGCTGGCGCACTGTGGTGTGGGGCCTGGGACTCCAGATCTTCTTCGCGCTCTTCGTCATTGTCTGGCCCATCGGCCAGCAAATCCTCGCCGCGGCGGGGAGTGCCGTGAACAAGCTGCTCTCGTTTGCCTTCGCGGGATCGACCTTCGTCTTCGGCGATCTTGCGAATTCGCACTCGAAAATCGGAGCCGCCTTCGGCACAAACTTCTTCGCGTTTCAGGTCCTGCCGACCATCATCTTCATCTCGGCCTTCTTCGCCGTGCTTTATTACCTGGGCATCATGCAACTCATCATCCGCGGCTTTGCCCGCGCGATGCAGTGGACTATGAAGGTTTCCGGCGCCGAGAGCCTCAACGTCGCGGCCAGCATCTTCATGGGCCAGACGGAAGCGCCTCTGACCATCCGGCCATTCCTCCCTGGCGCAACGCGCTCCGAACTGATGACCATCATGACCAGCGGCATGGCGCACGTCTCCGGCGGCATCATGGCGGCTTACATCCTGTACGGCATCTCCGCATCCAGCCTGCTCGCCGCCGTCATCATGACGGCGCCTGGCACCATCCTGATTTCCAAAATGCTCGTGCCGGAGGAGGAGAAGCCCGCGACGGAAGGCGTCGTGCATCTGCCTGAGGATGCCGATCAGAAGGACGACAACCTCATCGGCTCGATTGCCCGCGGCACCATCGATGGTGGACGCCTCGCCTTCAACGTCGGCATCATGCTCATCTCGTTTCTCGCCCTTATCGCGCTGCTCGACGGGATATTGGGGGGCACGCACAACTGGCTTGGTGCACACCACATCCCCTTCCCGCACTCGCTCGACACGATCCTCGGATTCTGTTTCGCGCCCATCGCCTGGCTCATCGGCATTCCCTGGCACGATGCGCCGATCGTCGGAAATCTGCTCGGCACGCGCATGGTGCTGAACGAACTGGTCGCCTACACTTACCTCGGCGGATATGCCAAAGCCGGCGCGCTCGCTGCGCGATCTGTGACCATTGCCACGTTCGCGCTCTGCGGCTTCGCGAATCTCAGCTCCATCGGCATTCAGATCGGCGGCATCGGCGCGCTCGCTCCGAACCGCCGCAATGAACTCGCGAAGCTCGGCTTCCGCGCCATGCTGGCCGGCACCATGGCGAACCTGATGTCAGCGTCCATTGTCGGAATCCTCCTGAGGTGACCTTGACCGATTCTCTTTACGACCGCGCCAGCGCGGCTGCCGATGCCGTCCTCGTCCGTACACCGCTGCGCCCGCGTATTGCCATCGTGCTCGGATCGGGGCTCGGCGGGTTTGCCGACCAGTTGCAGAGCGCGATGGCGATCCCGTTTGCTGAGATCCCGCACTTTCCACATTCCACCGCGGTCGGGCACAGCGGGCGTCTCGTCATCGGCAGCTTCGAACACGTGCCGCTAGCCGTGATGCAGGGACGCGTGCACGCCTACGAGGGCTACTCCTCCGAGGAGGTGACCTTCCCGATCCGCGTGCTGGCGCGCATGGGGGTGACCCAGTTGATCCTCACCAACGCCGCGGGCGGCATCAATCCGGCCTTTCGTCAGGGACAACTGGTGCTCATCGCCGATCACATCAACCTGACCGGACGCAACCCCGTCGTCGGCCAGCACGACGAGCGATTCGGCGCGCGCTTCTTCGACATGAGCGAGGCCTACTCGGCGCGCCTGCGGCGGCTGGCGCACCAGGCGGGGCACGCGCTGGATCTGCGGCTCGACGAGGGCGTCTATTGCAGCGTGCTCGGCCCCAGCTTCGAAACGCCGGCGGAGATTCGTGCCTTCGCCACCCTCGGCGCCGACCTCATCGGCATGTCCACGGTCCAGGAGACCATCGCCGCGCGACAGATGGGGATTGAGGTCCTCGGCATCTCGTGCGTCACGAACCTGGCCGCCGGCATCCAGAAGGAGCCGCTCAGCCACGAAGAAGTGCTGGAGGCGGGGCGAGCGGTGGAGTCGCTGCTGGCAGGACTGCTGGCGCGGCTCGTGCCGCTGATGGCGCGGTCAAGGAGTTCTATTGCCTGATCCGGAAATTCACTTCAACATTGATTCCCACTGGCACCGGGTGCCCCTGGTACATGGCTGGAGTGAAGCGATATTGCCGGACGGCTTCGATTGCTTTTTGATCTAATCCCATCCCCACTGGGCGGACGATGTGAACGTTTTGCGGGTTACCGTTCGTATCGACTATGAGCCCCACAACGCAGGCTGCCCCGTATTTTGCGTTCCTCGCTTCGTCGGTGTATCCGGGATCCACGATGTGAATGAGGTGCGGTGGAGTGACGCCGTTCCCCACCTTGTAGACGCCAGGAACTGAGCCGGGAGGCGGGGTGCCGCCTGTATAGCCGCTGGCGCTTGAGGCCTGACGGGCCGGGGTTAC
>DATEPN010000100.1:0-8308 GCA_035273225.1 Acidobacteriaceae bacterium | reverse complement strand
GATCGAGCCGTGGCTCCGCAGGAAAGCCACCACGAACACCTGATCCTCGGCATTGAGCCGGGCCAGCTGCGGCAGCTCAAACGCACCCTCGATGGCGATGTCCTTCTCCGCCAGCCGGACCCGCTCCACCACAATCGGCTGTCCCTGGGTCAGCTTCGTCAGCTCCTGCCAGTCGGCCACCGTCTTCTTCTGATCTTCCATTGCGGGATCACCAAACACAATTAACGATGCGCCAAGTTCTCATAAATGTCAATACATTAATTTAGAAAATTAACCTTTAACGTTCTAATGTCAAAGAATCTGGATCATTGGGTAGACAGCCGAGCCTTCTCCGGGAGTACAGAATTTTTGTGTGCGGTGCCACCGCAGCACGCTCCCGCTTCGCCCGTGTCTCTCCCCCGTTCGGGGCATCGTGCTGCACGTCAGGCACCTCCGGCGATAACGAAAGGAGTCATTGTCCCCGGTGCGGCGCGACGATACTCTCAGGCCCTGTCTCGGAGGGAACCATGCGCGCTATCCCCGTAGCGGTCCTTGCAGTCCCCTTGTTCCTGGCGTCGGCGCACGCTCAGACCATCTCCGCAACGGAAGCCTCCCAGCACGTCGGCGAGCGGGTAACCGTCTGCGGCCATGTTGCCGGAAAGTACACCGCCTCCACCAGCCCGGGCACGCCGACCTTTGTCAGTCTCGAGAAACCCCGCTCCGGCCCGCTCACCCTGCTGATCTGGCGCGACGACCGCAGCCGCGTCGGCCGCGTGCCGGAGTCCGGGCCCGTATGCGCCACCGGCCTGATCACCGCCTACCGCGGCACGCCGGAGATCGTCCTGCATGACGCGCGCAGCTGGTACGTTCCGAAGTAGTTAGTACCGCTTCGTCAGTGCCGCCGGCGCCCGGCCGGCTTTCCCGCCAAGCAGCCAGTCCACCGCGCCCCGGACATCCTCTTCGTGCGCCTCGCCCATGATGCGCGCAACAATATTTCCCTGCGCGTCGAGGATCGCCGTCCCGGGCACGATGTCCCCCAGACCAAACTGGTCCATCACGTCGGTATTGCCGCCCACCCAGCTCTCCTGCGGCACATGCAGACGCGCCAGCGTCGCGGGAATCTTCGCGCGATCCTTCGGCTCGTCAATCGAGACCAGCACAAAGCTGACCGGCTTGCCGGAGTAATCCGAAGCCAGCTGCGCCAGCCGCGGCAGCTCCTCCTGACAGGGCGCGCACCACGTCGCCCAGAAATTCACCACGACTACCCTGCCCCGCAGACCGGAAAGCCTCGCCGTGTGGCCATCGAGCGTCTTGTAGGCCGGATCGGGTGCGCGTTTGGCAATAAGCGGCGCCGCCAGCGAGCAGCACAGGACGAGAGCCGCGGCGCGAACGAGACGAATCAGCATCGCCAAACTATACAGATTGGCTCCATCGCGGCACCTCCACCCAAAGGTGGAGCGGACATTCCATCCGCCAGCCGATGCCGCCCGAGCCGCTTGTTGTTATCGTCGGGAGCAATCTGTCGCGCCGCATAAAACCCCAGGCAGGCGCGAACAAATTACAGGCCCCCGTTCCAACTTTTCAGGAGACCAGAGAATGAAACGCTCTCTTCGGCCGGCGGCCTTCTCCGCCCTGCTGCTCAGTGCAACTTGCTGCATGCCTTCCATCGCTCATGCCCAGGGGTGCGTCGCCGCGCACTCGCCGCAACCCGTCATTTCCGGTCTCGACCCGACGTCGGAAGCCGGCAGCCACAGTTTCGCGCATGGCCAGTGGTTGCACGGCCTCACCGTCACCACCGGCTTTCGCACCTACAGCTCCTTCCGGCACTACGTCGGCACGCAATGGCAGGAACAGCGTCTGCTGAAGCACAACGCCGTTCTCAATCACGTCGACCTCTGGGAGCTGGACCTGAGCTATCGCCTCACCCCGCGGCTCAGTGTCATCGGCAGCATTCCCGGCCTCGACGCCACCCGCCATCAGCAGGGCAACATAAATGTCTACCGCTCCGGCGGCATTGGCGACATCACCTTCGGCATCGAGAGCTGGGTTTGGCGTCCGCCGACCGAAAGCCACGGCAACGTCGCTCTGTCCGCTCAGCTGAAACTGCCCACCGGCATCAACGATGCCAAAGGCCGAAAGTTCCTCTCCAACGGCACAGCGCCCATCGAGCCCTTCGACGAATCGATCCAGCCAGGCGACGGCACCTGGGGCTTCTCGCTCGGAACCGAAGCCTACCGCGAGTTTTTCTGGCACACCTCGGGCTACTTCACCGGTTCGTGGCTCTTCAGCCCGCAGGACACGACCGGCGTGAAGACGTTCCGCTCCGCCCCTGGGGAAAACGTGAACTCGGCAGCCGACGAGTATCTGTGGCGCGGCGGCCTCTCGCGCCCGGTGACGCACGTCAAGCTGCTCCGCGGCCTGGCCCTGAGCGCCGGAGGACGCATGGAAGGCGTGCCCGTCCGCGACGCCTTCGGCAAGAGCAATGGATTCCGCCGTCCGGGTTACGTCATCTCGTTTGAGCCGGGACTGATGTACGCCCGCGGCCGCACCATGTTCAACGTGAGCGGCCCCTGGGCCATGGAGCGCAACCGCAAGATCAGCGTCACCGACCTCGCCAACCACTCCCACGGCGACGCCGCGTTCGCCGACTACACCATCATCGCCAGCGTGACGCGCTCGTTCTAACCGCGCGCGGCGCAGCCTCGGGCCGCTGCGCCGCCGCTCATTCCTTTCCGCCAGTCACCGGATTCTCCTGCGCGGACACCGCGAGCCACTTCCCGCCCCGCCGCACGAACACGTCCGTGAACAGATTCCGCACAGACGCGTGTCCGCTCGTATCGGTCGTGACCACGCTGCCCCGCGCGATCGCCGTCTCGCCATAAACCGCAACCGTCAATCCCTCGAAGTGCCGGCGTTTTGACGCGTCCGGAGCCAGGTGCTTGCGGTAGTAGTCAAGCAGTTCAGCTTTCGTGATAAACGCGCCCGCCTGCGGCGCCGGCCGGACGAAGTCGTCACCGAGGATCCCGGCGATCGCGTCGGCATCCCCACGCCCGAGCGCATCCAGCCAGCTCCTCTCCACCTGTTCTACCTGCGCTTTGGCCGCTGCGTCGCCCGGCTGTTGTGCCAGGCCCGCGCCCGCAGAACTGCCCACCATCGCGAGCACCAGCCCAACCCGCATCATCCGCATCACGGTCCTCCAGCAAAAGAGAGAAGCGGCCACCCGGCCGCTTCTCTCTTTCCTACAAACGCTATCCCCTAAACCCTCTACTTCGCCCCGTTCTTAAACACATCCTCAGCGTAGTAGTTCACCACCTTCGCCTGGTCGCGCAGCATCTCCAGATACGCATTCTTGAGCAGCTGCTCACGGCTGTTGCGCAGCTGCTGGCGAATCGCCTGCTGCACGCGCGGATCGTTCAGCTCCCGCTGCCCCGCAGCCTCGCGGTCGATCATCTTGTAGATCGCGTAGCCCACCGGCGTCTTCGAGCCGGGAGCGCCGAACTCCGGCAGAATGTCCGTAATCTGCCCCGGCTTCAGCTTCGAAATCGCCGCGTAGACCTGCGGATCGGACTTCAGCTGCGACTCCGTCACGAATCCCATGTCGCCGCCATTCCCCGACGTGTTCGGCTGCTCGGAGAAGTTCATGGCCAGCGTGCCAAAGTCGTCCCCGCTCTCCAGCTTGTTGTGCAGAACCTCGATCTTGCGCTTCGCGTCGGCATCGTTCATCGCCTTGCTGTTCTGCAGATTGCCCACCTGCTGCGGCGGGATCGGGATCGACGTCACCACGATCTGCGCCAGGTGGTATTGCGGCTCCAGCAGGTTGAACTGCGCCTTGTTGTCGTTGTAGAAGGTCGTGATGTCCGCATCGGTGATGTTGATGCGCGAGGTGATCTCTTTATTGAAGAGCTTTTCTTCGGTCCGGTTGCGGCGGATCTCCCGCTTCAGATCATCGAGCGTCATGTGCTGCGAGTCGAGCCGCTTCTGGAATTCTTCCTGCGTGAAGGGCGCCTTCAGCTCGTTCAGCCGATCGGCCACCTCCTCATCCGTGGCGGTCAGGTTCTGCTTCGACGCGCGCTGCATCACGATCTCTTCGTCGATGAGCTGCCGCAGAATATTCAGGCGCATGATGTTGGCCTGCACCGGCGTCGGCTGCTGATGCGACTCGCCCAGGTTGTTCTGGTACACCCGTTCCACATCGGCGCGGTCGATGTTCTTCCCGTTCACCGTGGCCAGGGTGTTGGCGTCGTGCGCGCGCTGGCAGCCGGCACACAGCGTCAGAAGCAGTCCTGCGAAAACCAGATTGCGTTTGGAGAACAGGCCGCGAGCTGCGTCCTGCGTGACCGTTCGAAATGACAAAATTTCTCCCCTGCTCCCGCGCCGCTCAGTCGGGGGGACGGCGCTTCCGTTTCAGAATATAGCGTTTTTGTTAAAACTGTGTCCGCCAACAGGGCTCTTCGCGAACGCTGGTCACATGCCGCCCGGGCGGTTACCGGGGTGCTGCGCCGGACTGCTGCCCGGAGCCGGAGGCGGCGTCACTCCCTCCGCCCGCAGCGCACGGTCGATCATGATGTCCAGCTGCCGCGGGTCCAGCTGACCCGACCAGCGTTCCCCATTGACGAAGAACGTTGGCGTCGCGTTCACGCCCAGCTTATCGGCGGCTTTCATCTCCGACTGCACTCGCGACGTGTCCTGCTTTTGGACGCACGCGTTCAGCTTTCCGGTATCCAGATGCTCGCGTTGCGCCTCGTCGGCGGCCATTTTGTCCAGCGTCGCCGCGGCCTTCTTCGGATCGTTGTCCGGCCCGCTCACGTCGCCGCCATGCGAGTGCAGGTAGTCCACGTAGTTCCAGTACGCCGTGTCGCTCTCGTCCGCCAGGCAGTTCGCGTCCACGGCGGCATGCATCGCCCAGGGATGAATCTCAACCAGCGGGTAATCCACATAGACGAACTTCACCAGACCCTTGTAGCGGTCCAGCGTCTCGGGAAAGAACGTCGCGTGCATGCGCGCGCAGTAAGGACACTCGAGGTCATCAAAGTTGACGATGGTCACCTTGGCCTTCGCATCGCCGCGCACCGGCCTTCCCGTCATCGGCAGCAGCATCATCGGATTGACGCTGAGATCCCACTTCGAGAGCCGCGCCAGCGTGTTGCCGTCTTTCGACAGCAGAAAGTCAACCGTCTGCGTGTGCCCCGGCTGCCCTGGCAGCGAGAAGGTCACCGGGAGCAAATCGTAACCGGAGAGGTCGCTCTTCTGCCGCGCGCCGAGCTGCACGTCGTACTGCGGAGGTACGCTCAGCTCCGACCGGATCATGACTTCAACTTTGCGGTTCAGCGCCGGATCGACCGGGTCGGGCTTCTGATTCGGGTTCTGCGCCCTGCATCCGCCGATCGCGACCAGCAGCAACAGCCCAGGAAGGAAAAACCGTTTGAACAAGAAAATGCCACCTTTTGGCTCGTCGGCTCGCGAGCCCTTCAGTAAAACGTGCTCGTCCCTATTATCGCAGGCGGCACAACGTACCGTGCCGAGCACCGGTCGCCAGAACTCCGTTCATCAGCGAACTTCAGCCCCGTTCAACGCTGACAGGTTCACGCCGCCAACCGATCGCCGGATCGCAGCCGCCAGTTCCTCGGCATGAAACCCGAACGGTCCGGGCTTGCTCTTGTACAGAACCCGTCCTCCCGGAGCGATCAGGTACAGCCGATCCGGCCAGCCGGTGTACGCCGCCTCGACGCGGTTGTCGAAGCCATCCACCAGCGCGGGAAACTTGATCCCCAGCCGCCGCACGCACGAATCCGCCACCGAATACCGCTCCGCCTCGTTCTTCGGACTGGCAAAGAGCACCTTATCGCGCACATTGGACTGCATCTCCCAGACGTCCGTCGGATGCGCCTCGAGAATATAGACCGCGTAGAACGCAACCCTATCCTTATACTGCTGCGCCAGCTTATTCAGGGCGGGAACCTCCCGCCGAAACGGCGGTCAGGTATAGCTCCCGAAAACCAGCACCACCGGCTGCGCGGTCCACAGCGAAGCCAGCTGAACCGGCGTCCTGCCTTCGAGCGTCTTCACCGTGAAATCCGGAGCCTGATCGCCGGCGTTCAGTTGTCCGTGCCGCGCCTGGTTCCACATCGTCTCGAAAGGAAACAGGAAATATGCCGGCATTGGCATCCGCGCCATCACGTGCCCGAACTTCTCCGGCGGCTGATGCATCGCCCAGTCCACAAACGCCACAAAGCCGAGCCACACAACGAGCAAACCGGCCGCGCCCCATACCAGCCTTCGTTTTGTCGTCGCCTTCATCCCCAATCCTCACTTCGTCACCGCGTTGGCCTCGAGATACCCCTGCGGCGGAATCCCAAACGCATCCGCCACCCGATTGAAGAACGCAAACATCGCGGTGATGTACACGGCCTCGGCAATCTGCGGCTCCGTCCAGCCATGTTCCCGCAAGCTTTGCACGTCCTCCGGAGTCGTCCGGTACGCCGCCTCCGTCACCTTCTTCACGTACTCGAGCAGCGCGCGTTCCGCCGCACTCAGCTCCGCCTCATCGAGCCGCCCCGCCGCCAGCGCCTGCACCGTCTTCTCTTCTGCTCCCTGAACACGCAGGAAGTAAGCATGCGAATCCAGTCAATACGGACACCGGTTCAGCCACGACACCCAGCTGGCGATCGCCTCTTTGTGCCGCCGGCTCAGATGCCCCTCGGAAAAATGGACCGTGTCGCTGAACTTCATCACCTCGCGCAGAAAGTCCGGCCGATGGCTGAAGCATTTCAGAATGCCCGGCATCCTCTGCCGTCCTGACTTCTGCCGCCACTCGTCGTAGACAGCCGCCACCTCGCCGGTGGCTTCGGCATCTTCAATCAGATGGATCTTGGTTTTCTGCTCGCTCATCGCCCTGGGGTTTTGCGTACCCGGACTATACATGAGCTTCAACCGCCGTCGCCTCCAACTTTCGGTGGAGACACCGCAGCCATGCCGCTCACTTTGCGTCAACCCAGTTGCGCAAACCTTCCGGACCGGCAATGCGGGCATCGATCAGCTCCCGCAGCATCGCGTGCATGCGGATGAGCGGAAACGGATCCGTCACCTGCGCCTCGCCGCGCTCCTCGGGAAAATGCACCAGCAGCACCGGCCGCGGATCCATGGCTTCGCCGCGCGACGCCAGTTCGTCCTCCGCAGTCCACCCCTGCTCGTTGCGCCACATGGGCAGCCTCCAGGAATGGTCAGACGAAACCACGATCGTTGTTTCTGCCGCCCGCGGCGTGTGCGCGATGTCATCAATCAGCAGCGCCAGCGTGCGGTCCGCCAGCGCCAGGTTATCGATGTAGCTGCCGGGATAAGCCATCGCGCCGGTCCTGCGGTTGTAAAACCCGGTCGGGTGCGGAACCGGCAGGTGCAGCAGCAGAAAGCCGAGCTGTTGATCGGCGATCATCGCCTCCGCATGATGCAGCACATTGTCGAAATCATCGGCGTGCAGTGCAGCGGGCGTGGTCGTGCGAACAGGCGCGCCCATCAGCCGGAGAAGAGGCTTGCGCACCGGAGCCACTGCATTCCACCACGCCGATTGATCCTCCGAATATCCGCCAGGAAGCGGGAAGGTGAGCGTGCGATAACACGCATCCAGTTCCGCGGCGTACAACCGGCAATACTGGAGAAACCACCCCGAGACGCCTGGCGGGAGTCCCGCACGTTCAGCATCGGAGAGCAGAGTCGCGCCCGGGTATGCGTGCCAGCGCGGGTTGGCTTTCGTTTGCACCGCCAGCGCGCCATCCAGATCCGTTCGCTCGGCGGTGATCGTGTCCCCTGCGAGCAGGCTGGGAATCACCAGCTCGGTGTAGTAGCCCGCCGGCTGCACATTGGCAAACGAAACGCTGTTCGCGGCGAAAACATCGAAGGCCGGCAGCGCCAGTCCCGGAAACCGGTGTTCAAACGCCTGATCCCGCGAAAGCTCGTCAAAGACAATCCAGATAACGCGCCGCGAAGGCGTACCGCTGAGCGGCTTCCTGAATTCACCGGTCTCCACCGGCTGCCTGCGCATCGACATCCACCCAAGCTGCGGCAGAATCCAGAGGCCGCAACACCCGCCCAGCAGAAGAGCCGCCCTGAGTCCTCGGACCACCCGCGCATACCAGGCCCGCCGCAGCGCCCAAAGAGTCACGCCCGCGACGACGACACCGCCAGCCACCACGCCGGGGCGCACACGCAAATGGAAAATTTCTGCCTGCTGCATCCATGCCGCGGCGCGATCGGCGATGCATCCAGCCAGCGCAATCCAAAGCACGCTGCGATGCTGCGGATCGCGGCGCCCGCACCAGCGGATGAAGAGCACGCT
>DATEPN010000099.1:0-2563 GCA_035273225.1 Acidobacteriaceae bacterium | reverse complement strand
CCCCGCCACAATCGCGCCCAGCGCTGCTAATCCCGCATGCGCCAGATGCTCCGGGATCGTCACAGCCGGCATCAGCCCTGCAAAAACGATCCCCAGCAGAATCCCAGGCAGCGTGAACGCATCCGGCAGCCGCATCGTCTCGGCATCCATTGCCGCAAGCCCCAGCAGCAGAAACGTGAGCGCCATCATCCCGATGCCCATCAGCGTCAGCCCAAATCGAAAATAAGCCAGCAGAAACAGCGCCGTAGTTCCAAATTCCACCGCCGGATATCGCCACGCAATCCTCCGCCGGCAACTGCGGCACCGCCCGCGCAGCACCGCCCAGCTCAGCAGGGGAATGTTGTCGCTCGCCCGAATCGCCGTTCCGCACTGCGGACACTGCGAGCGCGGCGTCACGACAGACTTGTGCTGCGGCAGTCGCGAGATGCACACGTTCAGAAAGCTGCCAAATGCGAGCCCGAGCAGCACCACGAATACCGTGATCAACGCCAACGGCACATCGCCGGAAGGAAGCAAGTCGTAACCCTCTCCGCACAGCGCAAACGCCAGCATACCCGGTCTGCTGCAGCCGCCGTTGTAAATTGGAAGCATGGCCTCTGAGAACGACGCTGCCAAGCCATCTCCTGCAGTTCCGCAGCGGCAGCAGGATGCGAGCGCAGGCCAGCTCTTCGCCGACGCCGTCGCGATCATGGCCCGTCTGCGCGCGCCCGGCGGATGCCCATGGGATCGTGAGCAAACCTTCTCCACCATTCGCAATTACACCCTTGAGGAGACCTACGAGGTGCTCGATGCCATTGAGCGCGAGCACTGGCACGATCTCGCGGACGAATTAGGCGATCTCCTGCTGCAGGTCCTCTTCTACGCCGAAATGGCGGAAGAGGCCGGCCACTTCTCCATCAGCGACGTCATCGCGAATCTCAATCGCAAGCTCATCCGCCGTCACCCACACGTCTTCGGCGAAGAAGCCTCCGCGGCAGCAGGGAATCGCGCCGAGGGCCTCGATACGGAAGACCTCGGCGCGACCGAAGTTCTCCGCAACTGGGAACAAATCAAGGCTCTCGAAAAGAAGTCACACGCGCCCGGAACTGGGCGCCTCGACCACGTCTCCCGCGCGATGCCCGCCCTCGCTGAAGCCGGCAAGATCGGATCCAAAGCCGCGAAGGCGGGCTTCGACTGGCCTGAAATCGGCGGAGTCATTGCGAAGCTCAAAGAAGAAACTGCCGAACTCGAAGCGGAGACCGCTCGCGGAGACCTCTCCGCTGCTGGCGAAGAAATGGGCGACCTGCTCTTCACCGTCGCGAACCTCGCTCGTCACCTAAAAGCCGACGCCGAGCTAACTCTGCGCGATGCGAACGCGAAATTCCGCCGCCGCTTCTCCGCCATGGAGGCCGCCAGCGCGCGTCCGCTCGAAGAACTCGGTCCCGAGGAACTGGAAGAGTTGTGGGCTCGCAGTAAATCCGCTGAGAAAGGTCCGCAGCCTTGATCCCGGAAACCCTTCACACCCGCGACGGCAAAAACCTCACGCTGCGTATGTGCGAGGGCCTCGAAGAACTCGACGCCTGCGTCCGCCTGCAGGTAGAAACCTGGGGTTACGCCGGCGGCGACATCATCCCGCGCCGCCTCTTTACAGTCGCGCAGCGCATCGGCGGGCAGGCCATCGGCGCCTTCGATCACGAAAATCGCATGATTGGCTTCGCCATGTCTTTGCCTGGTCTCAAACCTGGAAAGCAGCCGCAGGAATCCCCTAAACCATATCTGCACTCGCACATGCTGGCCGTCCTTCCTGCGTGGCGCAACAGCGGCATCGGCCGCGCGCTCAAGCTTTACCAGCGACGCGAGGCCATCAGCCGCAGCATCTCACTCATGGAATGGACCTTCGATCCGCTCGAGATCAAAAACGCCTTCCTCAATATCCGCAAGCTCGGCGTGATTGTCCGTTCCTATACGCCCGATTTCTATGGTGTATCCTCATCTCGTCTGCAGGCTGGCCTTCCCACAGACCGGCTCCACGCCGAATGGTGGATGGAGTCGGGGCGAGTGAAAGCCATCCTCGAGGGCTCCTCGTACTCGCCGCCGGAAATTCAGGAGACCATCACAGTGCCGCACTCCGTCAGTGAATGGAAGGCCAGCAGTGTCTCCAAAGCACAGGCTGTGCAACTCGAAAACCGCCAGCGCTTCCTCGATGCCTTCACGCGCGGCCTCGCTGTCGTTGGGTTCCGTGTTGATCCTGATGGCAGCGGCATCTTTGAACTCGCAGCCCTGCAGCACGCCGGACCGGAATTCTTATGAGAATTGACGCTGTCTTCCTTCGCGAAATACGTCTTCCCCTCGTTCAGCCTTTCCAAACTAGTTTTGGGACCACCACCGAGCGCCGCATCCTGCTCGTGGAATTACGTGGCGAAGGCCTCGTCGGCTGGGGCGAGTGTGTCGCAGGCGAGCACCCGTACTTCTCTGAAGAAACCATCGACACTGCCTGGCTCGTGATTCAGCAGGAACTCGGCCCCATGCTGGCCAGTGCCGATCCTGACCACGGCGGCAAGTGCCCCGGCATCTTCCGCCGCGT
>DATEPN010000098.1:0-3370 GCA_035273225.1 Acidobacteriaceae bacterium | reverse complement strand
GCGCGCCTACCGCATTCTCGTCGACGACGTGGGCTTCCCGCCGGAAGACATCATCTTCGACCCGAACATCCTCACCGTTGCCACCGGCATGGAGGAGCACAACAACTACGCCGTCGATTTCATCAACGCAACGCGCTGGATCAAGGCCAACCTGCCGCATGCCAAGGTGAGCGGCGGCGTCTCGAACATTTCGTTCAGCTTCCGCGGCAACAATCCCGTGCGAGAAGCCATGCACGCGGCGTTTTTGTACCACGCCATCGCCGCAGGCCTCGACATGGCCATCGTCAACGCCGGCATGCTCGAGGTCTATGAAGAAATCGAGCCGGAGCTGAAGACGCTCGTCGAGGACGTCCTGCTCAATCGCCGCCTCGATGCAACCGAGCGCCTGGTGCAGTTCGGCGAATCACTGAAAGCTGCAACCGGCGGCGCTGCCGCGACGCAGAAGGAAGCCGAAGAATGGCGCAGCCGCACGGTCGAAGAGCGCCTGACACATGCGCTCGTCAAGGGCATCGACACCCACATCGATGCCGACACCGAAGAGGCGCGCGTGAAGCTTGGCCGTCCACTAGCAGTCATCGAGGGTCCGCTCATGGACGGCATGAGCGTGGTCGGCGACCTGTTTGGCGCAGGCAAAATGTTCCTGCCGCAGGTGGTGAAATCGGCGCGCGTGATGAAGAAAGCCGTCGCCTGGCTCACGCCCTTCATGGAAGCCGAGAAGGCCGCGATGGTCGCGGCCGGGCAGGAGGTTCGCACTCAGGGCAAGATCGTGCTCGCCACCGTCCGCGGCGACGTGCACGACATCGGCAAGAACATCGTCGGCGTGGTGCTGGCCTGCAATAACTACGAGATCATCGACATGGGCGTGATGGTCCCGGCGGAAAAGATCCTGGAACGGGCGCGCGCCGAAAAGGCCGACATCATCGGCCTCAGCGGCCTTATCACGCCGTCGCTCGACGAGATGGTGCACGTCGCGCGGGAGATGGAGCGCCAGCAGTTCGAGCTGCCGCTGCTCATCGGCGGAGCAACCACCAGCCGCGCGCATACCGCGATCAAAATTGCTCCACATTACAGCCAGCCCGTGGTGCACGTCGTCGACGCCAGCCGGGCGGTGCCCGTGGCCAGCAGTCTGCTCAGCGACGAGAACAAACCGGAGTTCGTGACGAAGTTGCGCGCCGAGTACGACGCGGTTCGCAAGTCCCACGCAGCGCCCCGCCAGCAGACGGTTTCGCTCGCCGAGGCGCGGAGCCGCCGCACGCCGATCACGTGGAGGGCCGAGGATATCCCCACGCCCACCTTTACCGGCGTGCGCGTGCTGAAGGACTTTCCGTTGGCGACCCTGCGCGACTACATCGACTGGAGCCCGCTCTTCCACGCATGGGAACTGAAAGGCGTGTATCCGCGCATTTTCGACGATGCGCAGAAAGGGCCGGAGGCCCGCCAACTGTTTGCGGATGCCAATCAACTCCTCGACCACATCATCGGGGAGAGCTTGCTCACCGCGCGGGCGGTCTACGGCCTGTTCCCCGCGAACGCGGTCGGTGATGACATCGACCTGTACACGGACGGCGCGCGCGCGAACCCCGCGCACCGCTTCCACTTCCTGCGCCAGCAGGCGAACCGCGAGGGCAGCGAACCATGCCGCTCGCTGGCGGACTTCATTGCGCCGAAGGAGACCGGCTTGCCGGATCACATCGGCGCCTTCGCTGTGACCAGCGGCGTCGGCCTGCACGAATTGCGGGATCGCTTCCGCGCCGAGCACGACGATTACAACGCCATCATGGCCGAAGCTCTGGCCGACCGCCTGGCCGAAGCCTTCGCCGAATGCCTGCATAAGCGCGTCCGCGACGAGTGGGGCTACGGCTGCTCAGAACAACTGACGCCCGATGACCTGATCCACGAAAAATACCGCGGCATTCGTCCTGCGCCTGGATATCCAGCATGCCCCGACCACACGGAGAAGGGCACGATATGGCAACTGCTGAATGTGGAGTGCCAGACCGGCATCCAGCTCACGGAATCCTTCGCCATGCTGCCGGGCTCCAGTGTCAGCGGCCTGTACTTCGCGCATCCGGAATCGCGCTACTTCAGCGTTGGCAAGATCGACCGCGATCAGATCGAGGATTACGCCCGGCGCAAGGGCATCAGCATGGCCGAAGCAGAACGTTGGCTCGGGCCGAACCTGAACTACGATCCGGCCTAGCCGACAAAAAAGGACGCCAGCGAGAACTGGCGTCCCTGGGTCCTTCGGCTGCTCAGCCGGATCAGGCAGCTTCTTTTGCTTCGATGTTGATGCTCTCGGCGCATTCGTTCAGCTTCGCGTCGGCAGCCTTTTCTTCCTTCAGCGTTTGCTCCAGCAGCCGGACGACTTCGTTCTCGCCCAGCAGGCTGGCAAAGGTGCGGGCCGTACCGTAGGCGGAAATCTCATAATGTTCCACGCGCTGCGCGTCGGCAATGATGCCGGCATCGAGCGTCTGCGGATCGCCGCCTTCCTTCATGCGCTCGTCAGCCTCGGTGATTAGCCCCTTCATGCCTTCACAGGTCTTGCCCTTCGGGCTTTTGTTCAGACGCTCAAACGCTTTCTCCAGACGTGCGACGTGGTTTTCAGTTTCCTTCAGGTGATGTTCGACAGCCTGTTTCAGCTTGCTGTCGGAACAGTGCTTCGCGACCTTCGGCAAAGCTTTCGTGAGCTGGTTTTCGGCGGAGTACAGGTCGCGCAGCTCGTCGACCAGAAGCTCTCGGAGATTCTCAACTTTCATCGGGTTGCTCCCTTGGTGAGATTTTTGAATACTCTGGCGCCTGACCTGCATGAGATTTGCAAGCCGATACACGCAAATATGGCGCCCTGTTCTTAGGATGCGCGGCCACAGAGGCCGCGTTGCGAACCGCATATTGCGCGAGCAGCCCCGACCGCAACCCGAATCCGGTCAGTCCGATATCTCCTCGATGCGCAGCCTGTCGTCCGTCGCCAGATACCCTTTGCGGCGGAACCAATCTTCCATCGCCGGCCGCAGCCGGTCCAGCGGCACACGGAGCCCGGCCTCGAGCAGCCCGTCCCCGACAGGCAGCGTGTCGTCAAATACCGCGTCGTTGGTGAAATTGCGCATCGCGAAGTTGTCGATCCAGGCGATCGTGCAGGGAATTGCCTCTCCCGCTTTGGTGATACGCGCAATGCGCAGTTTGCGGACGAACATAGTTGGACACTACCCCACGCACCGGCTGACAGCAAGGCTCTCACGACCGGACCGGCTTCCACTCCATCCAGGCCAGCAACCACTGCCACGTTCCGTCCAGCGTGCGGTCTGTCGGAGCGGGCGGCGCGCTGCCCCTGGGAAAGACAACCGGCTTTCCACGATACGAACCCGCCAGCTGC
>DATEPN010000097.1:0-9164 GCA_035273225.1 Acidobacteriaceae bacterium | reverse complement strand
GTGAAGATCTTCGCCTTCACCTTCGACTGCCTCTCGTCCGAATCCCGCCGCCGGTCGCACGCATCTTCGTCCTCGCCGGACACCGCCGCGCCCTCGCGGTTCGCGCTGCACTCCGGATACACCTCCGACTGAAACAGGATGTGCTTGCCATCCGGCGCCCACGTAGCGCCATCCGCCTCGGTGCTGATGTGCGTCAGCTCATGCGGTTCGCCGATGGTCCCGTCCGCGTCGTTAAAATCCGCCAGCCAAATCTGCTGTGTTCCGCGGCGTGCGCTCAGAAACAAAATCTGCTTCCCATCCGGCGAAAACCGTCCACGGCTCTCGCCCGCCTGCGAACTCGTCAGCGGCCGCTCCTGTCCTGCGCTCTCGCTGCCATTCACAGGCACGATCCAGACATGCGGCGTACGCGTGTTCTTCTCCAGATCCACGTCCATCACTGAGAAGAGGACCCACTTGCCGTCGCGGGACACATCGATATCTCCGAGGCGCCGCATTCGCATCATGTCTTCAAAGGTCATTGGACGGCGCGTGCTCTGCTCGTTTGTACCCACTGCATTCTGCGCCGGCGCCGCAGCTGCTGCGAGCGCCAGCACCGCCGTTGCCCACACGAATCCCCGCATCGCTGAACCCACCCTTACGTCTGCTCGATTGGTAGCACTATGCTATCGCGCAGCCGTTTGCCCGCCGTCTGCAACTATCGCGGGATGCCGCCCGGAATCATCTCTGCCGCCGCGCTTTTCGGCCGTTTTCTCCGCGTCGAGCGGAAGTTCGATCACCACCGCCGCCCCGCCTGGGTGCAGATTCACCGCGGAAATCGCTCCTCCATGCTCGCGCACAATGGCGTAGCAGACGCTCAGTCCCAGCCCTTGTCCGGAGCCCTTCAGGCTATCGTCCGCCTGCGACCACGCGTCCCCGCCCTCTCTCGGGCTCAGCGGCTTGAAAAACGGATCGAACGCCCGAGCGGGCGACGTGAATCCTGGCCCATTGTGAGAAACCACGACGTGAACCGCCCTTGGCAGGTGCTCGACTTCGATGCTGATGTGCCGCCCGTCTTCCGCGGGCACTCGCGCCACCGCCTCCGCCGCACTCCTCACCACCTGGACAAACACCTGGCGCATCTGCTCTGCATCGGCGCGAATTGCCGGCACCTCCGGCGGCACCTTCATCCCTAACTCGATATGCGCGGACTGCAGTTCCGGCTGAACCAGCCGGGCCGTCTCACTCACCAAATCTCCGATTGAAACCGGCAACCGCTCCGCAACCGACGCGCTTCGGAACCGCAGCAGACTGTCGATGATCTGCTTCATCCGCCGCGCCTCCGACAAGATCACCTCAGCATGACGTCGCGCGCCCGTCTCTTCACCGTCGACCAGCAATTCCGCAAAACCCGTCACTGCCTGCAGCGGATTGTTCAGCTCGTGGGCAACGCCGCCGGCCAGTTGTCCCAGTCCGGCGAGCCGCTCCGCCTGGGTGACGCGCTGCGCCATCTCCGCGTGCTGGCGTGCCGCCCCAATCCTCGCCACCAGCAGCTCCAGCGGCAGCACGTCTTCAATGGTGAGCGGGGTCTCCGGGTCGCGCAGGCCCGAGGCCATCAGCACGCCCTGTAGTTTTCCCTTCGGCGTCCGAATCCCCATGACATACGCCCTCTGGAACTTCATGTGTTCCAGATCGTCGCCGGGCTCCATGAGCGCAGCAAGCTCCATCAGCCGCATGCTGCCGGCAACCGGCGTGCACTGTTCGCCCTGCGCCACCCGCTCCACCATCGTGGCGGTGGTCCGCCGGCCCAGAGCCTCCAGCGCCACTTCCAGCGACCTCCCGATCCCCGCCCTGCCCGCCAGCATGAACTTGCCTTCCGCCGACTGCAGGAAGATCAGCGCCTGCGAAAACCGGCTCACGTCCGCGATCGCCTCGCAAACATCGTCGTACGCTGTGGCCTCCTCATCGAAGCTGTTATCCATCACGTACAGCGCGGTGTATCTCTCCATCTCCTGACGGGTACGCCGGTCTCGCTGCCTTGCCGCAAGATTGGCGGCGATCTCCTCCTCCAGCACCAGCACAATCATGCCGACCGCGGCGATCACCTTCGCGAGATTCACGGCCCGTCCAAAACCGACGGGCATCGCCCCATCGTGCAGCAGCGGCTGCACCAGCGGAGGCAGCGCCCAGAGCATCAGCCCCCCCACCGTGAACAGAAGGCCGCCGCTCAGCCGCCGAAAAGCCGACACGAACAGCAGCGCCGTCATCACGAGTACGCCGCTCTGCGTCAGCCCGATCACTTGCCCGTAATGCGCCAAAACCGTCTGCCAACCTGCTGCCGCACCCACCAGAGCCACAATGCTCAGGCTCACCCAGGTGGGCAGCAGAACCTCGTCCAAAGCCCATAGCGTGGTCACGGCGATCCCCGCCGCCACGCAGGCCAGCAACACCACACGGCCCACCGCTCCCGGCGATGGGTTCACCCCGACCAGGGAGCAATACACGATGAGCGGCAGCCCGAACGCCACTACAAATGGGATACGCGGCTTGCGCAGAATGTATTGCGGCGCCAGCGAGGCCAGGAACATCAACGGGGCCAGCAACATCGACGAGAAGGAAATCGCCCGATGCCACCCCGGATTGGTCCAGCCCGGCGACTGCAGCACGAGGCGTTCGATCGCCAGCAGCCATCCCACCAGCCACAATAACTGCCGTCTGCGTGCGCCCGGGGCCACCCCCGGTGGCGCGCCGTGAGCGGCCAGCGACGTGCCCTGGAGCCATAATCCAACAAAAATCGCCACCGCTGCGGCCAGCAGCAGCAGCGCTGGTGTCTGATATAGGTCCACGGTCATCTCTGAGCCCGGCGAGACAGCAACTTACCTCGCAAGTGTACGCGGTCCTGCAGCACTCGCCCACAACAACTTAGAGGCCTCTTTGTCCCCGCTAGCCATCCCCGCCCGGTTTGCGTCTATCCTTGAGAGCACAGGAGCCGCACCGTGTCTTTCGCCCATTCCCGCTTCGCCCCCCGCCTCGCTCTCGCCGCCGCCGCGCTGCTCTCCTGCTCTCCTTCGCTGTTCGGCCAGGCCTCTGCTTCGTCCATGCCCCTCGACTCCGGCTTCGGTCCGCTGCAGCAGGTCCAGCCCACGGTTCCCGTCGAGCAGATCATCAAAGAGTTCACCGCGAAGGAATCCCTGTTCAACGCTGCCCTCAACAACTACACCTGGACCCGCGCGGTGAAAGTCCAGACCCTGGATGAAGACGGACACCCGAACGGACAGTACTACCAGGTAGTCGACATCTACTACTCGCCCACCGGCCAGCGCAAAGAGCGCGTTACCGAGGCCCCCGAGAGCACCCTGAAAGACATCATGATGTCCGAGAAGGACTACTCCGACATCGAAGAGCGCCTCCCTTTCGTCCTCACCGCCGAGGACGCTCCGCAGTACGACTTCACCTACCTCGGGCAGGAAAAAGTAGACGACATTGATGCCTGGGTCTTCGACGTGAAGCCCAAAGCGATCCAGAAGAACAAGCGCTACTTCCAGGGCCGCATCTGGGTCGACCAGAAGGAGCACCAGATCGTCGTCACCAACGGCAAGAACGTCCCCGATGACCTCCGCCCCGGCCACGAAGACCTCACCCTGCCCTTCATCACCTACCGCCAGATGGTCGACGGCAAGTACTGGTTCCCCGTCTACACCGTGGGCGAAGCCGTACTCCACTTCCAGGGCGGCCACGGCTACCTCAGCCAGAACGCCCACATGCGTGAGGTGGTGAAGTACTCCAACTACCGCCAGTACCGTACCGACGTACGCGTCATATTTAATGGACAGGACATCACCCACAACGGCGACGCCGAAAAACAGCAACCGAACCAGGCTCCGGCCGCGCAGCAGCCAAACGCTCCGGCAACCGCGCCCAAATCCCCACCCCAGCACTGAACTGCTGGCGTGCGAATCCTGATGACTGCTCACAAAGCCGTGTACCCTGAGCGGGTCGCCCGGCATTCTGTTCCCTGTCCCCAATTCCCTGTTCCCTGCCGGTTCTCGCCCTTTCACTGGAACCCTTTGTCGAACCTCTCCCGCCCTGGTACCATAAAGCTACGTTTCCTGCCGGATTTCGCCACCAGACGGTCAGCCTGATCCGCACCTCTTCCAAGGAGTCTCCTTTGTCCGCTTCAGAAAGGTTCCTGTTCACCTCGGAATCCGTTACGGAAGGCCATCCCGATAAGATTGCCGACCAGGTCTCCGACGCCATCCTCGACGCCTGCCTTGAGCAGGACCCGTACTCCCGCGTCGCCTGCGAGACTCTCACCGCGACTGGCCTGGTCGTCATCGCCGGCGAAATCACCACCAGCGCCTACGTCGACTTCCAGTCGCTGGTTCGCGGAGTGGTGGCCTCCATCGGCTACGACAACGCCACCTACGGCTTCGACTCCAACACCTGCGCCGTGATCTCTTCGATCAACAAGCAGTCCGGCGATATCGCCATGGGTGTGGACACCGGCGGCGCCGGCGATCAGGGCATGATGTTCGGCTACGCCAGCAATGAGACGCCCGAGCTGATGCCGACCGCCATCTCCCTGGCCCACAAGCTCACCCGCCGCCTCTCCGAAGTCCGCAAGAACGGCCGCCTTCCCTGGCTGCGCCCCGACGGCAAGAGCCAGGTGACCGTCGAGTACGACGCCAACCACAAGCCGGTCCGCATCGACGCCGTCGTCATCTCCACGCAGCACGCCGAGACCATCACCACCGAAGAACTGCGCGCCGAGATCCTCAAGCACGTGATCCAGGCCACCCTGCCTGCCAACCTGCTCGACGAGAACACCAAGTACCACATCAATCCCACCGGCCGCTTCGTCATTGGCGGACCCATGGGCGACACCGGACTCACCGGCCGCAAGATCATCGTCGACACCTACGGCGGCATGGGCCGTCACGGCGGCGGCGCCTTCTCCGGCAAGGACCCGACGAAGGTGGATCGCTCCGCAGCCTACCTCGCCCGCTACATTGCCAAGAACATCGTGGCCGCCGGGCTCGCGGACCGCTGCGAAGTGCAACTCGCCTACGCGATTGGCGTCGCTGATCCCGTCAGCGTACTCGTCGACACCTTCGGCACCGGCAAGCTGGACGAGACAAAGCTCGTCTCCCTCGTCCGCAAAAACTTCGCGCTCACCCCGAAGGGCATCATCGAGCACCTGCAGCTGCGCCGTCCCATCTACCGCAAAACGGCCGCCTACGGTCACTTCGGACGCATCAACGAAGCCGAGTTCACCTGGGAAGCAACCGACAAAGCCGAAGCTCTCCGCGAACAAGCCGGGCTGAAAGAACAGGTCGCCGTCGGCGCGAAATAGCACGTTGTATCAGGGCACGACTTCAGTCGTGCCGCAAGATGGCAATTTGAATTCGGGCTTCAGCCCCTGAGGGCAGGTCTCCGGACCTGCCCTTTCTTACGCGCCCGGGTGCCCCATTCAAGCCCGAAGTTGGCTTGAGTGGGCCTGCGGGTGCCCCATCCTTCCCGCGTGCTGTTCGCGGGAGGGTGGCGAAAGACGGAATCCGAACAAGCCACAAATCCGGGTGCCCCATGTCTCCCGGTTTTGGAGACATGGGATAGCGCGGCAGCGCCCGCTTTGTGTCAGGGCACCACTTCATAGCTCTGAGAATGGAGCTTTGAAGGGGCACGGCTTCGGCCGTGCCGTAGAAGTCGCAAAAATCAGGGGCTTTAGCCCCTGAGGGCCGACCTTTTGCGGCTGAGCGTTCCGCTATCATGCATCCGTGAAGCGATCCGGCCTTCGGCTCCTTTTGATGTTGTTGTTTGCGACGCTCGCATACGCGCAGCCACCGCATCCCACCGCCGACCGTATCCTCATCCTTAAATCCGCGCACAAGATGGAACTGCTCAGTCGTGGCACTGTGCTGAAGACCTATAGAGTCTCCCTCGGCGATCCAAACGGTCCCAAGGTTCAGGCCGGAGATAAAAAGACTCCCGAAGGCGTGTACTACGTGAACGCGAAGAACGCGCACAGTCTCTTTCACCGCGCGCTGCACCTGTCGTATCCAAACGCTGCAGATCGCGAACGCGCTCGCAAACTCGGCGTCAATCCGGGGGGCGACATTGAGATTCATGGCGTACCGAAGAATTACGCCTGGCTGGGATCGTCGCAGCGCATCATCGACTGGACCACCGGCTGCATCGCCGTCACGAATCCAGAGATCGACGAGATCTGGGACTACGTTCCGGTTGGAACTCCAGTCGAAATCCGGCCCTGACCCTGAGAACTGCTCACTGACAACTGATCACTGAGAACTGACAACTGACGGCCCGCTTCACTTCACGCCCTTGTTCGGATCCCACATCCCGTGCAGCTTCCGCACGTACAGAATCTCCCCAATGTGATACGCGTTGTGCGTCGAAATGCGCGTGATCGTCGCCGCGTTCGCCGCGAGCTTCGCGTCGTCCGCCGACTCGACCGCCTTCTCCCATTCCGTCATCGTTGCATCGAGCTTCTTCACCAGCTCGTCCCACTGCGCCGGGTTGAAGTTGTTGAAGGTGTCATCGTTGTTGCCGCTGAACGGCATCGCCTTCTCGCCCTTAAACTTCAGCAGGCTCTGCTCGTCCCAGAACCACAGGTGATAGGCCAGCTGTCCCACCGAATGATTTCCCTGCCCCGGACTCCACGCCGCCTGCTCCGCGGTCAATCCGGAGACGGCAGTATTCACCGGCACAAACCACTCCGCCTTGTTATGCGTGCTGCGTAGCTCATCCAGCAAAACGCCCCGCAGTGTTGTCGGGTCCTTCGGCTGATTCTGCGCTCCCGCAGCCAGCGGCAACGCCGCCAGCAGCAACACGGCCAGTCTCTTCATGGCTGATCTCTCCTCGAAAAAATGAGTGCGCGGAGTATACCAGCCACACCGCCGCGCCGCGCCATAGCCAATTTTCGAGGGGATGCGAGCTAGTGCTGCGCTGCGGCCGCAGCCAGCAAGCTGGTCCGCTTGTCCTGCGTCAGCACACCCGAGGCACGCCACAGCACGTGCCCCTGCCGATCCACGAGCAGCGCCACCACCTGCTTCGCATTCGGGATGTCGAGCTGTTTCCGGAATTGCTGGCGATCGACGAACAGCGGCACGATCCAGTGCCACATCACCGGATCGGTCTCATCGCTGCGCATCGACGAGGTCTCCCACCAGCGGAAAACGAAGTTCTCTTTCCCGTTCACCGGCAGCTCGTAGTAGCGAAATCTGAAATTCGTGTGCTGGATTGCCTGCGCCACCGGAAGCCAGCTGTTCACGTCATTCTGCTGCTCCGGCTCGAAGGAGATGATCAGCAAATCAATCTCCCCCTCCATCTCGCCCGGCAGGGTGATCTTCTGCTTGTCCAGCGCGTAGGAGGTGATCGTCGGAAATGTAACCGGCTTCTGGTTCTGTGCCGCCCGGCCGAAAGTCAGCACGCCAACGGCAAGCAACAGGGCAAACCATGGTGTTCGAAGGCGCAAGGGGAATCCGGAAGTATTTCTGTCTTCTTGAGATGAGAGAACCTGGATGCATGGTATCACCGCCCGCTGGCCCTGCCGGTCACCCAAACGGCCGCCAAAGTACCTGCATTATCATGAAGAGTGATGACTCCGCATCCCTTTCAGACCGACGACCCGCGTCTTCTTCCGATTGCCGACAAAGTGATCGCCGGAGAACGGCTCAGCTTCGACGATGGTCTCGCCCTCTACGGCTCCGGAGACATTCTCGCCGTCGGCTGGCTCGCCAACAGCGTGCGCGAGCGGATGCATGGCGACGTGACGTACTTCAACGTCAACCGCCACATCAATCCGACGAACGTGTGCGTAGCCGCCTGTCGCCTCTGCGCCTTCGGCCGCAGCAAGGGCGCGGACGGCGCGTACACCATGGCGCTGGAGCAGGCATGGGAAGCGGCTGCGTCCGGCTACAGCGAAGCCGTCACCGAATTCCACATCGTCGGCGGACTCCATCCCGACCTGCCCTTCGAATACTTCCTCGACCTCGTGAGCGGGCTCAAGCAGCGCTTTCCCCAGGTGCACATCAAGGCCTTCACGATGGTCGAAGTCGCCTACCTCGCGAAGCGCGCAAAGCTCACCATTCCGCAGACGCTCGAGCGCATGAAGCAGGCCGGCGTCGATTCCCTCCCCGGCGGCGGGGCCGAAATTTTCGCCGACCGTGTGCGGCACATCATCTGCGATCACAAGATCGACGGCAGTGAATGGCTGGAGACCGCGAAAGCCGCCCATCGGCTCGGACTGAAATCGAACGCGACCATGCTCTACGGGCACATCGAGAACGACGAAGACCGCGTCGATCATCTGCTGAAACTGCGCGCCCTGCAGGACGAAACCGGCGGATTCCAGACATTTATCCCGCTCGCCTTCCATCCCGACAACACGCCGCTCGACCATCTGCCGCGCACCACCGGTCTCACCGACATCCGCCAGATCGCCGTCAGCCGACTGCTGCTCGACAACTTCCCGCACATCAAGGCGTACTGGCAGATGATGACCCCGAAGATCGCGCAGATCTCCCTGCGTTTCGGCGCCGACGATATCGACGGCACGGTGATCGAGGAGAAGATCTACCATGACGCCGGCGCAACGACACCCCAGGGCATGCGCCGCGAAGAGCTGATGCGGCTCATCACCGCTGCCGGACGCGTTCCGGTCGAGCGCGACACACTCTACCGCGCCGTCACGCGCACCGAAGAGAGCTTCACAGTAGCTGTCTAGCTTGACGGACTAGGCGATCTCGCGCACAGGTTCGGGAGCTTCCTGCCGCAATGGATCGGCCGGCCCAAGACGGGCCGTGGCGTGAGGCAGCGCAGGCGCGCCTGGCGCACCGGTTCCCGCCCCCGATTTCCGCGCGCGATTCTTCCGCACCTCATTCGCAGCCACCAGGAACAGACAAACAAAGGTGACTGCCAGCAGGACAACTGCGGTGACCCCGGTCAGCTGCTCCATCTCGCCGTACAACAGCGCCAGCCCCGCAAACACGAAGAACAGATGCGCGCAGAAGACCTGCAGCGACGCCTTACCCAGGGTGAGGAACGGCTCGCGCGCTACGACCATGCGCACGTACTTACGCATCCAGTAGAAGACCACCATGAAGGCAGCGATATTCATCGCGCGCAGCGGCCCGATCTGCCACTTGTCCAGCAGCATGCCGAGCGACTGC
>DATEPN010000096.1:0-11503 GCA_035273225.1 Acidobacteriaceae bacterium | reverse complement strand
GCCGGCGGGGCTGGCGGATGAGGATGCGTACCTGGCATACCTCACGAATGGCCAGTGGCACCGGTACACGATCATGCGGCTGCCGGAGACGCGCGATGGAGCGCTGGACGGCGCGTTGCGGGTGTGGGTGGACGGATATCTGGTGGTGGACCGGCAGCACCTAGGGACGTATGCGGCCGAGACGAACGACGTGATTCTGGCCGGCACGTTCAACGGCGGCTCCAGCGTGAACCAGACCGAGTACTACGACAGCGTCGTGATGTGGCGTTGAAATCACTGGCCGGTGCCGGAGTACAAGACACGTCAAGATCTTTGCTTGTGAAGCAACACCCGAACTCAGTAAAAAACCGAGCGCAGGCTACGAAATCACTCGATGTCCGATGCGGCGCCCACCTGTTGCGTAGCCGCCACACCTGCGCGCACACGCGACAGCGCTGAGAACACCTGCTGAGCCTCGAGGTCGAGTTCTCGCGTAAGGGAGTGGAAACAGTTCCGAGGACGGCACGACCTCGCATGAGACCTGCGCTGGTCCGGAACTGGCACATGATGCTGCCCGGTGCCCCGGTGCCGCGCGCATGCTCGCCGCGTCCGCCGGCGCCTTTCGACGTCGGCGCCTCTCCCGCATCACCAATGTCCACGTACCTGTTCCGCTCCGCCTACTTTGGACTCCAGCGGCTGCGCCACGGCGTGTCGCCGGAGATGGTGCGACGCGCCGCACATTTGCTTGATGCGTCCCCGGATGTCCTGCGCGCTCACCTCGCCGCCCGCTTACGCGAGGTCCACGGCCCCATGGCAGACCTGGCGTGGCTTGCGCGGCAGCCGCTAATCGAGCGTTCCACGCTGGTCGCGGAGATTGCACGATTGCGTTCTGCGAAGCTGGCGCGCCGCGTCGAAGCGCGCCACACCAGTGGCTCGACGGGGACCCCATTCGCGTTCCTGAAGGACGCCGAGATGTCCGCCTGGATGGATGCGACCATGTGGGCACTGTACGCCTGGCATGGGATCCGACCCGGCGATCCGCAGGCGCGCTTCTGGGGGGCGCCCACCACATCACGCTTACGCCAGCGTCGTCGCATCCTCGATGGAGTACTGCACAGGCGTCGACTGAGCGCGTTCGAGATTGCTCCAGAGCGCTGCGTGCGCTACTTCCATGAGCTACGGCGCTTTCGACCGACTCACGCGTATGGTTATCCGACGCTCATTTCAGAGTTCGTCCAACAGTGCGCTGCTGCTGGACTCGATGGCCGTGAGTTAAAGCTCCGTGCGGTGATCAGTACTGGTGAGCTGCTTGCCCCTGACGTTCGTCACCGCCTCGCAGAGTTCTTCGGCTGCTCGGTGGTGAACGAGTATGGCTGCACGGAGAGCGGCATCATAGGAATGGAGTGCGAGTCTGGCGTAATGCACCTGACCCCGGTTGCTGCATACGCTGAAATCGTGACGCCGGATGGGCGCCCGGCAGGCACCGGGCAGCCGGGAGAGTTGGTGGTGACGGATCTGTTCGGGAAGGTGCTGCCGCTCACGCGCTATCGACTCCACGACCGCGCTCGGCGCGCGGCGGGCGCGGTCTGTCGCTGTGGCCGCAGCCTGGAGGCGCTGGATGTGGAAGTCGGCCGGCTGGATCGCTTTATCGTGACCCCTGATCGCGGTCTTGTCTACGACGCCATTCTTGCTTACAACGTTCCGTCGGAGGTGCTTCGGTTCCGCGCGCGCCAAGTCGCCATTGATCACCTCGATATCCAGCTCCTCCCCGGCCCAGGATTCGATTTAGAGAAGACACCGGCACTCTTCCGGCGACGCCTCGGGCGTGCCCTGGGTCCCGTGATGCGCATTGAGATGCGGGTGGTCGGAGAGATTCCGTTTGCTACGTCGGGGAAGCTTCGCTATTTCGTGCCCCTTGAGGCGGGTGCCGATACGAACCAGAACGAGGCACTGATAGAGCAGACGATATGATCAGGATAGCCCGGGCCATCGCTGCCTCGCCGTTCGTGAATCGCTGGCTCGCGGCGGCATCTCGGCGCGGCGGCATACTCGCCTACCACGGGATCGTCGGAGATTCGGAGAGGCCAGGTCTTCTCCATCTGAACGCTTCACGCCTGAGCGCGCAGCTCGAAGAGCTGTTGGCACTCCGCTATCAGTTCATCTCGCTTTCGGAGATGCTTTCACGACTCCGTGCGAAGCGCTCGGTAGAGCGGTGCATCGCGGCGACGTTCGATGATGCCTATGCGGGGCTGGAGCTCGCCCTGCCCATACTGAAGCGCCTGCGAGTCCCTGCGACCGTCTTCGTGCCAACGGACAGCATCGGCACGGGGATGCCATTCTGGTGGGATTCGATCGAGCGTGCCGCCGGAACGCTCTCCGTGGACCGTCTGGCTAGCTGGGCCGGGCAGATCTGCGGGGGCGCCATCCCGCGTGGCCGCGAGGTCGAGTTTGTGCGCGCGCACATCATGCGGCGCGAAGTGGGCCGCCCGTCCGCGCAGGTTCGGCATGCCCTCGGGTCGGCAAATGTCGACGCACCGCTCCCACCGACGCTCCTCCCGATGGATTGGCGAGCGCTACGGCAATGGCTTCAGTGGGAAGGTGCGACATGCGCACCGCACACTGTCAGCCATCCCGTGCTTCCCCTGCTGTCGCGCGAGGAGCAGCGGCGGGAGATTAGGGACAGTTACACGCGTTTGCGCTCCGAGACCGAGCGAGTGCTTCCCGTCATTGCCTATCCGTTCGGGCTGTATGACCAAAGTACGATCCGCGCGGCATGCGAGGCGGGGATGAGATACGGTGTCACGATGGATCGCGTTGGCTGTGCTGCGAATGAGCTCATGGAATTGCGAGTGCCACGGCTGCCATTCGCAGGTGTAACACCGGTGGAGCAGATGGGACTATTTCTCAGTTCCCCCTGGCGGTGGTATCGACGTCAAGATTGGCGAGGAGGCTACCCAGCGCTTCCGGGGCCAGCGGGAGTGCCGGCGCGCTGACGCGAGCGACCGTGCCTGCCGCGCGATCATGCACGTTCTCGAGGTGCTGTACGAGACGCATCCCGTCACGACCCCAGTTGTAACGCTCCAAGACCGCCTCACGCCCAGCGACACCCATGCGCTGTCTGGTCCTCACATCTACAAGATCCATCACGCGCGCCGCCAGATCCGCGGGATCACGGTCGCGAAAGACGAGCCCGCACGAGGTCTCGTTGACGATCCGCTTTGTCGGTGGAGCATCCGACACGAGCACAGGGAGCCCGCCAGCCATGTAATCGAACAGCTTGTTCGGAATGGTGGTGCGCCAGTGCTCAGTTGCGTGATGCGGTACCAGGCCCACGTCCGCCACCGCAACGATTCGCAGGGCCGTGTCATAAGGCATCTCGCCGTGGAACGTCACTCGATGCGCGATCCCGAGCGAACTCGCGTCGGCTGCATAGTCGTGCTCTCCCCGAAGACTGCCGATTACATCGAGGTGGATGTCCACGCCACGAGCATCGAGCTCGTGGAGCGCGCGCAAGGTCACGTCAATGCCACGCGTGATTCCGAGCAGCCCCAGATAGACGAGCCGAAGAGGTCCGCAACCAGAAGCGCGCTGCCCAGCCGATTGCTCCATTTGGCGAATCCTGGCGACTGTCGGCGTATTACAGACCACTTCCACTCGGTCCGCTGCCGTGCCGAGGCGGAGCAGTCGATCGCGCGACTCGTCCACTACGACCAGTATGCCATCCGCCCTTCGTACCACAAAACGTTCGACGACCGCCGCGAATAGGGGGTTGCGCACCAGCAGATTCTGGACCTTGAACTCCCGCGGGTGATAGCGATGCTTGAGCATCGCCGGATAATTCTCGGCGATATCGACGACCACTGGAACGTCCAGCCGATGACCGATCCACAGGGCGAGCGGCGCCAGCGGCAGGTCGCGGCAAAGAAGCAGGTTAACATGTACTTCGCGTGCCGTGCGGAGCACGTGTCGGATCCATCGCGGGCTCACGAATGCCGGAAAGCTGCTGATATCGTCCAACCAGGTACCCGCGCGGGGCCAGTTCGGCATACGGTGGACGTCCAGGTTCCCGATATGTTCGCGCTCAGGCTGGCCTTTTCGGTTTCGGCAGAAGAGGTGCACTTCATGTCCCGCATCCATGAGCGCGCTGGTGACCTTCTCGACGCGCACGTCCCAGGGATACTCGCTATCCCAGATCTTTCCGATGATCACGGGTTTGTCTCGACTGCTGTTGAGGCGCCGGAGCAATTATGCAGCCCGAGTTCTGTGAGCGCGCGTTCGGCAACCCGGTCCCAGGTAAAGAGAGTGAGCGCACGCTCGCGTCCACGCATCCCCATGATGGCTGCTCTCCCAGGATCTTCCAGCACGCGAACGAGCAGAGAAGAGAGCCCACGAACATCACCGTCCTGTACGAGCCAACCTGACACTCCATCTTCGATGATCTCCGGCATTGCCCAGCGGTTCGTTCCGATACACGGGAGCCCCGCGAGCATCGCTTCGACGAACACCACACCGAATGGCTCGTAACGCGAAGGAAGGCAAAACACGGTCGCCCGTTCGTAGAGAGAGTTTAGAAGCTCACGGCCCGCCGTAAGGCGGGTATCGATCAAGCCGTGATTGATCACGCCCGGCGCGCGGACAGTGCTGGGGATGCCTCCCACTAGATGAAGCTCTGCCCCGGGAATAGCCTCGCGCACGGCCGGGAACGCCTCGAGCAGTGTTGCTGATCCCTTTCGCACGTGATCCCTTCCGACGAACAGGATCATGGGGATCGAACGGCCGACCGGTGGGCGCGAGATGCCGTCGCCCGGCATGACGTTGGCTCCGGCGAAGATCGTTGTCACTTTGGCCGGAGCTTGTCGGAAGTCACTAATAAAGGAGTCGCGGAGAGCATCGCTCCAGGTCCAGATGAGGTCCACTGCGTCGTAAATCCGATGCTCGCGGCAGGCAATCCGCTCGATCGCGGCCTGATCGAGCCGACTCACTCCCGAGAATGGCCGTCCTCGCGATGCGAAGCGGATGTTGGCATCTGCATACAGAATGCGGACCGCGTTCGCAGTTACTCCCCGGGGGATTTCAAAGGTCGCACCGGCCTGGATTATCGCGTCATACGGTTCGGCGCGACGGCCCAGGGCGGCGGCTGCGGCAGCCGCCTTGTGGTTGGCGGCAGCGTCACCGAGCGCGAAGCCTTGGCGCCATCGATCCCTTCTCGGATGCCAGGCTGCGGCGGCTACCCTCCACCGCGCCCACCCAGCGAGCTCCGCGTTGATGACGTCCACATGGGCGCCGCACCGGCGCAATGCCGATACGAATTCTCGAGCGCAGCCTGACCAGCACTGTATTGTTTCCGCGTCGCCCTCGGCGACGAACGCAATTCGCATCGGTCTCGATGACGCATGGTTCAACAACTGAGCGCGAAAGTCCAAGGTGACTGAACTGCGCGGACTCTCGAAGTGCACCTTCCAGGCTATCATGCCTTTGCCACGACCGCGTCACCGTCGCTCCCTTTCCAATGTACCGTAACTCCTACTTACCAGCCGACATACAAGACCGCTGCTCGATTGGGCGCCGCTACCAAGGGTCGTTTGCTCGCCTCGTGCTCTTGCCGAGCGCGGCGGCGATGCACGTCTTCGTGGCGTTGATGCAACACCCCTCAATACCCGTCGAGCATTGTGATCAGGATGTAAGTGCATGGCAACACTGCCACTCGAACGGCCGAAATGCCGCGGCCCGGCAGCGGGTCCGCGGGTCTCGGAATTGCCGCCAAGCGTCTCGAGTTGCTTCCCTCCGGCGTACCCCACCACCAGGTCTTTTTCCCCTGCATGAACGAAGATTCCGAGTCTCGCGTCACCTACGCGCGCGAGGTTCACTTGCCAATGGACCCACCCTACGGCGGGGTGACGTGGCCACATCAGGATCCATTCGGCCGGCCCACCAGTGATCGCGTCGCGCTGGTAACGGATGGAGAGCAACGAGCTGCGCTCGCTGTGGTTCGCTCTTTGGGGAAGCAGGGGCTTCGCGTCGTCGTGTGTTCTTCACATCGTCGGTCGTTGGCCGGAGGCTCTCGCTACTGCGACTCCGAAATCTTGGTGGCGGACCCACTCACGGAGCCGGAGCAATTCCTGGCAGATGTGCGGGAACTGGTGCATCGCGAGAGAGTCGATTTTCTGATTCCAATCACTGAACCGGCCCTGCTCACCATACTGCCGGCGCAAGGCCTCCTCGGCCGGGCGGAGATACCCTTTCCGGATCTGAAGACGTTTCGCCGAGTGTGCGACAAGGCCGAGATCCTATCGGCGGCGCCGTCCTTCGGTATTGCCGTACCTGAGCAGCGCCTTGCCGTCGATCGAGCGGAGGCCGTCGCATCGCTCGACTCTCCCCCCGGACTTGCGTTTCCGCTGGTGCTCAAGCCATCGAGATCGGTAGGTGAGCGGAAGGGGCGACGCGGGAAATTCGGTGTACGCTACGCCAGGGATCCGGCCGAGTTCCGTCGCCGCGTACGGGACTTCGATGATGCCGCGTTTCCACTTCTGCTTCAGCAACGTATCGAAGGTCCTGGCATTGGCGTGTTCCTTCTCATTTGGGATGGCGAATTGCTTGCCGCCTTCTCTCATCGACGAATTCGCGAAAAGCCGCCATCCGGCGGGGTGAGTGTTTATCGAGAGAGCTATCCGATGGACAAGGGTCTCCTGACGCGCTCTCTGGCGTTGCTGAACCACCTTCGTTGGCGGGGTGTTGCCATGGTGGAGTACAAGCTCGATGCAGCCACGGGTACACCCTATCTCATGGAAATTAACGGCCGCTTCTGGGGCTCTCTCCAACTCGCGATTGATGCCGGGGTGGATTTTCCTGCGCTACTCGTGGCTGCGTGCCTTAGCCAGCCTTCCGAACGATTACCGAGCTATCGCGCAGGGGTGCGTAGCCGGTGGTGGTGGGGTGACGTCGACCAGCTGCTGCTCCGGTTGCGCGGCCGACAGGAGGAGCTCGCGCTTCCGCCGGGGTTCCCTGGTCGTGGGCGCGCCCTCCTCGACTTTTTCAAGCTCTGGCGACCTGGAGATAGAAATGAAATTCTTCAGCTGGACGATCCACAGCCCTTTTGGCGAGAAACCAGGGAGTGGTTTCGCACTCTATGAGTGCGTTTTTCGCCCACGCGCCGGGCTGCGTTTCGCGGGACGCCGTGGAGGATTCCTGTTAGCGATGCCACGACTCTCATAGAGACGCTGGTAGCTGTCCACCATCACGTCCAAGCTGAACGCCTCCTGCACGCGCGCACGAGCCAGCTCGGCGGCGTGCATCCGCTGAGCCGGCGATGACAGCATTCTTGCCCACGCGGCAGCAAGGAGCTCCGGTCGCCCTGGCGGTACGAGGCCATTCAGCAGTGCTGGTCCCAGCACCGCCGCGTTGCCGCCAACCTCGGTCACCACTGGGCACACTCCGGCACTCATCGCCTCAAGCAGACTGATCGATGTTCCTTCACTCCTTGACGACATAGTGAATATGGTGTACGCCGCGTGCAATTGTTGTACGTCGTCCCGCCATCCAAGCAGGTGAACATGATCGTCCACCTTATGCGTCCGCGCAAGGTCCTCGAGCTGTGGATGCTGGCTACCTTCGCCGGCGATAACCAAGTGCACATTACAGCGCTCACCGCTGTGATGCAGCAGGGCGAAGGCCCGGATCATCACATCAAACGCCTTAATCGGTTCGAGTCTACCGATACTGCCAATGATCGGCACATCGGTCGGAATTTTAAGCTCCGCCCGGAGCTCTCCGGTATCAGGTCTCGGTCGGAACACCTCAGTGTCCACACCGTTCAGCACTCGAAGTACCCGTTCCGGCGCGAGGTGTAGGGTCCGTGGGAGCGTCGACGCCAGCAGATCCGAAACCGCAACAACGACATCGGTCCTTCGGGCAGCGAGCGTGTCAAGAAGGCGAGCTTGCCATGGATCAGGACTGGACCTACCGTGCTCCGTGTGGATGACCCGAGGGGCGCCAGCGTGGCGCGCAGCGAGGGATGCCTTGTACCACACGCCGCTGTGCGTGTGCACGACGTCGGGTGCTATGGCTGCGATCTGGCGAGCCAAGGCAGCGGGCCGAAGCATCGCACTCCGTTTCGTGCGAGGACCCAAATGGAGTGTTGCGCTTTCCTCCAATCCTTCGGAGTACCGCCCGAGGTACTGAAGGCAGAGTACATGAGAGTCAAATCGCGCAGGATCGCAGCGAAGAACGATATCGGAAAGAACCCGCTCCATACCGCCGTAATTCAGATTTTGAATCACGTGCAGTACCCGCGTGCGTCGCGCGCGCTCAGTTGCCATGGAAATGGGCGAACAGGAGGAGGGCGGGAAAGAAAGTACTCACGCGCGGCTGGCCCCGGAGAGGCAAACGCGACGCAGCCCACCTTGAGGAGCGAAATTCTGGCTGCGGATGCACCGCCCGAACTGGGCCGGCCCGCTCGTGCTCGAATGCGAGGTGCGCGCCCGTGACAAGGGCGGCGAGGGTGTAGATCGGCTGGATCCAGGCGAACGAGACGAAGGAGGCCGTCACGGCGAATCCCACGAACGCGACGGGAAGATAGCCGGTAAGATAGTAGAGAAATCGTTGATCTTCGGTCCCCCGATTGCGCCATTCAGGGGGCATGCGACGGTGAAGCCGCCACATGGAAAGCATTCCGCCAACGAATAGTGAAACCCAGAGCACTAGACCAGTTAGGCCGGTTTCGGCTCCCGCCTGTACGAAGGAATTGTGAGGCGCCGTCCAGCGGACGCCTTGGTTGGGGGCCGCATCCCGTGCCTTCTCGGAAATAGTCCCCTCGGCGCGGCCAAAGTTGTTGATGCCCACTCCGAAAATCGGGTAAGCGAGCATGTACTCGATCCCTCTTTTCGCGACTTGCCGCCGACCGTTGACTGCATCCCAGTTGTAGTCCTCGGTGGGCGCGGAGAGAAACGACTTCATGGATTGCCAGTACCCCGGCGGAGCCGTGAGCGACATCGCGACCGCGGCAATCGCGACGTACAGGAAGCGCTTCGCGAACCTCGTACCGGGGAGCATGAACAGCAGGCTTGCTGCCACACACAACAAGCCAATGAACGCACCGCGCGACTGCGTCTTGGCGATCGTGGTGGCGATGAGGGCCACACCAGTTAGCGAGAACCACCTCGCCCAGCCCCTGGATGTCTGTGCCATCAGCAGCGTTAGCGGCAGGCACATCGCCATGATCGTGCCGACGTCGTTCGCATCGTACGTGACGGCGCTGCTGGTCTTCGAGATGCCGACGATAAAGATGGAGATATACGCCAGCACGATCCCACCGATCCCGACGGACCACGTCAATCGCCGCAGGTCCGTTGCGTGCCGCACGACAAAGATCAGGAGGAACGTGGTCGCGAGCGTCTTCCAGTAGTCTTGAAGTATGAAGACGGCGGAATGGCCAAGTGAGATGCCGAAGACCGCGGAGCAGCATGCAACAAAGCCAAGCGCAACGACAATACGTGGAGGCCAGAAGCGGAAAATATTACCGCTACTGACCCGCCGCGGATTGGCGAAAGCGTATGCGAGGCAAAAGCCGAACGCGAGAAACGCGGGGCGAAGCAGCCGGAGGATGGCGAAATATCCCTGGAACTTGCTGATGGACAGGATGACAAGCAGGAACGCCGACAGGCGAAACGCGTCTCGAGTGAGGCGAATTTCCGGCGCGGCGCCGAGTACTGCACCTTCTCTGGGCGCCTGTAGACGCGGAACTGACATTGACGGTGTTTGCGGTGTGGCAGGAATGATCGCGCTCCGTTCGGGCAAGAAGTGCACCTTGGGTGGGCCCGATGCCGCGCGTTGTGCGCGGCGGTTCATGTGTTACGCAGGCGTCAGAGTGTGGCACGAACGCCACGCGCCCAACAGGTGTAGGCATGTTCCGCGCATCATACGCAGCCGATCGGTGGGGACTGTGGCCGTGCGTGAAGCGGAGAAGCGCTGGCTCGGGCCATGCACGCAGACAAGGCTCGCCACCGCTCTCTTTCAAGACCCGCGTGAAAATATCAGGTCTCGCCAGCACCACTCTAGAACAAGGTCTATCCATCCTGCACGTCGTAGCTCCAGCGCCATTTGGGGGGCTGGAGAGCGTCCTGCACGGTCTCGCCACTGGCCACCTGACGCGGGGGTACGCTGTCCAGGTGGCAACTATTGTATCCCCCGGGCCCGCGCCGCACCCGTTCACCGCCAGACTGCAAGCGGATGGCGTGAACGTGTGCGAGATTGGGATAGCTGGCCGGGCCTACGCCGTCGAGCGTGGTGCGGTCGCGACGCTCTGTGATCGTTTCCACCCTGACATCGTCCACACCCACGGCTTCCGGCCCGATGTCGTGGATGGTTCGGTCGCCCGACGACGAGGTATTGCCCTTGTCAGCACCTGTCACGGGTTCATTGAGCGAAACTGGCGGGGGAAGGCGTATCAGTGGTTGCAGCGTCGCTGTCTCCGGCAGTTCGACGCGGTGATCGCCGTGTCCCGGCCGATTGGCGAGACACTCCGTGCCGCCGGCGTCTCGCCGTCACGGATTCACGTGATCCCCAACGGCCACGCGCCGCGTAAGGACCTGTTGCCCAGACGTCAATCCAGGCGGGAGCTTGGCCTGCCTGACAGGCCCGTGATTGGTTGGGTTGGTCGATTGTCTGCCGAGAAGGGCCCAGATGTGGCGCTCGCGGCCTTCGCTCGCATGGCGGCTCCTGACGTGCGGCTGGCGATGATCGGGGCCGGAGCCGAGGATGCAATTCTGCGGAGCCAAGCTGCCTCGCTGGGCATCGATGATCGGGTCATCTGGTTCGGGTCCGTGCCCGATGCAGGACGCTACTTTGCGGCTTTCGATGGATTTCTCCTCAGCTCGCGTACGGAGGGGACGCCGATGGCCCTGCTCGAAGCGATGGCTGCCAACGTTCCGATCGTGGCAACCCGCGTGGGCGGTGTACCAGATGTCATCGACGCCGCCTCGGCATGCCTGGCGGAAAGTGGTGACGTTGCCTCGCTCGCCGCCGCCCTCGACGATCTCTTTGAGCGGCCCACAGACGCCCATGCGCGCGCCGAACGTGCCAGGGCACGGTTGGAGATTCGATTCGACATCGAGGCCTGGCTTTCGCGATACGAGGCGATTTACCATTCTGTCCGACGCTCCCCTTCCACGGGCTCCGGGGTCCATATGGGCGTACCCCGGCCGAACACCCTGCCGGCTGGGGCCTGCGTCCAACCCATCGACTGATTTTCGTTGTGTTTCTGAGCGCGATCCTCCTCGCCGTCGCGCCCCTGGCGCTCGTCGTCTACGCGTATGCCCTCTACCCGGCCATCCTGTGGCTGGTCGGGCGCCGCCGAGGAATACGGAATCCTCCAGCCGATCCGCCATCGTGGCCATATGTGACGATCACGGTTCCGGTTCACAACGGTGGCAACGTCGTGCGCTCCACCATCGACCAGCTGCTCCGACTGGACTATCCGCGCGACCGATTGGAGATCCTGGTCATCTCCGACGCCTCGACGGACGACACC
>DATEPN010000095.1:0-8444 GCA_035273225.1 Acidobacteriaceae bacterium | reverse complement strand
GTCTTATTGCCGGTCTCGCTTCGGCGGATACCAGGTGAATTGTGCGGCGACCGTAGTGTCGTTTTGCGGGCCGGGCTGGTAGATGGGCGCCTTCCAGCGCTCGAACTGTACCCAACCGCGTGCTTCCAGATTTTTGCCGATGCGTTTGCGGACCTCTCCCTGGAAGTCGTTCTGCGTGGATCCGCCGGCGAAGAAGACCTTGGCGGCTTTGGCATTCCGATACATGAACTGAATGTCTTCGTTGGGCGAGAGGTGATACGTGAGCCAGGCCTGTCCTCCCTTGCCTTCGCGTCCGACCCAGTCGCCGACCAGGAAGCCCTGGTTGGTGGGACCCTGCTTCTGAATCGTCTCCCACATCAGGAAGGTTCCGTGATTGATCGGCGTATCGAATGGAGTTGGATTGTAGTGGCTGGTCGGTTCCGTGTTCGCTCCTTCGACGCGGAGGTCGAGTTTGTGAAGATATGGGAACTGGGCGAGGTAAATCCCCGGATGCCAGGCGGCGCGGCGTGGCGCGTCAATTGGACTCTGGTCATCGTGCACCAGGCCATCGGTGTAGAGCGTCACCCAATGCCGCAGGAAGGGCAGCCGGTAATTGAAGTCGAAGGTAGCAAAACGCGCGCCCGGATCCCGACGGCCGAGTTTCTCATCTCCGGGTACATTCGAGAAGCTGAAGAAGCTGTGCAGGAAGCTGTGCAGGGTGATGGGCGCGTGCCCTTTGCCGCCCCAGATCACCATCCGGTCGAAGCCGAGTTCCAGGTTTCTGGTTGGCTTGAATTGCACTTTTTCGATGTGGACCCAGGGATCATTGGGATAGGTGTGACCCTTCAGGCTACCGACGAAAAAGTCATAACGGAAAGGGCCGGTAACGCGAGACAGCAGGGGAATGTGGAGCGGCTCCACGCGATCAATCTGGAACTGATAGATGTTTTCGGCGTTGTTGCTCCACAACATGCTGGCGCCCCGATCGGGGCCCATCCAGTGATCGGACTTGCCGAAGGAGACCTCGTGGCCGAGCAGATGGAAGGAAGCAGTGGCTTCGAGGACACGAGCATTGGTTGCGGTGGGAATGGGCCCTTCGGGCAACGTGGCCTGATGCGGGTTGGTGGCAAGGGGAATTAGATCCAGAGTCTCGGAGAGGTACTGGGTCAGCGCGGGAGAGTAGCCGGCAGCGCTGGGGGCGTACTGGAATTCGCCGCGGTAGTAGAAACTAAAGCGTCCGGCTTCGGCACGGGCTGCAAAACCGGTGTAGTTGTTGAATCCGGACTGATAGGGGCGGCCGTAATCATTGACGATCGTCTGGCCGAGATGGAAGCTGTCGCGCAGCGGCAGTCCGCTGATGCCGCGCACCTGCTCGTAGACGTTGTCCAGTTCGGCCGTCGGATGCGTCATGTCGGAGGCGTTATCGATGTCTGGTTGCACCTCGCGGAGAACGGCCAGATAAATATCCTTCGCCTCATCGTTATTGGTGTCGCTGTCGATGCGGTCCGCGCTGAGCTGCAGCATGTGCGCGATGGCCAGGCGGGTCCATGGGCGGATGCCCAGGAATGCTGAGTCGAGATAACCAAGGGCGTGCAGACGGTCGAGGGCCGGATAGATCCAGCTGTCCATCGGAACATAGGTCGAGCCCTGCGCGCTGGTGGTAATCGCAGCAACGGGTGTCTGATAGCTGGGCGGAAGCGGTGGCTCGGCATTTTGTGCCTGTGCCTGTGACAGAAGAGCAGCCGAAAAAAGGATCGCTGGGAGGATGTACGACGACTTCAAGCGCACCTCGAGAGGAACTACGACAGTCGGGCAGGCCGTTACCCATCAAAGCGGTGGCCAATGTTCACTGGATTGCCAGGTGAGTTCAGCCTGGACGATTGCATTCGTGATGTCAAGCAGAGCAGGGTCGCGCATGACGTGGCCGTCATGTTCCCGGCCGTGCCACGCGCGCCTCAGAAATACTAGAGATACGCAGGGTCACCGCGTTCAGTATCGACGCCAAGTTCCTCGAAGGCTTTCTGCGCGCGCTTCACGTCGAACTTGCCGTCGCGGGCAAGTTTTGACAGCGTCGCCGTCACTACCGATTCGGCATTGACCTCGAAGTGGCGGCGCAGATGCTCGCGGTTGTCGCTACGTCCAAAGCCATCGGTACCGAGGGAGACGAGGCGCGTGGTGAGCCACGGAGCCAGCTGATCCGGCACCGCCTTCATGTAGTCGGATGCGGCGATGATCGGGCCCCTGGACTTGCTGAGTGCGGAGACGATGTACGGAGTCTTTTCAGGCTCGGAGGGATGCAGCCGATTCCAGCGCTCGATGCCCAGGGCTTCACGACGGAGTTCGTTGTAGCTGGTCACGCTCCACACGTCGGCCTGCACGCCGTACTTCTCTGCGAGGATCTCCTGCGCGCGCAGCACCTCGTTGAGAATCGTTCCGCTGCCGAAAAGCTGCGCGACGGGCTTGCCGCCCGGCGCAGGGCGCAGGCGATAAATACCGCGCAGAATGCCTTCCTCGACGCCCGCGGGCATCTCCGGCATGGCATAGTCCTCGTTGTACATCGTGATGTAGTAGAAGCGGTCTTCGCCGTTCTCATACATGCGGCGGAGGCCATCCTGCAGGATGACGGCCAGCTCATAGACGTAAGCTGGGTCGTAGCTGATGCAGGTGGGAATCACGCTCATCAGCAATTGACTGTGGCCGTCCTGGTGCTGGAGACCTTCGCCCATCAGCGTGGTACGGCCCGCGGTTCCGGCCATGATGAAGCCCTTGCCGCGCGCATCGGCGAATGCCCACATGAAATCGCCGCAACGCTGGAACCCGAACATGGAGTAGTACATGAAGAACGGGATCGTCGGCACGTGGTAGTTCACGTAGCCGGTCCCGGCGGCGGTGAAGGAGGCCATCGATCCGGCCTCGGTAATTCCCTCTTCGAGAATCTGCCCGTTCTTCTCTTCGCGGTAGTAGAGCAACATGTCGACGTCGTGCGGCTTGTACTTCTGCCCTTCGCTGGCGTAGATGCCAACCTGGCGAATGGCAGACTCCAGGCCAAACGTGCGGCCTTCATCCGGAACGATGGGGACCATGAGCTTGCCGATCTTTTCGTCCTTCATGAGGTGGCGCAGCATGCTGACGAAGCCCATGGTGGTGGAGACGGCGCGACCGCGCGAGCCGCTGGTCCACTCGGCGAAGGTATCGAGACCGGGCGCCTTGAAGTCGATCTTCGGAACGTCGCGCTTCGGCATGTAGCCGCCGAGGCTGCTTCGCCGCTCCTGCATGTAGACCATCTCCGGGGCATCCTTTGGCGGGACGTACAGCTTGCCCTTGCGCGCGTTCTCTTCGGGAATGGGCAGATCGAAGCGGCGGATGAAGTCGACCAGCGCATCGTCGGCCACCTTCTTTTCCTGGTGAGCGGCGTTGCGCGCCTGCGTGCTGCCGAGTCCGTAACCCTTGACCGTCTTGGCGAGGACCACGGTAGGCCCACCTTTGTGTTCCACGGCACGCTTGTAGGCGTTGTAGATCTTTGTGGCGTCGTGCCCGCCGCGATGGAGGTGAAAGATCTCGTCGTCGGACATGTCCTTCACCAGTTCGAGCAGCTCCGGATACTTTCCGAAGAACTCGCTGCGGATGTAGGCGCCGCCCTTTGCCTTGAAGGCCTGATACTCGCCGTCGACGCATTCTTCCATGCGCTTGAGGAGGAGGCCGGTGTGGTCGCGCTCAAACAGGGCGTCCCAGTCCGAGCCCCAGATGACCTTGATGACATTCCAGCCGGCGCCGCGGAAGACACCTTCCAGTTCGTCGATGATGCGGCGGTTGCCACGCACCGGGCCGTCGAGACGCTGCAGGTTGCAGTTCACGACGAAGATGAGATTGTCGAGGTGCTCGCGAACGCCGAGGGAGAGCGCGCCCAGCGTCTCGGGCTCGTCGCACTCGCCGTCGCCAAGGAAGGCCCAGATCTTGCGCGGGGTCTTTTCGATCAGCGAGCGGTTCTCGAGGTAACGCATGAAGCGCGCCTGATAGATCGCGTTGAGCGGGCCAATGCCCATCGAGACCGTCGGGAAGCGCCAGAAGTCCGGCATGAGCCAGGGGTGCGGATAGGACGAGAGGCCGGGCGTGTCGCGGAGTTCATGGCGGAAATTGAGGACGCGCTGCTCATCGAGACGACCGAGCAGGAACGCGCGCGCGTAAATGCCGGGCGAGGCGTGACCCTGGAAGTAGACCAGGTCGCCGGGCTGATCGCCGTAGCTCGCGTGGAAGAAGTGGTTGAAGCCGACCTCGAGCAGCGTGGCGAGCGAAGAGTACGTGGCGATGTGTCCGCCGATGCCAGCGTCGAGCTTATTCTGCCCATGCACCATGGCCATTGCGTTCCAGCGGATGAGGCTCTCGATGCGGCGCTCCAGCTTGCGGTCGCCGGGATAGGGCACCTCGTCGTGCCTGGGGATGGTGTTTGTGTAGCGCGTGGTCAGTTCGCTGCTCTGTGAAATGCCGGCTTCGCGCGCGCGCTGGCGGAGCGCGGTCAGGATTTCGGCACCCTGGTCGGGGCCTTCATCGACGACGACATCGTCGAAGGCTTCGATCCACTCACGAAGCTCCTGCGAAAAATCGCTCTGTACGGGGACAGTCACTTTGGTCGTCATAATCTCTCAATCCTGTTGATGGACAGTCACGCAGCGTTCTCCGGAAGCCCATTGCTGCCGGACGTGGCCTGCCACTCTGTACTGTTGCTGGTTTGGATTTTCGCGACAATTTGCTGCCGCCACTGCTGGGCAGGCAGACCGCGGGCCGTCAGCCATGCCTCAAGCTTTGCGACGGCATTGCTGCTCTCAGCGCCTGCGCTCGGGAGCGTGTGGCAAAGAATGCGCGTGGGTCCGTTACCCTGGCGCGCCCGGGTGATGGATTCATGGGCGACCCGGTAGATCGCGATCACGTCGTGCGCGTCGACGGGAATGCACATGAGGTCGAGGGCGGGTTGCGGCTTCGGTGCGGAGCGCCGGGAAGGAGCGGAATCAGCGCCCTGTTCCACAAAGATGACGGGCAGCCTGGCTCCCGCTGCGACCGCGCGCGCCTCAGAAAGCAGATGTCCGGCCGCGTCCTGCGGGAAGAAGAGCACCGTCACGCGGTGGTTGTGCCGCATCCGATTCGCGACGGCCATGCTGAGGGCGTCGATGATGCGCTCGCTGGTCGCGGCGACCGACTGCAACTGTACATGATGCGTTCCGTGGGCCTGAGCAGCAGACGGATCGAGGAGTGAGGCATCGTGCTCGGCGATCAGCAGATCTTCGGGGCGGAGGTCCGCGGCGACTCCGGCGAGCGCGGCTTCGCGCCCAGCGAGCACGGTGACGCCGCGCTCAACAGCGAAATGGAAATTCAGAGCGAGGGTATAGAGCTGATGAAATTTCTCATCGCTGATGAGGGAGTGTCCGTGTTTGCCATTGGCCGCGGCAGAGGGCACCGCAGAGGTCGCCTGGATTGCCATTGTTTCTGAGATGTTCCTTTGTAGCCACCGCAAAACGATTGCGGCGTTCGATCTTCTGCGCTGGTTCGGATTCGGCGCGTGCGATGCACGGAATCAGCTCTTTAGAAAAATTGTAGCGCAGGCGGATTACGTTCGTACTGAAGGGGTTCGCCGCACGTTGCGCGAAATCGCGCAGGCAGATTTCAACAGTTTTGTGAAAAAGCCTGTGCAAAGCATGCGCCTGCGTATGTGAACGCAAGGAATGATGCGGCTCTGAGCGTTCTGCACTCTCTGCGATGCAACTTGAAATTTCAAGAAGAGCGAGGCGCGAACGCGGAGTGCTTTGGTCCAGGAAGACGTGATCAGGTGGAGTACTCGGCGTTGATGCGGACGTATTCGGCCGTCAAATCGCTGGTCCAGAATCGGCAGTGGCCCTCGCCATCGCCGAGGGAAATGCGAATCGAGAATTCGCGCTGCGTAAGGTACTGATGGGCTGCCTTCTCGTCGTACTTTGGCGCGCGTCCGCCGTTGGAGCAGATGGGCAGATTGCCGAACCAGACGGAGACGCGCGAAGGATCAAACTCGGCGCAGGAGCGACCGGCGGCGGCAAGCAGACGTCCCCAGTTGGGATCGGATCCCGCCCACGCGGTCTTCACCAGCGGCGAATTGGCGATGGCGCGGGCGACGCGCACAGCATCCTGGTTGGTCGCGGCGCCTTCGATCTGCAGTTCGACGACATGCGTAATGCCTTCGCCGTCGGCGACGATCTGTTTCGCGAGCGTGATGCAAAGTTCTGTCAGGGTGCGTTCGAATTCCGGATCGTCGACCCAGATGTCCACACCGGACTCGCCGGAGCACAGCATCAGCACTGTGTCGTTGGTTGAGCTGTCGCCGTCAATGGAGATGCGATTGAAGCTGACCTCTGTCGCCGCTCGCAGGTAGCGATCGAGCGTGGTCGGGTGCAGAGCCGCGTCCGTGAAGAGATAGACGAGCATCGTCGCGTGCAGCGGCGCGGTGGCTGAAGCAAGCTGCGGATGAATCATGCCGGCGCCTTTGCAGACACCAGCCAGCCGGATCTGCTTGCCGTTCACGTCCATTGTCGTGTGCGCGATTTTTGCTCGCGTATCGGTGGTGAGGATCGCGTTGGCAAAGTTCGCGAAGGCCTCCGGTGTGGCGGCAAGAGAACGCTGCACCTCCGGCAGCGCGGCGACGAGTTTCTCCGAGGGAAGGGGCACGCCGATGATTCCGGTCGAGGATGGCAACACCTGGTGAGGCTCGCAGCCGAGGGTTTTCGCTGCGGCGGCGCACACCTGCTCGGCAGCGCGGAAGCCGGCCTCGCCGGTCGCGCAGTTCGCGTTGCCGGCATTGACGATCACCGCCCGCAGCAGCCCCTCGCCGCGCTCCAGATTGCGGCGGCCAATCACGATGGGAGCGGCCTGCACGCGGTTGGTCGTAAACATGGCAGCGGCGCTTGCAATGCGGGGAGCAAAGGCGACAGCAAAGTCCGTCTTGCCGCTCGGCTTGATACCGGCTTTGACGGCGGCGAACTGGAATCCGCGTGGGAGTGCGTCGGTGGGCAGGGAGGAGGTGTCGCTCATGATTGAGCATTACTGTACCAATCCGGCCCTCTGCAATAATCGACACATTCCGAGAGCCGAACCAACTTGAGTTCCTCTGCCCCAGCCGATTTCCTTTTCATGCAGCACGTTAGCGTCGCCCGCGGCGAGAACGTGGTGCTGCACAATATTTCTCTGCGCATCGCGAACGGGGAGCATGTGGCGATTCTGGGGCCGAATGGATGCGGGAAATCCACGCTGATCAAAACGCTGACCTGCCAGTGCTACCCGATTGTCACGCCGGAAACGGAACTGCTGCTGCTGGGGCGGAAGCGCTGGGATGTATCGCAGCTACGCTCGCATCTGGGCGTGGTCGCGGCGGAGTTACCGGGCGAGAGGACTCCGGTGACGCGCGGCCTCGATGCGGTGGTGGCGGGCTTCTTCTCGGCGTCGACGCTGTGGCCGAATCTGCACGTCACGCCGGAGATGCGCGAGCGGGCGCATGAGACGTTGCAGCTGATGCAGGCGACGCATCTGGAAAAGAAGCTGGTGGGGGAGATGTCGGCGGGGGAACAGCGGCGCATCATGATTGCGCGCGCGCTGGTGCACCGGCCGGAGATGCTGCTGCTGGATGAGCCGTCGAATGCGCTGGATCTGGCGGCGCAGCGTGAACTGCGCGAGGCGCTGCGGCGGGTGGCGCGGCAGGGGGTCGGCATCCTGATGGTGACGCATCACCTCGGCGACATTCTGCCGGAGATCGACCGGGTGATCATGATGAAGGACGGGCGCATCTTCGCCGATGGGCCGCGGAACGAACTGCTGACGGCGGAAAAGCTGCGGGACCTGTTTGGCGTGGACGTGCAGATGGCGGAATATGAGGGCGCGCTGCACGGCTGGTAGGGGGCGGCAAGCTCGGCCGGGCCTGAGAAGGTCCCCCTCAGGGGCTAAAGCCCTGACGTATTGCGGCAACTTACGGCACGGCTGAAGCCGTGCCCTGATACAGGAAGCTCGGCGGAGGAGTTCTTCCGCAGGCGGCGGGAGCCGGACTTGCAGGGAATCGGGGCTCGGGTTAACTTAGCAGTACACGGGAAAGGAGGATGATCCAGCCAATGAAAAATTCTGATGGTAGTAGTACCAAAACACGTGAGGTGACTGAGGCTTAGAGCCGCTCCTGGCTCCAGTGAGGGTGAGCCGATGTTGGGCTCCCACTAAGTCCTGGCGTGCAACCGATGCGCCGAGGCCACTCCGAAAGCGGGGGCGCCTCAGGTCAATCTCAACAGTCCACCGGCGATCAAGGCCCGCGATGCCCGAAACTGGCAGCGGGCCTTTCGCATTTCTGGGCTGAGCCCGTTTCGTGACCATGGTAAAATGACCATGGTTATCGCGAGGACGCAATGAAAACAATTCCCGCCGGCAAGTTCAAAGCGCAGTGTCTGGCGCTCATCGATGACGTGCAC
>DATEPN010000094.1:0-5019 GCA_035273225.1 Acidobacteriaceae bacterium | reverse complement strand
AGGACATCAGCATGGGGCAGTATGGCCCGGATCGCTTCGGCGGTTCGCCGGTCACGCTGCACGTCTACGTGCCGGACGTGGACGCGACCACGCAACAGGCCACTTCCGCCGGAGGCAACGTGGTACGTCCGCTTGCCGATCAGTTCTATGGCGATCGCACGGCGGGTATCCAGGACCCCTTCGGGCACCAGTGGTATCTCGCCACCCACGTCCGCGATGTTTCGATGGATGAAATGAAGCAGCACATGCAAGCGATGGCCGCCTAAGAGGCGGGCGAAACGCGGCCAGGAAAAAAGTGGCCAGGGATGAACCGATCAGCTATGGCCCGGCCAATTGGCCGACCTGCCCTGGCCACTTTACCCCTATTGCCTGTTCCCTGCTTCTCTTAACGACTGCTTGTTTGTAACTTAGGGCAAGCTTCCGGAAGTGTTACTGGTATTGCGCAGCAGAACGACGTCGGCAACTGAATTAAACCGCAACAGGGCAAGTTTTCTGCCGTCGGGCGACCACCGGAAGTCCTGGATAGTTTGAGAATTGCGGAACTTTGTCAGCATTCTTCCTTTGGACCCGTCGACCGGTTGAATCCAGATGTTATCAATGCCCCCCTCTTCAACGACAAAGGCAAGAGATTTGCCGTCCGGAGAAAAGTGGATCCCGGAACTACTCGGCGGCCCTGGAGAAGAGAAGACCGGGCTCAGCTCTGGATCGAGGTCGAGATTCCGAATGCTTGTGCCAGGCCCGACAAATACAATCCGCTTGGAATAGGTCCTCGTCTCTGGCTTCAACACGCTGGTGAATAAAGCCAGCGTTCTGCCGTCGGGTGAGAGTGCGGCCCGCGTGACGAGAGAATGAGGCAGACGCGTTCCCGGGATGACCTCGGGCTGACCGCCACTGGCCGGAATCCGAGAGATGCCGCTCTCCGAGCCGTTGGAATAGTACAGCCACTTCGCATCAGGCGAGCAACCCCAGAGATTCCCGAATGCCGACCGTGTGAGCGCCACAGGATCGGAGCCATCGGCATTCGCGCGCCAGATCCGGTCTGTGTTCTTCTCACCATGAAAAAACCAGTTCACGGCAATCCAGCGATTGTTGTCGCAGGATACCGGGTCGCTGATCCAGGCTGCCGGGTCGCTCAGGATCGTGGCAGCGCTGCTTCCATCGATGCGCTGCCGCACTAAGCGATCGCCATAGGAAATGAGCAGTTCACCAGGCCCGGTCCACGCGAAACCCGGGATGCTGTCGCGCGCCGAGATTCCTGAGACTGGCGTTGTGGAGAGTGCCGCAGGATCGGACGACAATACGATCTCCGTCGAGGTCTCAGTCCGCACCGTGGCGATCGTTTGGCCGTCCCCCGACAGCGACAGAGCCTCGTGGCTGTCCAGATCGTTGGTTACGGGGTGAAACGCGCCATTTGGATAGGAATAAAGCCCAATCTGAGTTCGAACCGACAACCGTTCTCCACGGGGTACATAGGTGACAAAAACAGATCGTCCATCCGGTGCCCAGCGAGTACCAAAAATGAGCTTGTCGGCCGGGGCGACGAACGGTTGCATTTTCCCGCTGGCGAAATCGAACAACTGAATCTGGCTCAGGGCCTGGCTGTTCGAGATCAATGTCGAAACCGACACGTGTTTGCCGTCAGGCGACCAGGCGAGGGCGGCGGTCGGGCCACCCTGCACATCTCCCGCCCACAGCACCTTTTCATTGTTGCCGTTGCTGTCGGCCTCCAGCAATCTCCATTTGCCCACCTCCGGGTCGTTGTAGCGCGAATAAACCATGCTCTTGCCGTCGGGGGAGAACTCGGGACCGCCATCCACATCGTGGACCAGCACCGTCGGCGAACCACCGAAGAGAGGCGCTCGGATCAGACTAAAATCAGGTTGCCCAATGCCGTTCTCCCGAAAATAGATGAAGTTCCCGTCGGGAGAGAATCGGAGCGAGGCAAAGATGCTCTCCGACGGCGGCACAACCTGGGTATCGCTCGCCGCAGGAATATTACGCAGCCAGAGACTCTGCCTGCCATTTTCCCGCTGGACACTGAGCAGAAACCGGCCGTCGGGAGAAATGGCGGTGTTGAGCACCTTTCCATTGTTGGTGAGCTGCGTCATGGAGAAGCTCTGGAACGGAATGGCGGCTTGCCGATGCCAAAGGGTATACAGTCCATAGACTGCGGCAGCGACTACCAGCAGCCCGGCGAGGATGGCAGTTGCGCTCATCACCCTGTGCTGCCGGACTGCGGTGACCACCGCCGATGACGACCCTGCCGTCGACAACGGAGCACCGCTCGACGGGGAAACTGCTCCACCCGAAACTGCTCCCGTAGACCGATGCCCTGATATGTTGCCTGTGTCCCTCGCATCGGAAGATGCGACCGCTTCGCTGGACCCACTCAGGACTCGCCCGCTCGAATCCAGATCGCGTTGAAGGCGCCGCAGGTCCGTTCTGATCTCCGCAGCCTGCTGGTAACGGAGATTGCGGTCCTTTTCAAGCGCCTTGTTCGTCACCTCCTCCAGTCTCGGAGGCAAGTCCGGGTTCAGGCGCACCGGCGCCACGGGAGCCTTATGCAGAATCGCGTCGAAAATCGCCGTTGAACTCTCACCGCGAAACGGCAGAGTTCCGGTTGCCATCTCGTAAAGCACGGCGCCGAAGGAGAACAGATCGGTCCGATGATCCAGTTCTTTCCCCAGGGCTTGCTCCGGAGACATGTAGGAAACCGTGCCTAACGTGCTCCCCGGGCTCGTGAGGTGCGACTCCGGCCCTTCGGCGGTGGCTTGAACTCCTGGCGACGCCGAGCCATCCACCCTCATCTTGGCCAGACCGAAGTCAAGCACTTTGGCATGGTCTCGCGTAGTCAGAAATATGTTGGCCGGCTTAATGTCCCGATGGACGATTCCGGCGGCGTGCGCCGCATCCAGAGCATCCGCGATCTCGATCCCCGCGCGGAGAATCTCATCGGTCTCCAGGGGCCGCCCCGCGATTCGGTGCTTCAGGGTTAGCCCTTCAAGAAACTCCATCGCGATAAACGCGTGGCCGTTTTCTTCGCCAATGTCATAAATCGTACAGATGTTGGGATGATTCAGCGCGGACGCAGCCTGAGCCTCCCGTCGGAATCGCGCCAATGCCTGCGGGTCGTCAGCAACCTCCGCGGGCAGGAACTTGAGCGCAACAAATCGGCGCAGCCGCGTGTCTTCCGCCTTGTAAACCACACCCATCCCGCCGCCGCCCAGTTTTTCAACGATGCGGTAGTGCGAAATGGTCTGGCCGATCATGTGGTGCCAGCTTAGGGCTGGAGATACGACAAGTCAATGAAGCCCTGGGCACTCGGTGACGCAGAACGCAGCAACGAAGAATTTCGCCCCGTGGTTTGTTGGTAGCGCGCTCTAGTCCTTGTCCGCCGCTCCCTGTGCCCTGCCCGCTGCGGCGCTTTCGGTGCTCAGCTTATCCAGCGCGCGGTACATCTCCTCGTTGCGCAGGATGGCCTGGACGTATTCGCGCGTCTCGGTGAACGGGATGGACTCCACGAACTCGTCGATGCCGTGGTAATTGCCGATGCTCTGCCAGTCGGTGACGCGGTCATCGCCGGCGTTGTAGGCGGCGAAGGCGTACTCGGGCTTGCCGCCGAAGTGGTCCAGCGTCTGGCGCAGATAATGCGTGCCGAGCAGGATGTTCGTCGAGGGGTTGAGCAGGTCGTCAGTGCGGAAGTGCCGCAGGCCTTCCTGTTTCGCCATGGCGCGTCCGACGGAGGGCAGCAACTGCATCAGGCCGTAGGCGCTCTTGCCGGAGATGGCGGTTGGGTTGAACTCCGTCTCCTGGCGGATGAGCGAGGCCACCATGTAGGGATCGAGGCCGTTCTTCTGCGCGTCGGCCTTGATCTCGCTCCAGTAGTTTTGCGGGAAGAGGATGCGCCAGTAGCTGACGGGAATCGCTTCGAGCGGCGCTGAGGTGTAGAAGGGCAGCTTGCGCTTGAGCAGACGCATGGCGCGCCACGACTCGCCGTAGGAGGCGTAAATCTGCGCCTCGGCAAAGGCGCCCCACTCGTCGCTGCCGTCGGCCGCCTGAATCTCCGGCTCGATGTATTCGTTCAGGCCGGCGTTGGCGAGAAGCTGGGCCTTCTGCACGTGCGGATCGTCGTCCGGCACGTCATCGGTCAGCTCAGGAATGACGTCCGGCTGCAGCGCGTCGAGCGCCGCGTTCTGGAGAGGTGTGACCGAGCCCAGCGCTTTGAGATGCTCCTGCGCGAGCATGCCGTAGTAGTAATGCGGATAGACGCGCACGATGGTCTTGTAGTACTCGGCGGCAGCGGCTGGGTTGTGCTCGCGATCCTCGTAGAGCTTCGCGCGCCAGTAGAGCGCTGAGGGAATCTCGCGCCCGCCGGGATACATCTGGATCTGCTCGTCGAAGAGGCGCGCGGCTTCGTCGTAATTGCCGACGCGGTAGTTGAGCCATCCGGTGCGCCAGTGCGCGGAGGGCGCATAGTGGGATCGCGGGAAGCGCTTTGCTACTTCGCCGTAATAGGTGACGGCGTTGGGGTAGTCCTTGCGCAGCAGATACATGTTGCCGCTGGAGTAGAGCGCCTCGGCGAGCCACGGGCTGGTGGGAAAACGTGTCTCCATCTGGCTGACGACGGACTGCTGCGTGCCGGTGTCGGCGGCGTCGCGCGCCAGCTCCATCTGGAGATACATGCGGCGGGCGCCGGTTTCGTCATTCGAGTCGGGGATGGCGTCCAGCTCGCGCTTGGTGAGCCGGTTCAGCTTCCAGTCGCACTCGGCGGCGGCCACCAGCAGCGCATTGCGTTCAGCGGGATCGATGTTCGACTGCCCGGCGAGCGAGCGGTATTCCTCGAGGGCGTCGGAGTAGTGACCGGCGTCGTAGAGGGCGTCGGCGTGGCGGCGGCGCTCCGTGGCGGAGAGGTTGGCGAGCACTCCATTCGTCACCAGCTGCGCGCGTGCGTTGGCCGCTTCAAACGAGAGCGGGTAGCCGAGGTAGATGTGCTGATACAGCCGGTTCGCTTCGGCGGCG
>DATEPN010000093.1:0-3941 GCA_035273225.1 Acidobacteriaceae bacterium | reverse complement strand
GGAGAGCAGACTGTAGAGCCGCTCCCAGTCCAGGCGGTCCGCGCAGGAGCGGAGCAGGTGCGAAACGTCGGCGCCGTCGAAGCGTTCGCGGCGCGTGACGAACAGCTTGGAGGCAATCATCTCCTCGGCGGCGAGCACGCGGCAGGGCAGGCCGAGGATCTGGTCCGTCGGCGCCCGCTCGATCCAGCTTGCGTCGACGACAAGGCTGGCGTTGCCTACACCAGTAATCAGATCGACGAAGTAGTTGCCACGAATGGCTTTAGCCAGCCAGACCGGGTCCTGAACCAGCGTGTCAAAGCCTTCCTGACGCAGCAATTGCAGAGCTCGGGGGACCTGCCGCGGCTCCAGCAGCAGATCCAGATCCTTGGTGGTTCGCCAGATTCCGGTGTGCTTGTGAAGGGCAAAGGCGCCGCCGACGGCAGAGGCAACTCCGCCCTCCTGCAGCGCCTGCAGCACGTCCCGGTAGCATTCTTCCGCCTCGAAGGCCCACTCCGGCTCAGCGGATGAGGTGACCGGCAGTGGGGTATCCTCCTGCGACATAATGGCTTCGACGCTACGTTCCCGGTTTTCTGGTGCCTGTAACCTCCCGACGGGATGAAGAAAAGGTAATCCGACCGCCGGCGGGGATGACGCATCTGGTGGTACGAGCGTCCAATCAGAGCGGGCGCGCCAGGCCTACGCTTTGCCCCCTTCGGATCATGCTCTCCGGGGGATTTTCGAGGAGAGACTCAGATTGGTTCGTTCGCAACGGAAGCTGTACACCTGCATCGCCCCCCTTTCGCTCGCAATTCTGCTGATTCCATTGGGCTTGGCCGCGCAGGTGCATCAGGAGTCCGCGAATGTTCTGCCGGATGCGCCGGGCTTCGTTTCGGAGCCCCTGCCGACGAATCCGGCGACCGGCAACGGCACCATCTCGGGCACCGTAGTGGACACCAACGGCGGTGTGGTGCTCGGCGCGGACGTCACCCTCTCCCAGACCAGCAGCAAGACGCCTCGCTCGCAGAAGTCTGGCAGCGATGGTCAGTTCGCCTTCACTGGGCTGCCTGCGGGCGTCTACGTGGTCACCGCAACCGCGCCGGGGATGGGCACCGCCCAGTCGACCAAAATTACGGTGAGCGAGGGCGAAACCCGCTACCTGCCGCAACTGGTGTTGCCGGTCGTGGGCTCCACCACGGTGCGCGTTACCGCCAATCAGGAGCAGATCGCTACCGAGGAAGTCCACCTCGAGGAAAGCCAGCGCATCCTGGGCGTGTTTCCCAACTTCTTTTCGAGCTTCGACTGGAACGCTCCGCCGCTGAATTCGAAGCTGAAGTTCCACCTCGCGCTGCGCTCGCTGATCGATCCGACCGTCTTCCTCGAAGCCGGGGCGATCGCTGGCGGAGAGCAGATGCAGGGGCTCTACCCCGGGTTCGGGAAGGGTGCCGAGGGTTATGGCAAGCGCTATGCCGCGGCGTACGCCAATACGTTTGACAGCCGCATCCTCGGCGAGGCTCTGTTTCCGTCGATCTTTCACCAGGACCCGCGGTATTTCTACAAGGGCACCGGCAGCTTCACGTCGCGCGCTACCTATGCCGCGGAGCAGGGCGTGATGTGCCGCGGCGATAACGGCCATCAGCAGTTTTGTTATTCGCACGTCCTCGCGTACTTTGCCGCGGGCGCCATCTCCAACCTGTATTACCCGCAGAGCAATCGCGGCGCGGCGCTGGTCGTGGAAAACGGGTTCATCGAAATCGGCGGGGCGGCGGCGGCGAATCTGCTGCGCGAGTTTGTGTGGCCGCAGTTCACCACGCATTCACCGCGCTCCATCCTCGGGAACAAGCACTAGAGGAACGGGGCTGAGCCTTTGTTCTTCCTCTCTATTTATGGAATACCGGGTTTGGCGGGAAATCATGCCAACTTCCTCGCGGGAGGCTGCGAGCGACGACTGCATTGGCCTGTTCCCGCGAGTCGAGGATGCATCCGGCGTATACTGAAGAGGTAATTCGGATTTTCCTTTCCTCGCCTCCAGCCACTGCGCACCGCTCAGACGAGCAACGTTCAGGCACGCAACCGGTCGACTGGAGCCCCTCTGTGAGTCTCATCAAGAAATCGGACGTAAAGGACCATCTGTCTACGCGGACAGGCAGGACCTCGATTTTTCCTTTTGCGCCAGCGCAATCGGAGGCGGCACCCGCCGTCGCAAGCACAGAGCGGGAGAGCGTGGTCAGCGAACCTGAGATCAGCGTCAGCTCCGACGCAGCGATCACTCCTGAAGCCGTACCGAATGCGGGGACTGGTGATTCTGCTGGAATTCCGGCGAAGGCGGGAAGCGCCGGGAGCCCTTCGTGATCCGGTCGGCGGCGATCTTTGTTCGCGTCGGGTCCATTCTTCCCAGCAGCCTTCGATTGAAGCAGACCTCGTTCAATGCGGCGTGGATGCTGGCCGAGGATGTGGCCCCTGCGCACCTGGATCGTGCGGTACGAGATGCTGGATGGCAGTTTATGTGGCTCCATGCGGCTTACAGCCGCCTGGGTTACGGCCGAACCGACGAAGCCGCCATTCACCGGGCGATTGCGCGCGCACTGTCGCAGACCAGCGCGCGGTTCAATGCAGCGGAACTCGGCGCCGTACGCGTGTTGCGTTACCCGGGCTTGCGGATCGCCAAAGCGACACTGCACACGCGCCACATTCAGCAGACTGTCTCCCTGAGTCCGATCGACGAGATGACGATTCGGCAGCTCGCGCCGAAGGAGCCTGCTCCAGGGCCGCTGCAGTAATCCTGCTGCGACAGCACCGCCGGACTGCAGGAAAGACAGCGAATGACGATCGATCGCATTTGTATTGCAGGGAGACCACGTGAACAATGAGCACTGTGCCGATGAGACGCGTCCTGCGGCAGCGGATACCGCCGATACAACGGAAGACCTCATCCTCAAAAATCAGCAGTTTTCGTCCAGTCATACTTCGAATGATCTGTGGTCCGGACTGAATGCGGAGTTTCCACCGAAGACGATGCATTACGAGATCGTCGCGCAGAACACTGCTGAAGTGGAGAACCTTGAAAATGCGCCGGCTGTGAGTATGGCGGCTTATCTGGTCGAATCGGATCAGATGCAGCTGCTGCGGAAGATCAGTATCTACAGCGAACGGGGCACCAGTCCGGACCAGATACGGCTGTTGTATATGAACGGCAGCGCGCTGCTCATCTGGAAGGCGATGGGCAGAACCCCGACACTGGTCGGCGCCCGGCATCGTCCACCCGCTACGGCTCTCCTGATGTATGGGGTTCCGTTCAGCGAGTGATGCATCGGAAGTTGCTCAGGGAACCGCTCCGCAGCATTCGGTAGCTTACAGACATACCGCGGCTCGCTTGCGCCCGCGCCGTTTTGCTCAGCGCGTCGCATGAACGGGCGTGCGGTGGCTATTCCGCTTCCATATGGGTGCAATGCTCCGCGATGGACGATCGCATCCTGGCGACTTCCTGGCTCATCCTGCGCATGGCTGCCCGGCAGAGCGCAGGGTTGCTCGCAAGCACCTCGAGAACACGGCCTGCGCTGATGAATCCCCGTTCGGAATCCGTCAATGCCGTCGGCGGCGCTGTAGGTCCCTTCATGGCAGCAGGAAGTCCGATGATGCTCCCCGAACCGGCAGCGACCATTCTGCAGTGAGCCGCACCGATCAGCACGTGTGAATGTCACAGTCCTGAGCCGTAGACCAACAATCGTCCGTGAAACGAAAAGCAGGACGGGTTAGGCTTCTCCTGCGCTGCGTATTGCCGGTGAGAGGGACGCGACTTATGATGTCCTGCGCGTACAGGAGATGGAATGGACCTTCACAGGCTGGCTGTTTGTGCGGGAATGGCCATGCTGGGGCTCAGCGGGGCGGCGTACGCGGCTCCATCGTTGGCCGCGCGCGCGTGCCCATCGCCGGAGCTGACCCAGGCCGGCGCGCGGTGCGGAGTC
>DATEPN010000092.1:0-7345 GCA_035273225.1 Acidobacteriaceae bacterium | reverse complement strand
GCATGAGTGGCACTGCTCCGTGAACAGTCGAGACTCCTCACACCACGAGCCGAAGGAGAGCTTTGACAACGACCTCCGGAGGCTTCTCTCGCATGGTGATCTCCTCGGCAAAGCGAACCCTGCCCGTGTGCAGTTCCCAAGAGAATCGTCCGGGCTCGTTGCGAGCGGCGCGGTGAGCGCATGCGGAGGGATGCCACTCGTGCTCACTCGTGCCGCTCGTGCGTAAGAACTGTTGGGGCCAGCCCACGCGCGTACGACGGAAGCCCGACCCCGACCCGTACCGCAGAACTGTGTCACCCACATTCTGCGAATCTCACTACGCCGGCCAACGCCGACGTTCGGGTAACCGTCGCGTCGATCCGGCGACGACGTCTGTCGCTGCGCGGACTGCGGCGTCCTGCACGGGACCCGGAGGAGCGCGCATGGCTATATGAGCGGGGCGAGCGTGTGAACCGGCGATGGCGCCGCGCGGCGCTCCCGAGACACCATATGCGCGACAAGGGGGTATGCCAGAACTGGCATACACTCTTTTGTTTCGCCTCCAGGGAGGGGTATCTCGAAAGTCGTCCGCGGGAAGCTTGACGCGCCGAGCTCCAAGCCACAGATGGCGGATCGCACAGCTGCACCACGCGGCCGTATTCCCACTGGTCGCGCGCGATTAGCGCCTCGGGGAGCACGTTGGCGGGCGTCACGCCCCGGTAGGCGCTGTCATATGGGGCAGCATCATTGCCGTCGACGACTTCGTGGATGGGAGCGAGCTGCCGCAGTACAACTCGGTCACCCGGACTGCGGCCGCTGTTTAGGGACATCGTATGCCAGCGTTGGACACGGTTGTGATCAGCGCTCCCAACTGGTACACGCTCACCGGTCCAGATTGCAACGCCAGAAGTGCAGTGCTTCCACCTGCCGGAACGAACAGCCCCACTGAGTCAGGGTACCCCTCGACGCGGCAGGTCAGTTGTGCAGGAACACTGGACTCATTCGTTACTCGCAACTTGTCATCACAGACGTATTCGAGGTGAATCGCGCTCGCTGGCACCGTCACAGGCACGGCCGACCGCAGGGCCAATCGCACACATCGGGCGAGGTCTCGCAGGACCGGGGAATTGCCTCCATGTGAAGCAATTGCGTCGGCTGTATCAGCGATCTGTCGACGATAGTCCGTGGGCATCGGGCCGACATAGCGATATCCTGACTCGGATAGCCAGCCGAACCCGCACGCTGCGCCGCGCGGGGTCGTCGTGAGCGCGGCCCATCCCATGCCCGAAATGGCATCGAATGTCGGACTGTACTGTGCGAGCAACACCGTTAGGGCGAGGGTGCGGGGTGCTATGGCTGCGCTCCTGTCGGTCGCCACGTTGAGTGCGGTGCCCAGAACTCCTCCGTCCCGGACCGATGTTGCAAGCAGCGACAGCTCATTCAGGTAAATGGTATCGCTGGAGGTTCGCGCATTGCTCAGTGCGTCCGCAATTGCGCTTGCGCCCTGCGCTCCGCAATTGGCAACAAAGGACCACGTGTACGAATTCGCAGAGCCAGATGTGAGCGAGTCCGATGCGGTCTGGCAATCGGCGGGAGTCGGTGTCCAGTTACCGGGGAACTGAGCCTGGGCACCCCTTGAGACGGCGAGGCCAATACCGCAGGCCACCTGGCGATGAAGTCGAATCATAATGGGTGTGTTATTACGGGCTTGAGTCGAGAACGCAGCCCAGGGTTTGATAGATCAGCGGATAATCGGTGCGATCGAATGCTGTCTGCTTCTCGTAATGCGGCCCATCCCGCCGATCGAAGCAGAACTGCTGGACATTCGGGATCTCGACATGCGCACTTGCCGAGTCCCCTTGGCCAGGGCGTCGAACTCAGGTAGGCCCACATGGTTCCCGAGCCAAACCATTACCTCCTTACACGTCGAATCCGCCGTGCACGTGGTCCCGTCATGCGCACTGGTGTCGCTCGGCACCCATCTCCACCGGAGTGCCACGGCGGTCTTGCCGTCCACGATGGGCGTGAAGGTGACCGTGTCACCGACGTACGCCTGGCTCCGGTCCGGCTCCAGCGCGAAGTTCGTGTACAGCGCTACGTGCCGGCGCGCCACGCTGGAGGCCAGTCGGAGCTACGTACACCCGGGCGACACCGGGGACGTCACACTGACTGCTTGCTTCCTCTCAGCCGATGCCTCATCCTTTCCGAGGCATCTGAGTCCCGGCACGACCGCCCAACTAGACGACTTGCCCATGCGCTCCGTTCAGCAGACAGCCTCCACCTGTATCCTTGCACTGGTCGCCACGATAGCCGCGTCAGTATGCATGACGGCGCAGGTTCCGAGCGTGGTCGTTCGCAACGCGCTCACTCCAGATTCAGCACTCGACCGGCTGGATCACTCCCGCATCGTCCTCGCCGTTCACGATGTCGATCATCCATCGATGCCACTGAACTACGTCCACGTCTGGCTTCGCAAGGGCGAGGTGACCGACACGACACACGTGGCTCGACACATCGTGCCCTCGGTCATCGGTGCGATAACGATCGACTCACTCGTTCCCGGTCAGTACACCTTGAAGGTGTTTCGTCCTGGATACGCCACCTACACGCTGGCTGTGCCGATACCTGCGCGATGCGAAGTGGATGTTGAGGTCTACCTTTCGCCGCGGCCAAACTGTTTGAACGACTGCAGGCCGACAGCACCTAGAGCTACTATCACCACCTGTCGGAATGACGATTGATTGGAAAGGCAACCCGCCAACGATCAAGCGGCACCTTTCGCCAGAACCACAAAGGCACTGCTCAGCGTAACAATGAGCCGATACTCTGCGCCACTCGCGTCCGTTGATGGATCCTCGACGACGTAACGGTCGCCCACCCTGACCACGTATAGCGAGCGTTCGTGTCTCAGGCCATCCGCCAAGGCGGAGTTATACGCTGACCCAGCTTGGGCGCAGACCGAGTCGTCCGTTACTAGGGCTATTGCCGTATCTGGCACGACCGAGAGTTGATAGGCGTTCCGAGCTTGAATCCAGCGGGAGTCGGTGCTGGTAACCATGAGCTTAGCGGCAGAGATGAGACGCGCCGACTCGTCATCAGCGGCCCGACAGGTGCTTGACTGCGCACGCAGAGTCGTAGTGGCAGCGGCTGTAAGAGCAAGCGCTAGGAGTGAGTGTGGACGCATCGTCAATACCTCATACGATTTACGGGAAGGTGCAAGGAACCGATGAGTCATGGCGTGGAAACGTTGGCGTGTTCAGCAACCATTGCGACCTTGGTGTGTCTGGAACAGCCTTATAAACATAATCCTGATCGATTACGTACTCCGGGATCTTGTGCTCGTTTCCCTGTTCGTCTACGGCGCGCATTGAGTTCACTTGATCCCAATCGCGTCCGCTTGGCCCACCATATGACACAGGGTCGTAGAACGCCCATGAGCCTACGGCAAGCCAGCCGGTGCAACCAATTGGCAATCCGTCGAATGCATGGAACGGGTGAGTGTGAACCTCCGCTACCAGCCAAGACATCGGTGGCGCGGATGCTGCCGGACTCCCCGGCAGGCTCTTGCATGGTGAGTTGAAGGACGGGTTTGGCCACTCAACGGCGCTATACTCACCGGTAGCTGGATTGCGATAAACAAAGGCCACCTGCTCGCGTCGATTCTCTGTGGTAGGGTCATCAGCATTTGAGTGTACCCATAGGCTGCGCAGGACACGCTGTACGGCTTGCGTATCCAGAATCGAATCGTTCGTAATGCACACACGAATGACAGTAACTGTGACAGCGGCGGAGTCTCCCTGTCCCCCTGCAGAGCTCAGATAGGCCCACATCGTTCCCGAGCCAACCATCACCTTCTTACACGTCGAATCCGCCGCGCATATAGTCCCGTCGTGTGCGCTGGTGTCGCTCGGCACCCATTTCCACCGCAGGGCCACCGCTGGCTTGTCGTCCAGCTTCGGCGTGAAGGTCACGGTATCGCCGGCATAGGCCTCCGCCTTGTCCGCATCCAGCCGGAAATCGCTGTAGACGGTCACGTGCGCCGAACCGGTGCCGATGTTCGTGTGCGCCGTCCAGGTGAGGGACCCATACAGGGTCGCTACACAGGGATTGTTCCACCAGCAGCCCGCGGGCTCCCGCGCGGTCACGCCAGGATCCTGCTCATACGACCAGCTGTTGACCCCTACGAGTGCCCCGTTGTCGTCCCTGGCCGTGAAGGTGACCCGCTGGCCCGCCTTGACTGCCGAGGGGTCGGCCGTCACGTGCACCGCATCCGTCACCAGTTCGACCGAGACCACCTGCGTGCTCGCGAGCGTGTAGAAGCCTATATTACCGTTGCAGCAATTGTCGTTCGTCGAGCCGCTGATGCCGGCGCGGCCCGCCTCCACGACCGCTTCCGTTCCGGCGTACCGAATATCCGAGCGCGCACTATCCGGCGCGCTGGTGCCGCTCTGCATCGTGAACGGCACGTCGGTGATTCCGCCCCCCGTGGTGTTGTGTAGCCGGACGCCCACGCGGAGCTCCCACGCACCCTTGCCCGTGCCGCCCGGGCCATAGGTGCCCACGTCCGGGTATGTCCCGCCCGGATAGGCCTCCTGGTGCGCCGGGTTGGGCGAGACGGTCACGGAGCCGTTGATCCGGATCCGATAGTACGACCCGGCCGGGATGGTGATTCCGGTGGAGGTCCAGGGGAGTGAGCCGCCGTCGGTGTTCGTGGCGGGAATCGTGAGCTGAAAATTGCCAAGCGGCGTGACGACGGATCGCTCCGGCCGGCCAGCAGGGGTCGGAACGGGCGTCGTGGGCGCCACCGGCCGGTCGCCGGAGCAGCTTGCGGCTATGAGCGGGAGCGTGAGCAGCCCCGTGAGGCGGACCAATCGTGCGTATCGATTTGCGCGGCGGACGACGTTGACCCCCGATATCGAACACGGCACTGTATGTCTCGATGGCGTGGAAGGGTAGATCTATCTCGAGCCAGGCAATCGAGGCTCGCGTCGCTGCGGCTCCAGTGTCGAGCACCTGAGTACATTGCAGGTGTGCGCGCCAACATAACGGGCTGCCTCGTCAGGCGTCAACGCCTTGACCTGCACACGACAAGACAGATGGGCACTTCGTCTGCCCGTTACTGCGTCCGCGAGCCAACGGTCCTCGAGCGCCGAAGCCAGGGCTCCGCCGGATGTCGGCGTTCCGGAGCTACGCGGAGCCCCCGCGCCCCTCGACGAGCGCGGCGAGCTTTGCCAGGGCCATGCGCCAGCCGGTCTCGTTGTCGGCGGCGGGCACGCCGCGCGGCAGGCCCGCGTGCTCGGCGATCAGGTCGGTGCCACCGCCGGGCGCGTCGGCGAGGCTGATGGTGATCCGCATCGCGCCCTGCAACGCCGGATCCGCCGTCTCGCACTCGTCCACCTCCACCACCTGCTCGTCAGGCACGAGCGTCACGAACCGGCCGCGGTAGGTGTCGGTGTGCGCGGTGGTCTTGCCGGCGGCCGAGGGCTCGGTGTAGGTGAGCGAGACGCGGATCGCGCCCCCTTCCCGCGGCTCGAGCTCGTGCACCTGGCACGTCATCCCCTCCGGCACCTTCCACCGGGCGATCGCGCGCGGGTCGAGCAGCGCGCGGTAGACCATCGCGCGCGGGGCATGGATATGCTGTTGGACGACTGTAGCCGGCACCGCTCGGTATTCGGGCAGCTCCGCGGCCTCGCGCGGCCACTCCTGAGACGACATATACCCTCTCGAAGGTGGGGATGCCAAGACTGGCATCCACTTTTCCAGTTCGCCTCGAGCGAGGGGTCCCAGAAGCTTCCCGCGAGGGGCGCTCTGATCCTCACATGTCGTGAGCACCGGCCCTCTCTTCTGGCCCCCGCTCCTGGCCAACCAGTACCTCTACCAGGTGTAGGGGCCCACCGTCAGGCCGCTGACACACGAGATATCACTGCTGATCACCAAGTATCGACACCATGTACGCTGCCAGCGCCATGCCTCCAAGAAAGCCAGCCGCGACAATCCAAAGGAGTGACAGCCAGGCTCTCGTCCTTATCGCTTCAGGCAAGAAGACCAGTGCCGCCGCAGCCCCAACCGATACTCCCCACGAGAGATAGTAGCTTATCCCTCCCCGCTCGCTCAGTCGCCGGAGGCGCCAGTAGATTACGCCGGCCACGCCGCCGATCTCGCCGGCGAAAGCTGCGGTCCGCAACAGGTCCGCATTCGCGAGCGGGACACCGCTCTCGCTGGCAGCGCGCAAACCCCCGAGAAGGCCGATGATGGCGCCAACACTCGCACCGAGGGCGCCACGTTTGGCGTATTGCCGCGCTGCTGACCTCAAGGCAGGCCATTCCATTCTTCTCATATGGAGCTATAGGCCTCCTAGCAGGAGTTAGTCATCTCACCGCAATCGGTTCCATTCCCAACAATCGGTAACGCCTTTGTTGTACGCCGGCGCCATGTTCGTCCCGGCCGCATAGCCCGCTCCCGACGCGCCTGCTTCTTTGCATCGACCGGTTATCCCCCATCAGGACCATGGCTCCTACCCTTCTGCCGCCGCTCCTGCACGTCCAAGTACTTGAACCAGAGCAACGGGCCCACGGTCAGGCCCATGAATGCCGCATACAACAGGACAACGATGGTGTCTGCGCGGCGCCAGGGTCGGAAGCCGAATGCACCCACTCGGAGCACCACCCCGACGGGAGCGGCAGCGAGGAAGCCTACGATGGCTGCGTTCCGAGTGCATGTCAGCATCTTCCGCAGAGCGCCGATAACCGCGCCACCAGCCAGCCCGGCGCACAGCTCGCACGCCACGACCGCGAGATAGGTGGTGTCCATTCGCCTGTAGAGCTCCGCCCCTCCAAACACTCGACCGATTGTCGTCATCACGACAAACGCGCCTGCCATGGCGAGGCCGTATCGAATTCCCCAGATGAGGTTATCAATGAGCTCTGCAGGTTGCGGCATAGCTTCCCTGGTCAGGAGTATTACGCACCGATGCAATATATCAGAGCATTGCGGCTCATTGATATCGCCTCTGATGGATCGACCAGCCCTCGGATCCAACGTCCTGGCTTGAACTCCTCGCCCTCGGAGCCGGTAGTGATCGCATCTTTGACGAAGCCCAGACCCAGTTGCCCACATCCCAGCACGGCGGCGCGGTCGCGATGCTTCACCTGGCTCCGGCCCCGCGCGACCGCTCGCGACCGAGCATGACCCCTTCGGAGGGGTGCATGCCAAGACTGGCATCCATTTTTCCAGTTCGCCTCATAGGAGGGGTGTGTCCCAGGAGCTCGCCCCGGCCGCGCTGGCGGGGCGGGCTGCGCGACCGCAACGTCGGCATTGACGCGCCGCGGCGCCGGCCATAGATATAGACCGGCCATCCATAGGCGGT
>DATEPN010000091.1:0-5910 GCA_035273225.1 Acidobacteriaceae bacterium | reverse complement strand
TGAAGGCCGGGACCGTCGATTTCGGCGCTTCCGACTACGCCCTGACGGACGAGCAGCTCAAGACCATGGCCCCCGTTGTGCAGATTCCCGAAAGCGCCGGCCCCGTCTGCATCACCTACAATCTCCCCGGTCTGACGGAGCCTCTCCGTCTGTCCGCGAACTCGCTGGCCGGACTCTTCCTTGGCACGATCAAGAACTGGAACGATCCGAAAATCGCGAAGGACAATCCCGGAGTGAAGCTTCCCAATCTGCCTGTCGTCATCTCCCACCGCTCCGACGGCAGCGGCACCACTTCGATCTTCACGACCTACCTTGCGGCCGTCAGCCCGGACTGGCAGTCGAAGGTCGGTAAAGGATCAGCGGTGAGCTGGCCGGTTGGCATTGGCGGCAAAGGAAGCGAGGGCGTCACCGGCAATATTCGCAACACGCCCGGCGGCATCGGCTACGTCGAGCTCAGCTACGCCCAACAGAACCATCTTCCGACGGTCGCCATGCAGAATGCTGCCGGTCAGTTTGTGCAGCCCACGGCTGCTGGAAGCACTGCCGCTATCGCTGCGTTCACGGCAGAGCTGACGAAAGATCCCCGTACACCGATCGTCAATCCGCCCACCAGCGCTGCCGATGCATACCCCATCTCAGGCCTGACGTTCCTGATCATCCCCAAAGACGGTCCGGACAAGGTGAAGCGTACCGCGCTGAAGCAGTTCGTGCAGTACATCATCACGGACGGACAGGCGACGGCCGGCACGCTCAGCTATGCTCCTCTGCCGGATGGCGTCAAGCAGTACGACCAGCAGCAACTGCAGTCGCTGACCGCCGCCGGACAGCCGATCAGCTAACCTGCAATGCAGAAAAAAAGAAGGGGCGCGGACCGGGCGCCCCTTTTCTCTTGCGAAACGAGAAGCAATTAAAAGTTTGCTGCGAATCCCACGGAGACGATCGGGAAGAACCGAGCCGGCGAGACGTCGCTGTGAAGCTTCCGCTCCTGTGCCGCAATGTTGGCCTGGATCTCAGGACTGGTAACGCTCTGGCAAAAGCCCGAGCCGTTTGGATCGCATGCCGTCCCTTTCAGATTCAACGTCACCTTCGGATCGCCGATGTACGCGAACCCCAGTTCGACCGGCACGCTGAAATGGCGCCCGTTGCGCGGCAGCATGTTGCCAAATCCCACCGTTAGCTTCGGGGCGGCTTTGTTGAACTTCACGCCGCCAGAACCGGAGACCGGGTCGGTCTTGCTGCTGAGGTAATTGACGTCGTTCAGGGTAAAGGTCTCGCCACCGGGCACAGCGGCGCTCCCCGTCACCTGATTGCCGTTGTACAGCAGCGCTCCGGGGCTGATGTGGAACCCGCTCCACGGGAACCAGTCCAGGCTGGCCTCGACCGAGCGCAGGCGCAGGTCGGCCTTGTAGTGCAGGCCGTCGATGGTGAGGTTATCGTTGTGGCCGAAAAAACTCGCTCCGCCACTCAGATTGAGGCGAGCAGCCAGCGGCGTGGCCGCCTGGAATCCGATGCCCAGGCTGCCAACTTTGGCGCCCAATGCAAACCGCGAGAATGGACCAACGTATTCAGCTGAAGGAGCGGCCGCGCCTGGCGCCTGTGCCGGTGTTCCTGCCGAATTGCCGGACGCGAAAAGCGACGGCGAAACCGACTCAAGGGATGAACTGTAACCCAGGGATGCAGCGTGTTGCGCGAAGGCGGTCGAAGCCCCCAGGAAGAACAGCGCCGTGAGGCGAATGCGGGACATGGAGAAATCTCCTCAGTGGGAAAGAGTCGCTGCGGATCCCAGCCCGCCAGTTCGCCATTCCAGCCCGCTCTGCCAAACCTGCTGCGCCCCTGCCGGTAGGAGCATGACGTCCTAGTACATTGGTAACCAACAACGATACACTTAGGTTACCGTGCAAAGTTACCTGGCTCAATCCCACCGTTGTGGGATGACGGAATCGAGCCATGCAGTCGCGCGCGTATGCGGTCGGCAATGGACTCGATGGTCCGCAGCCGGTTCTGCACGCTGGGAGGAACTCCGTCTTCGCGAAGTGCAAGCTGCGCTTCCAGCAGGAAGGCGGTCACCGCGTTCTTCAATTCCGCGTCGAGCGCCGCCGAAGCGGCCTCCTCGGCAAGCTGCTGCTCTCGTTGGCGGCGGGCGAGAGCAGCTCGAAGCTCCCGCTCCACTCGCTCGGTACCCGCAATCGCCAGGTTTACCTGAAGCGGGACGGCGAGGCCGCTGTGCTTCCACAAAACGTCTGCGCCTTCCGGGTCCGAATCCGCGATGATCTGGTCCAGCACAACCGCCGAATACGATTTCCGCTCCAGCATCCGGAGTGCAGCGGAGCGGGTTGAGGCCCTCTCCACCTTTGCGCCGAGCCGATTGCCGAGCGGTACTGCCGCCGCATCGATCCCATCCAGGGGTGTCACGATCAGGATACGCAGGGCGCTACTCGCCGGATTGGCCACATTCGTACTCATGCCTGCACGCCGTATTCCTTCAGCTTGCGATAGAGAGTGGTCTTGCCGATGTTGAGCAGCCGCGCGGCGAGAAGTTTGTCTCCGTTCACCTGGCTGAGCATTGTCAGGATCGCCCGCTTTTCCATCTCTGCCAGCGTCTCGACCAAGGGTATTTCGGTGCGCTCCATGGAGGCCGACTTGCGCAGAGCATTCGCGTGGTGATGCGCGTCGCGGATCGCCGTTGTCATATCGCCCAGCTCGATCACCTCGCCGGACGATACGTTGCAGGCGTGCTGGATTGCGTTCGACAGCTCTCCCACGTTGGCTGGCCAGTCATATTCCACGAGGTAAGAGAGGGCTTGTGGGCTCAGGCGGAAGCTGCGCCGGGTCTCGCGGCAACTGCGCTCGAGAAAGTAGGCGGCCAGCAGCGGAATATCGTCTTTTCGCTCACGCAAGGGAGGCAGCGTGAGCTTCACGACGCCGAGTCGCTGATACAGATCGCGCCGGAACTTGCCTTGTTGGATCAGGCTCTCCAGTTCATGATTGCCTGCTGCCAGGATGCGCGCACGCATGGGGAGGGGATCACCTCCGTCAGCGGGACGCAATTGCTTTTCCTGAAGAATCCGGACGAGCTTCATCTGCAGATCCGGGGGGAGGTCGCCGACACTGTCCAGAAAGACGGTGCCGCTTCCGGCGGCCAGCAGCACGCCATCGCTGGTTCGTTTGCTGCGGGTGAGCGATCCGCTGGCGACGCCGAGCAGCTCGTCCTCGATTCGATCGCGTGCCACCGATCCGCAATCCACAGGAAAGAATGGCTGGCTCGCCCCCGGACCATGCGAATGGATGGCGCGCGCCACGCTTTCCTTGCCGGTGCCTGGTTCCCCCAGGATAAGAACCGGATGCGCGCCCTGCGCCACGCGGGCAATAATCCGAAACAGCTTCTCCATCTCCGGACTTTCGCCGAGCATGTCGCCGAGACCGTGGCTGCTCCGCAGGCGCTCGCGCAGGCTGCGGCTCGCCGTATCCACCTGACGGCGGCAGGCCAGTCTCCGCAGAACGCATGCCAGCTCTTCGGTCGAAAACGGCTTGACGAGGTAATCGCTTGCGCCGGAGCGCATCGCCTCCACAACAATTTGCACGGTCGATGCGGAGGTCATCCACACCACGTCGATGTCCGGTCTTAGCTCGCGCAGCTCTTCCAGTCCGAAGCTTTCGCCGGTAGCGATGGCTTCATCCACCAGAGCGATGTCGGCGCCTTTCGCGAGCAGCAAAGTACGTGCGGATGCCGTCAGTTCGGCTTCATGGGGCACCATGCCTTCGTTGGCGACGATGGTGCAACAGGCTTTTCGAATGGAGCTGTCTCCATCCGCAACCAGAACGTGCAACGGAGCGAAATCCTGCGGCAGCGGAAGCGGCATGATGAGATGGACGAGCGTTGTGTCACTCGTACAGTCTCATCTTTTCATCAGATGGGTTCCGATACACCACGGGAAAAGCGTTCCGAAGGTAAGCAGGGGGTTACGTTAGTTAGGGGTAACTCGATCAGGAAGCGCGCACCGCCGGCCGCGCCATTCTGGGCGGAGATGGTGCCGCCGGCCTGCGCGAGCAGCTGCTGGACGACGCTCAGTCCGAGCCCGTGATGCGACGAATCCGGCGCAGAGGCGTCGGAACGGCGCGTGGAGAAGCCTGGCTCGAAGATGCGTTCGAGCGTCACAGGAAGAATGCCTGGGCCGTTGTCCGCCACGGTTAACACAACTGTGCGCCGTTTGCTGGGGGAGGGAAGTCGATCCACAATCGCGCAGTCAGGGTCTGCTGAGCGCGCAGAGGGACGGGCGCCGCCGCGCTGCACGGTGATGCGGATCTTGCCACCGGAGGGCATTGCGTCCGCAGCGTTGCGGACCAGGTTCATCAGCACGCGGGAGAGGCTCGCCTCGGTGAGACGAATCTCGCCTGGGCACGGCATGCAGGCGATCTGGACATCGACGTGGCGGCCGGCCATCGCGGAGAGCAGGGGTGCAAGGTCGCGGACAGCTTGCCCGAGATTTGCGACGCGCCGCTCCGGCAGGGCTGGCATGGGAAAAGGTGCGTCGCCGAGGCCCGCGGAGGATTCGCGCGTCAGGCGTTCCGTTGCGAGGACCAGCGCGCTGAGTTGTTCGGCGAGATGGGCGTAGGTAGGCGCGAGAATACCGGGTTCGGCCATGAGATCGGCACAGAGCCGGAGAGCCGTCATCAGATTGCCGAGGTCATGCTGGATTCCTGCCGAGCCTGGGTCACGCTCCGGCGAAGCATGCTCGTCCGAAGGGCGGAGCAGGGAATCATTGAGCGACAGCGGGAGGGGAAAATTGCGAGTCCAGGGCGCAAGAGCGCTCAAGTGCATAGCCCTTTCCTTTCTGAGCAGACAGGAATTTTCGGGTAAACGGCAGCTGTTCCCCTACAGTTCAGGGGCCAAAGCAGGAGATTTGGGTAAGTTGTTGAGAGATAAAGCTGTGGGTTACCCATTTTGGGCGAGCTGTTACCACAGAAACCGGTGACAAAATTTCCTGGTCGTGGAAGTTTGGGCAGCCTGATCTTCACGATGCGGCGTCTCGGCGCCCGGCAATGCGGTGTGGGACGAACCGTACAATGGCGCAATGAGCGATACTTTTTTTCGCGCGGAAGGGCGCACTCCGTCCGAGATGCGTCCTGTCCGGCTGACGCCCGGTTATGTTCAGGTCTCCGAGGGCTCGATGCTGATCGAGGTGGGCCATACCCGCGTGCTGTGCAACGCGAGCATCGAGCAGGGCGTGCCGGCCTGGCTACGGAACAGCGGCCGAGGCTGGGTTACGGCGGAATACGGCATGCTTCCCCGCGCGACGCTGACCCGCACGCCCCGGGAGTCGGAGCGGGGCAAGGTGGGTGGCCGCACGCACGAGATCCAGCGGCTCATCGGCCGCTCTCTGCGCGCGGTTGTGGACATGCATGCGCTGGGTGAGCGCACGGTGATCCTCGACTGCGACGTTCTGCAGGCGGACGGAGGAACGCGCACGGCCGCCATTACGGGAGCCTGCGCTGCGCTGGCCATCGCCTTCAACCGCATGGTCGCGACGGGGGCGCTGAAGGCTTCGCCGCTGAAACAGCTGGTCGCGGCGACCAGCGTTGGCATCGTCGAGAAGACGGTGCTCCTTGATCTTGCCTACGAAGAAGATTCCCAGGCGGAAGTGGATATGAACCTGGTGATGACCGAGGACGGAGGCCTCGTCGAGGTGCAGGCGACAGCCGAACGTCATGCTTTTCCTCGGGCTCGGATGCTCGAAATGATGGACTATGCCGAGGCGGGGATACGGCAATTGCACGACTTACAGCGTGCCGCCATCGCGACGGCGCAACCCGCAGCAGGCGCGCCGGCAAGGCGCTGACCGCCGTCACCGTGATGCACATTACTTCCGCCACCTGCCCAATGCTGTGTTCAGCACGATAAAATCTAACTGG
>DATEPN010000090.1:0-2892 GCA_035273225.1 Acidobacteriaceae bacterium | reverse complement strand
GCGGCGCCGATGCCGGTCTCCGCACCCGACTGCAGCAAACGGTGCGCGCCCTGCTCGATCAGCTGCGCGGCTACCGCGTCGCCGACGGCCGCTGGATCTCCATGCTGCCGGTCGAGCACGACGCGAATCACCTCCGAGCCGTCGGGAGCCGCCACCGCCGCCACGACGGTATACCCCTCGTCGCCGGGAAAGCAGTGGATGCCGATCGGCACCTGGCATCCGCCGCCCAGCGCCGCCAGCGCCGCCCGCTCCGCCGTCACGGCATACCGCGTCGCCTCATGATTCAGAAAAGCCAGCGCGCCCAGCACCCGCTCATCCCCCGCCCTCGCCTCGATGCCGAGCGCGCCCTGTCCAGCCGCCGGACACAGCACCAGAGGCGAAAAGCATTCGCGCCGATGCTGCGTCAGGCCCAGCCGCTCGAGGCCCGCCGACGCCAGAATAATCGCGTCAACCTGCCCCTCGGCCAGCTTGCGCAGCCGCGTGTCCACGTTGCCGCGAAACTCCAGGCACTCCACATCCGGGCGCGCCGACCGCAGCTGCGCCTGCCGCCGCAGGCTGCTCGTCCCGATGCGCGCCTTGTGCGGCAGCGCCTCAAAGCTCGCATGTTTCACCGAGACGAACGCATCCCGCGGATCGACCCGCTCCGGAATCGCCGCAATCGCAAACGGCTCGGCCAGCTCCGTCGGCAGATCCTTCAGGCTGTGCACCGCGAGATCGATGCGCTTGTCGAACAGCGCCTCCTCAATCTCCTTCGTGAACATCCCCTTGCCGTCGCCCTGCGCCCCTCCGCCCACCTGCGCAAACGGAACGTGCTGCATCGCATCGCCCAGCGTCCTGATGATTTCAATCTCAACGGTGTGCCCCGCCCCGCGCAGCCGGTCGGCAATATGGTTCGCCTGCCACAGCGCCAGCTGCGATCCGCGCGAACCAATGCGCAGACGGCACGGCTCAGAAGACGAGTTGGTCCCACGATCAGTCATGAGCAATCAGAGTATCGCGTTGTGTAGCTACTGGGGTTCGGACTTGCCGTTCTCGTCTTTCGCTGCGGCGGAATCTCCGGGCTTCTCCGGATCCTTCCCGAACATCGCCCGAATCGTCTCCAGCGCTGCCGCGTCGCCCTCGCGCGCCGCCGACTTCATCGCCTGCAGCGGCAGATGCATGAACTTGTTCATCAGCCCGCGCGTCAGCTGCTCCACCGCCGCCTGCTGCTCCGCACTCAGCGCTTGCAGCAGCTTCGCCGAACGGTGCAGCTCCGCCTGGCGCAGCTCCTCGGCCGTCGCCTGCGCCTCCACAATTGCCGGAGCAATATCCAGCGTGCGAATCCGCCTCCGGAAGCGCTCCGTCTCCTCGATGATGATCGCCTCAGCCCGCTGCGCCTCGCGCCCGCGATCCACCAGGTTCGACGCCGCCACCGACTGCAGATCGTCAATGTCGTAGAGGAAGATGCCTTCCAGCCGGTTCACCCGCGGATCGACATCGCGCGGCACCGCAATGTCGATCATGAACACCGGCCGATTCTTCCTGCGGTGCAGAATCTGCTGCGCCTGCTCCTGGCCGATCACGTGCTCCGACGCGCCGGTCGACGTAATGATGATGTCCGCCTCATGCGCCCGCCCCTGCAGATCTTCCCAGCGAATCGCATGGCCCAGAAACTGCTCCGCCAGCCGGATCGCCCGATCGTAGGTGCGATTGGCCACCATCATCGAAGCCGCGCCGTGCTCCATCAGGTGCCGCGCCGCCAGCTCGCTCATCTTGCCCGCGCCGATGACCAGAATCTTCTTGCCGTCGAGCGACCCAAAGATCCGCCGCGCCAGATCGACAGCGACCGAGGCAATCGATACGGAGGAAGAGCCGATCTCCGTCTCGCTGCGCACGCGCTTCGCCGCCGAAAACGCGCCCTGCAGCAGCTTGTCCAGCGGACCGTTCACCGCGCCCATCTCGCGCGCCAGCGTCCACGACTGCTTCACCTGCCCCAGAATCTGCGCCTCGCCCACCACCATCGAGTCCAGGCTCGCCGCCACCCGGAACATGTGCCGGATCGCTTCTTCGTCCTGATACTGATAGAGGTGCGGCTCGAGCACGCTGCGGTCCAGCGAAAACTGCTCCGCCAGAAAACGCGGCAGCTGCGGCTCGGTGCCATTGTGCGAAACCACCAGCTCCACGCGATTGCACGTGGAGAGGATCATCGCCTCCTTCACGCCCGGCGACTCGAGCAGCGCCTTCGTCGCCTCCGGCAGCGCATCCTTTGCAAACGCCAGCCGCTCGCGCAGCTCCACCGGAGCCGTCTTGTGGTTCAGACCTGTGACGAGGAATCTCATTTCAGTCCAAACCTGTGCGCAGCGTTATGGACTGAGCCCAGCCCGTTCATCGCCGCCACGCACAGCATGACGACGAACACACCCGACGCGAGCCAGGCCGCGCGGCGTCCGCGCATCCCGGAGATCCGCCGAATATAAAGGATGGCGACGTACAGCGCCCACATCACAAACGACAGCAGAATCTTTGGATCGCCGAAATAGCCGATCCCCACCTGCTCCTGTGCAATCACCGAGCCGGCAAAGAGGCCGGTCGTCATGCAGCAGAAGCCCAGCACCAGCGTCGACTGCGCGATCTGGTCCATCGTCGCCAGCGGCGGCAGCCACGTCAGAAAGCCCTTCGGCCGCTTCGCCGGACGCGCCGTCACGCCGGCCTTCGCCCAGTCCTTATTCTTGAGCCGTTTCTCCTGCACCAGATACAGGAAGCTCGCCAGCATGCTGAACAACAGCGCAGCGTAAGCCGAGAGCAGCATGGCGACGTGAAAAGCGATCCACCCGTTGCGAATCCCCGGCGAGCTGAACGTGTAGCGCTGCGGCCCGATGGCCGGAATCGCCGTCAGCAGGAACGCCAGGGGGA
>DATEPN010000089.1:0-4000 GCA_035273225.1 Acidobacteriaceae bacterium | reverse complement strand
GACGCGAGCGGAAAAATCTCTCGTGAAACTCTCATTTTACCAGTATTGGCGGGCGCACTCCGCGGCACGGCAAGTGGCTGCGGGCGGCATTGCAACGGCACTACGTTACGGTTTCGGCGGGGGGAAGCGCTGCGGGTCCACCTCGACGAAAACCGCCTCTGCCCTGGCGAGCACATGGCCCGACGCGTCGGCCAGTTGCGCTTCGCAGTGGTGCCGGCGTCCCGACGCGCTGGTGTGTCGCGCCGTGAGGGTGAGCGGGATGGCCAGCGGCACCGGGCGGAGATACTCGACCTGCATTTGCCGGGTCATGGCGAGCACGCCGCGTGCGCGGTTCGCCTTGCTCATTGCCTCGTCGAGCAGCGTGGCAATGACGCCGCCGTGCGCATGTCCAGGAGGTCCGGCGAAGCGGCCGGCGAGGCGTGTGCGGCAGACAATCGCGCCTGCATCGTCGACAAAGAAGCGTAGCCGCAGTCCAGTGCGATTTTTCTCGCCACAGCCGAAGCAGTGGTTCAGCGCGCCATGCGTGAGCGGAGTGAGGTGGGTTGGTGAAGAACCGTGGTGGTCCATGCTTGTGGGATTAGCTTACGCGGTGCTGTTATTCGCGGTTCGCAAGTCACGCCACAAGCCGAGCGCCACGTCCGATCGGGGAATCGACTCCAGCAGAGCTGCGTGCTCCAGGCCACGCGAGGCACGCAGCCGCGTGCGGACTCGATCCAGGTGCTCGTCCGGGTATCCCGGATGACACACCAGCTCCCAGGTTGAATCGCCCGCGGGCATAGCCGCCAGCAGGCGATTCAGCGTGGTCGACACGTCGAGGGTTCCGGTGGCCAGCACGCCAATCGTGCCGGATGTCGTTGCGAGCCCGGCTTCGCGCACCAGGCGCAGAAACGTCCTCCGCTGCGAATCGAGCGCGACGACGGCGATGCGCCGCAGGCGACCTGCGCTCGGCGTCACGCGCAGAGCCCAGTCCGGCTCGAAGGGATTGCGAATCGCCTCGACGCCGCAGGCCCGGGCCGCGCGCAGCAGAGGCCGCAGGACGCGCGGGAAGAGGTGGGTGTGCTTGTGCGTGTCGATGTGGGAGACACGAAGGCCAGCATCCTGCACGCGGCGGATCTGTGCGGTCGCTTCCGCCTCGATTTCCTCAGTGCGCATGCTGCCCATGAACAGATCGGCGGCGAATCGGCCCAGCTTGTCCCGGAACTGTCCGGTCTCGAGTACCAGAGAGGGAATCTGAGCGGGGGGAAGTGCCGGCACTCCGTCAACGAGCACCACGTGACAGCCGACTTCGAGCGAAGGATGGGCGAGAGCCAGCGCAACCGCCTCGGCGAAAAAGTTCGAGGTCGCCATCAGGGTGGCGGAGGTGAGTGCTCGAGCCTGGTGGAGTTCGGCGACGGAGCGGTTCACGCCTGGAGTGAGGCCGAAGTCGTCAGCATTGATGATGAGGCGAGCCACTGCAGTGAGTGTACGAAAGATGATCCTTCTGACCTGAACCGATCAGGTGCCCGAGCCGTAAATCGCGGGATTCAGCGCCGGATCGTTGTACATCTTGAGCTGCCGATAAATCTTGAAGCGTCGCGTTCCGGCGAGGACCTCTTCCCACAAGCGGTCAAGGCAGCCAACCAGGTCGTCGCGTTGTTCCATCAGCAGCGCGAGACGTTCGCGGTTGCGCTGTTCGTGTCCCGCGGGAGCGCCGGGACGGCTGATTTCCTCGCGCGTGTGATAGATCTTCAGTGCAAGGATGGAGAGCCGGTCGATCATCAGCCCAGGGCTTTCTGAATGCAGGGCAGCGTTCGGATTCGGCAATCCGCGTTCGCTGAGGGAGTTCAGCAGCAGCGTGTCGCAGTGTTCCGCCAGGTCATTGCGGAGTTGGTTGTAGCGGTCGATGTTTCGTTTGACGTCAGCGATATCAGCGTCCGTCGCTTGCGGAGCACGCGCCCGATCCTCGGTGTGCCACAGGTCAAAATTGGCTCGGTGCTGGGCGAGGACGGTTCTCATGAACTCAGAATCCGCAGCGGAAAGCGGTGCCGGCCCGTGCCACTGCTCTGTTGCGCGGTCGTGCAGGGCGGCGATGGCGCGCGCCGAAAATGGAATCTCACCGGTCATCGCAGGTCGTTGCTGCCAGGATAGCACTGCGCCTTTGCACAGGCCGAATTTGGTTTAGCCTCAGGGTGACAGGTTTTCGGAGCACACCCCATGAGTGAAGCCTCTCGCATTCTGTGCCTCACCAGCTACGAAAAGGGTCAGCCGCTGATGCGGCAGTGCGCCGAGATGGTCTGCCGCGTTGTGCTGCTCACGGTGGAGAAGCTGCACGATGCGGACTGGCCCCGCGACATTCTCGAAGAAGTGATCACCATGCCCGACGGCATGACGATTGAGCAGATCACGAACACCGTCACTTACCTCGCGCGCTCGCGGCGCTTCGACCGCATCATTGCGCTTGATGAATTCGACATGGAGGTGGCCGCGCATCTGCGTGAGCACATGCGCATCCCCGGCATGGGGCGCACGGCCACCGCGCATTTCCGCGACAAGCTGGCGATGCGTTTCGCGGCGCGCGCGGCCGGCATTGTGCAGCCGGAGTTCACCCGCGTCCTGCATCACGACGAGATTCGCGAATGGATGGATCGCGTGCCCGATCCCTGGTTGCTGAAGCCGCGCGGCGAAGCCTCCGCGATCGGCATTCGCAAAATGCACACGGCCGAGCAGGTGTGGCGCACGCTGGACGAACTCGGCGACCGGCAAAGCCATTTCCTGCTCGAGCAGTTCATCCCGGGCGACATCTTCCACGTGGATGGCATTACGAGCGACAGCCGCGTGATCTTCGCGGCCGCCAGCGGATACGGCAAGCCGCCCATGCAGGTGATGCATGAGGGCGGTGTCTTCACAACGCGGGTGCTCGATCGCAAATCGTCCGAAACGCGGAAGATGACCGACATCAACGCTGAGCTGATCCCGGCGCTGGGCATGATCCGCGGCGTCTCGCACGCCGAGTACATTCGAGGCGCCGATGGCCGGTTCTACTTCCTCGAAGCGGCGGCGCGCGTGGGCGGCGCGTTTATCGCCGATGTGGTGGAGTTCGCGACGGGCATTAACCTGTGGCGGGAATGGGGCCGCATCGAAGTTACGGCGATGCGCGGCGAAACGTATCACCTTCCGCAGCAGAAGGCGCTCTATGCGGGCAGCGCGTTATGTCTTGCCAAAACCGCAGAGCCAGACACGTCGATGTTCACCGATCCTGAGATCGTGTTGCGCCTGAAGAAGCATCATCATGCCGGGCTCATCGTGCAGTCGGCCGATCCGAACCGCGTGCGCGAACTCGTCGAGGCCTACGCCGTGCGCTTCGCGGAAACCTATCTTGCCATAGAGCCGGTGCCGGACAAGGCCACCGCGTAACCGGTTACACTGCTGAGGCAGACCACAATCGGGAGTCTGGTTTGGCTGATTCGCTGCAGTTTCCGCATCGCCGCTACAATCCGCTGCGCCGTTCGTGGGTGCTGGTGTCGCCGCATCGCACCGCTCGCCCCTGGCAGGGCGAGGTCAACCCGTCGTCGGGATTCTCCGACGTTCACTACGACCCGCAGTGCTATCTCTGCCCCGGTAACACGCGCGCCGGCGGTCATGCGACGCCGAAATACGAGAGCGTCTATGTTTTCGATAACGATTACGCTGCGCTGCTGCCGGACTCGCCCGACCCGCACCGCAGCGATGCACCGGAACTGCTCCGCGCCGAGCGCGAGCGCGGCCGCTGCCGCGTGCTCTGCTTCCATCCCGACCACAGCCTGACGCTGGCGCGTATGGAGGTGGCCGATATCCGCACGGTCGTCGACGCATGGACCGAGGAGTATCGCAGCCTGGGTGCTGTGCCGGAGTTCCGCTACGTGCAGATTTTTGAGAACCGCGGCGCCATGATGGGCGCCAGCAATCCGCACCCCCACGGCCAAATCTGGACGACCGAGCATATCCCGGACGAGCCGCAGGCGGAAACCGAGGCGCAGGCGGA
>DATEPN010000088.1:0-9569 GCA_035273225.1 Acidobacteriaceae bacterium | reverse complement strand
AAACCGCGCATCCTGCACCAGGCATTCCAGCACCGGCAGCCCCTCCTCCGCATGCAACTGCTCCCGCACCGCCTCGACGGCCCCAAACTTCAGCCGCGCCTGCCGCCGCGCCTCCTCCGGCGCCATGCCCCCGCGCATGTTCTCCTCCGCCTGCATCGCCAGATGCGCCTCCATCTCCTCGCGCAGCCGCTCATCCCCGCGGCGCCGCTTCGCAAAATTCCCAACGCGTGCAAGCAGCCTTCTCCAACGTCTCATCGGCATCTCCTCACTCCCACCGCAAGGCCTGCATGGGATCGACCGCCGCCGCGCGGCGGGCCGGCAGAATACACGCTGCCAATGCCGTGACAAAAAGCAGCACCGCAACCGCTGAATAAATCACCGGATCGCTGGCCCTGACTCCATACAGCAGGCTGGCTTCGATGTTGGTCAGCAATCGCGCCGCAACCAGGCCAGTCAGGACACCCGCGAGCGTTAGACGGAGACCCTGACGGACGATCATGCGCACGACGTCTTCTCTCCGCGCCCCGAGCGCCATCCGGATCCCGATTTCGCGCGTCCGCGTTCGTACCGTGAACGCCAGAAGGCTGTACAGCCCCATCGCACCCAGACAGAACGCAACGGATCCGCAATACGACATCACGCTGCGCGCCAGATGAACAGGCATGTATTCGAGCCTGACTTGTTCCGACATCGGCATGTCTTCACCGATCGGCACGGCCGAATCGATCGACCGGATCACGCCGCGAATCACCGCGATTGCCGTCACCGGATCGCCGGCCACCCGAATCGCCAGTCGAACGTCGCCCTCCCGAATCGCGTTGGACTGCCAATACGAAAGGTAGAGATGGGGCTCGGGGCCATAGAGCGGATTGGCTGGTTGCAGATTGGCAGCGATCCCGACGATCTGATACGGCTTGCCGTTCACCAGCAACGCACGGCCGACCGCATTGCCGTTGGACCACAAACGCATCGCCAGTGCCTCGTTCGCGATCGCCACCAGCGGAGCATCCTTGCGGTCGTGCTCATCGAACTCGCGGCCTGCGAGCAGGGGAGTGCGCAGCGTGTGAAAAAAACCCGGGCTGATGTCCTGTTTCAACACCGTGAGGCCCGCGTGTGGCAGAGCCCTTTCCGCGCCGGGAATGGCTACCTGCGCGTGCCGGCCGTTCTGCCAGTTCCAGACCAGCCCCTCGCCGCCCTGCATGAATGCCACGGATTGGACCCTCGGGTCCGCAGCAATACGCCGCGTCGACTCACGCACGAGAAATTCGACCTGCTGAGGTTTGTACTGGACTAACTCCGGCCGCATACGAAGCACGACCACATGGGCTGGATCGAAATTCGTGCCGCGTTGCAGTTCGCTGCTGCTGCGAATCAGCAGGGCAGTGGAGATGACCAGCACCACCGAAAGCGCTACCTGCCCGATCACCAGTCCATGGCGCAACCATCCGCCCATCGCCTCCGCTGTCTGGCCGCCTTGCTTCAGCTCTCCGTACACATCCTGCCGCGAGGTGCGAAGCGCAGGAACCAGCCCGAAGCACACGCCTGTGATCAGCGTGAGCACTACTGCGTAAAGCAGAACACGCCAGTCAAAACTCACATCGTAGAGGTGATGAAAGCCTTCGCTGTCGCTTGCGTAAAACCGCGAGAGCAGATTTCTCAGCACGAATGACATGCCGACGCCCAATACACCACCGGCGGCCGACAGCACCAGGCTCTCCGTCAAAAGCTGCTGAACCACACGCGCGCGCCTCGCTCCGATCGCCAGCCGAATGGCGATCTCTCGCTTGCGCACCGCGCCGCGAGCGAGCAGCAGGCCGGCCAGATTCGCGCATGCGATCAGCAGCAGCGTCCCGGTGACGGCCATCAACAGGCGCATCTGGGCGCGGTCATTGGCCTGGCTGCCCGGCCACGCGGCCCCGGCGGGAAACACAGCAACTTGCCTGCGGCTGGGGCGCTCCGGCCAGTCTGTCGCAGACCACACCATGTCGCTGCTGACTTCGGCCTGAGCCTGCCGAACCGAATTTCCCGGACGCAGCCGCCCCAGAATGGCATCGATCAGCGCGCAGTTGTAGGAGCCGTCGCGGCATGCATAACCCGTCCCGCCCAGCATCATGGCCGGAATCCAGACCGCATCAGGCGATCCCGCCAGATCGCCGTGAAATCCCGGCGGCGCGACCCCGATCACGGTGAACCCGACTCCATTGATCTGAACCTGACGGCCCACGACGTCCGCATCGGAATGGAAGTGGGCCCTCCACAACGCATCGCTGATCACCGCCACGGCGTTCCGATTGGGTTCCGTATCTTCCTCCGGCCCAAAGGCTCTTCCCACCCGCGGATCGATCCCAACCACCTCGAAGTAGTTGCCGGAGACAAACGCCCCGCTCACCTCCGCGGAGCCGTCGCGGGTCACCAGATTCAATTGCGAAAAGTGAACCTCAGCCGACAATCCGGAAAACGATGTCGTGCGCTTCCGCAGGCCCTCAAACTCGGCCAGCGAAAATCCCGCGCCGTAATGGCCCGCCGGACCCCGTGCGTAAATGCGGACGAGTTGTTCAGCATGAGGGAGAGGCAGCGGCTTCAGAAACAGTGCGTCGATCAACCCAAACGTGGCGGCATTCGCGCCGATGCCGAGAGCCAAAGTCACGACAGCGACCCCTGTGAACCCAGGCGATTTCCGCATCTGGCGCAGTGCGTACCGCACATCCTGCGCCAGATACTCCAGCACCGGCAGCCCCTCCTCCGCATGCGACTGCTCCCGCACCGCCTCCACCGCCCCAAATTTCAGCCGCGCCTGCCGCCGAGCCTCCTCCGCCGACATCCCCGCGCGCTCGTTCTCCTCCGCCTGCATCGCCAGATGCGCCTCCATCTCCTCGCGCAGCCGCTCATCCCCGCGGCGGTTCGCCACGAAGTTCCCGATCCGTGCCGCCCACCGCCGCAGCGCTCTCATGGCAAATCCTCCGCCTTCACCTCAAAAAATCGCGCAATGATCGCCGCCGTCTGCTCCCAGTCCCGCTTCTCGGCGTCGAGCAGTTTGTGCCCCACCTTCGTCAGCCGGTAAAACCGCGCCCGCCGATTGTTCTCCGAAGGCCCCCAGTCCGACTCGACCGCGCCCTCCTGCTCCAGCCGCAGCAGCACCGGATACAACGTCCCCTGATTCACCGACAGCAGATCGCCGCTGATCTGCTCGATCCGCCGCGCAATCCCATACCCGTGCAGCGGCCCCAGCACATCGAGTGTCTTCAGCACCATCAGCGCCAGCGTTCCCTGCTGCACATCCTTCTTCTGCCCCATGCGTGTCGCCGCCCCTTTTGGATTCCCAAAGGAGCATGCCACACTTCCTTTGGGAAAGCAACAGGTCGCGCCCGCGAATTGCCGAATTGTCTAAATATGCTGCCGATCGCCTATCGCTGCAGCAGCGCCGCGATCTCCCGCACTTCGAATTGCAGGCGGTTGGGTATCTCGAACGTGGAACTCGGGATCAGCGCTCCATCCCGGTAATGCTGGAATGCTCCACTCTCCGGATCGACAACCCAGATTTGCGGAATGCCCATGGCCGCATAATCGGCCAGCTTTCGGTTCAGCCGTTTCACCGTGTCTTCGGGGCTGAGAATCTCGAAAACAGCCAGCGGCGCGTGGGTCACAATCTGTTCTCGCGGTTGCGCCCGATCCAGCACCGTGACATCCGGAACCCGGAATCGGGTCGGCGAGACCTGGACGCGTAATTCCGGAAGTACCCGGATCTTCCACTCCTGAGCATGCCCCGCAAACCATTGCTGAATTGCCTGCTGCCAGTCGGCATGATCATAGGTCCCCATCGGCCGTTCCTCGATCTCCCCGTCCACGTATTCAGCATCCGGCTCATACTCAGAAGAGCGAAGATAGACTTCCACCGGAACCCGCGCCGTAGTTGTCATCACGTCTCCTTCCGGGCGACGCACGACTCGATTATAGGAGCGAAAGACCACCTTTTCCTGCCTTCCTCCCGCAGAATGCCCATCGCGCCATCCCGCCCTGCAAGTCCCCACCTTCCACCACATCAATTCACATAACACCAGGCATACCGCCCCGCCCTGCTTGTTATCCTGAAGGTGCTATGCCGACGAAAAAAGAGCTTCTCTCCACACCCATCCGCCACATCGACATCAGGGAGCACAACGTCGTTCCACTCGTCGATGCCATGCAGTTCATGGCCTACAGCTCCCGTGACCTTGCCCGGGCGGCCTCCATCTACGAGCGCATGCTGCGCGACAAGGACTGCGGCGTCATCCTCTGCCTCGCCGGATCCCTCATCTCCGCCGGCCTGAAGCAGATCTTCGTCGACCTCATCCGCAACAACATGGTCGACGCCATCGTCTCCACCGGGGCCAACATCGTCGACCAGGATTTCTTCGAAGCTCTCGGCTTCAAGCACTACATCGCCGACGACCTCTACAAATCCGGCACCCAGGACGGCGAGCTCCGCGAGCTGATGATCGACCGCATCTACGACACCCTCATCGACGAGGAAGAGCTGCGCGCCTGCGACGAAACCACTGAGAAGGTCGCCAACTCGCTCCAGCCGCGCCCCTACAGCTCCCGCGAGTTCATCCGCGCCATGGGCGCTTACCTCGAGCGCGAAGGCAAGACCCCGGAAAAGGGCGGCGTCGACTCCATCGTCCTCGCGGCGTACCAGAAGGATGTGCCCATCTTCGTCCCAGCCTTCAGCGACTGCTCCGCCGGATTCGGCCTCGTCGCCCACCAGCACAAGCGCGGCGACAAGCCGAAGGTCTCCATCGACTCCGCCAAAGACTTCTATGAGCTCACTCAGCTCAAGATCGCCAACCCCACCACCGGTTTGCTGATGATCGGCGGCGGCGTCCCCAAGAACTTTGCTCAGGACATCGTCGTCGCCGCCGACATCCTCGGCAACGAAGCGCCCATGCACAAGTACGCCATCCAGATCACCGTGGCCGACGTCCGCGACGGCGCGCTCTCCTCGAGCACCCTCAAGGAAGCCAGCTCGTGGGGCAAGGTCGACACCACGTACGAGCAGATGGTCTACAGCGAAGCGACCCTCGCCCTGCCCCTCATCGCGGGCTACGCGTGGCACAAAAAGGCCTACGCCTCCCGCTCGGAACGCCGCTGGAGCCGTATCCTCGAGCCGGTTACGGCCTAAATCGCTCGGCGGCAGGAGGGGCCTCCCTCCCCTGCCGCCACCCCTGTACAAATTTCTTGCACCGTGCGCCCCCGGGGTGTAGTCTCGCTGCTGCGTCCGGAATCCCCCGTCCGAGCCCTCCGGCCCTCCTATCTCCTCACGGAAGTTTTCATATGCAGTTGTTTCTGCGTCTCATCGCACTCGTGTACGTCGCGGCGCTCACCCTCTTTCTCGCCCTTTACCGCCGGGCTGTACGCCGCAGCGAACCCCGCCCCATCTCCCTGCTCCCCCGCAGGAACAATGTCATCCCCTTCCGGCCCCGGCGCTCCCGTCGCGAAGAGTCTCCCGCGCGCGATGCCGAATCCGTCAATAATGTCCGGTAGCCCGTCCTCGCACCGGCGTTTGCCCCATTTTCGGTTTTCGCTTCAGCGCGCGCTCGCTATCCCCTATACTTTTTCGCAAACACCCCATGCAGCGGCTGTTGCTTAGTCGAGTGGGCGCGGGTCTCGTCGGAATCGCTGTTTGAGCCGGTTTACGCAATCCCGGAACGTCACGCGGGCCTATGTCCTCGCCCTGTGCTGCGCCCTTGCCGGCGCCATCGTGCTGGCGCAGTTCGGCAGCGACACCCCGGAAGCCGATCCCTGGCTCTTCTGGTTCGTTGCCTTCTGGGCCGTCGCCCTCAGCCTGCTGATCGTCGCCGCCGTCTCCAGCTACCGCGTCGCTCTCCGCCAAAGCCGCGCCGAACAGCAACTGCAGCGCGTCGCCAGCCTGCATCGCAGCATCCTCGACTCCGCCGGTCCCGTCATGATCGCCTGCGATCTCACCGGCCGCATCAACCTCTTCAATCCCGCAGCCGAACGCATGCTCGGCTATCGCGCCAACGAAGTCCTCGGCAAGCTCAGCATCCCTGACCTCTTCCCCGAGGCGGAAATGATCCGCGTCGGCGAGCAGCTCTCGGCCTCCATGCCTCCCTCGAAGACTGACCCCGAGATCCCCTTCGACACCGCCGAGCCGCTCCTGCCCTACATCCGCTATGTGGCCAGCTTCCCCGCCAGCCGCGTCCGCGGATTCGAAATGCGCTACCGTCGCCGCGACGGCAGCACCTTCCCCGCCATGGTCTACCTCTCCGCCGTGCGCTCCTCCGGCGGATTCATGGAGGGCCTGGTCTCCGTCGCCGTCGACCTCAGCGCCACCCGCCGCGCCGAGTACGCCCTGCGCGAAAGCGAAGAGCGTTACCGCGACCTGTTCGAGAACTCGGCGGAGATGATCGCCACCCTCAGTCCCCGCGGCCGTTACCTCTACGTCAACCCCGCCTGGCAGAATCTCTTCGGCATGGACTCCGCCCAGTTCGAGAGCCTCATCGGCTTCGAGTCCGCCTTCCCCCCCGAAGTCCAGGCCGAAGCCGCAGCCCTCTTCCATAAGGCGCTCCACGGCGTCCGCGTCGAACGCCATCCGCTCCGCCTGCAGAACGCCGCCGGCGAGACCGTCGAAGTCGAAGCCAGCCTCAGCTGCCGTCGCGAGGAAACCGGACCCGTCTCCGTCCGCACCACCTTCCGCGAAGTCACGCAGCAGAACCGCCGCGAGCGCCGCCTCCGCATTCAGCTCGTCGTCAGCCAGATCATCGGCGAAACCACCTCCGTCGAGGAAGGCCTCACCCGCGTCCTCGAAGCGCTCTGCAACACCTTCTCCTCCGAGTTCGCCGCCATGTGGGTGGTCGACGAGACGCAACACGTCATCCGCCCCCGCGTCACCTGGCACGCCCGCGGCCGCTCCAGCGAGGAATTCCTCCGCGAAACTCAGGCCCAGATCTTCTCCCGCGGAGAGGGCCTCCCCGGCCTCGTCTGGTCGCACGGCAAGCCCTGGTGGGTCACCGATGTCCGCTCCGACATCGCCTTCCTCCGCCGCGGCAGCGCCCGCGTCTGCGGATACATCTCCGGTTGGGGCGTTCCTGTCCGTGTCGGCAACCAGGTCATCGCCGTCGTCGAATGCTTCTCCCGCCAGCTCATCCGCGAAGACGTCGACCTGCTCGCCACCGTCGAAACCGTCTGCGGCTCCGTCGGCCAGTTCATGGCCCGCGCCGGGCAGGAATCCCGCCTCCGCCAGCTCGACCGCCAGCGCGCCTTCATCCTCAGCTCCGTCGCCGACGGCATCATCGGCGTCGACTCGTCCAACCGTGTCGCCTTCGTCAATCCTGCCGCCGCGCGCCTGCTCGAGCACACCGAGGCCGACCTCATCAATCAGGACATCCACGCCACCCTGCACCCGCAGACCGTCAACTGCGGCCCAGGCTGCTCCACCCGCCGGGCCTTTGCCTCCGGTGAAAGCGCCTCCGGCCAGGACGTCTACATGCGCGAAAGCGGACGCAGCTTCCCCGTCGAGTTCGCGCTCATGCCCATGGTCGATGAAGGCCAGTCCGTCGGCTCCGTGCTCAGCTTCCGCGATATCAGCCAGCGCTACGCCCTCGACCACATGAAGGACGAGTTCATCTCGACCGTCAGCCACGAACTGCGTACGCCATTAACCTCAATCCGCGGCTCCCTCGGCCTCCTCTCCGCCGGCATGCTTGGCCCGGTCAGCGACAAGGCCGCCACCCTGCTGCGCATCGCCGTTGCCAACTCCGACCGCCTCATCCGCCTCATCAACGACATCCTCGACCTCGAGCGCATGCAGTCCGGACGCGCCCCGCTCGCCTTCCGCCCCATCAACCTCGAAGACCTGGCCCGCCAGGTCATCGAAACCATGCAGCCCGTCGCCGAAGCCAACCAGGTCGCGCTCATCTGCGACGGCGTCCACGCCCCCCTCGAAGCCGACGCCGACCGCCTCCAGCAGGTCATCACCAACCTGCTCAGCAACGCCATCAAGTTCTCCCCGGCGAAATCCATCGTGCGCGTCGTCGTCACCCGCTCCGCCGAAGGCGTCACCCTCAGCGTCGTCGACCAGGGCCGCGGCATCCCCGCCGACAAGCTCGAGTCCATCTTCGACCGCTTCCAGCAGGTCGACGCCTCCGACTCCCGCCAGAAAGGCGGCACCGGCCTCGGCCTCGCCATCTGCCGCACCATCGTCCAGCAGCACGGAGGCCGCATCTGGGCCGAGCAGAACGGCATGCAGGGCGCCATCTTCCGCGTCTTCCTCCCCGAACGCGCCTCCCTCACCACCCCCAACGAAGAAGTTACTTCCGGTCAGGCCTGATCCCGCTTTCCCTGGCATAATGGTTCCAGTACTTCTTCATCAGGACACCCATGCCCCGTCGCATCCTCATCATCGACGACGAAGACGACATCCGTGCCGTCGCCGCGCTCTCGCTCGAAACCGTTGCCGGCTGGGAAGTCTCCATGGCCCCTTCCGGCGCCGTCGGCATCATGAAGGCGCAGGAGGAGCAGCCCGACGCCATCCTCCTCGACGTCATGATGCCCGTCATGGACGGCCCCACCACCTTCCGCGAACTCCGCTCCCTGCCCGAGACCTCGAACATCCCTGTCATCCTGCTCACGGCCAAAGTGCAGTCCGCCGATCAGAAGCGCTTTTCCGACCTCGGCGTCGCCAGCGTGATGTTCAAGCCCTTCGACCCCCTCACCCTCGCCAAAGACATCGCTGCGGTCCTCGGCTGGAAGTACGAATGACCGACGCCGCCGCGCAGCTCGCCGCCAAACTGAACGAACTCTGGCGCGCGAGCCGCCCGCTGATCCTCGAGCGCATGGCCGTCCTGCACGCCACCCAGACCGCCCTCGCCGCCAACCTCGCCGACACCGCCGCCCGCCGCGAAGCCCGCGAAGCCGCCCACAAACTCGCCGGCGTCCTCGGAACCTTCGGCCTCCCCCGCGGCAGCGAACTCGCCTCCGCCCTCGAAAAGATCCTCATGGCCGACACGCCCCTCACCGCCGACGACCTCACCACCCTCACCACCCACATCGCCGAACTCGAATCGGTGATCGCATCGAAGCCGTAAACCCGGTGCCCATCCCTCCCTCTGTCGGAGACATGGGTATTCGCAGGAACGAAAAAGGTAGGCGATGGCTTCAGCCATCGCAGATAATGAGCCGACGGCACTGCGGCTTCAGCCGCTGAGGCTCGCGTCCCGCAAAACAACGATGCACGAACCCTTCGCACCCGCCGTCCTCCGCGAAACCAAAACCTTCGACCCCCGCGACCCCGCCACCGGCACCGCGGGCGCAGAACTCCTCGACGCCACCGTCGTCCACCGCAACAACCAGTGGTGGCTGCTTCTCGCCGGACAAGCCCACGGCTACGGAGCTCCGCAACTCTACAGCGCCTCGCTGCCGCCCGGTTCCCCGCTCGCCGCCACTGGCTGGGCCCTCACCCGCGCGCCCGCCGGAGAACTCGTCCCCCTCGCTCCGCAGCAAGCCAGCGCTCCCTGGGACGGCAACGGCGGCCGCCACTGCCCCGCCTATGTTCGCGGATTCGACCCGCACAC
>DATEPN010000087.1:0-8499 GCA_035273225.1 Acidobacteriaceae bacterium | reverse complement strand
GGGAGGAGCAGTTCGGCATTCAGCTGATCGAGTGCGCGCCGCTCGACGGTGCCGGCCATCAGATACCAGGCGTCCGGATCGTTGCGGTAGAGGCGGGCGGGCTGATTGGAGTTCATCAGGTAGCGCACCGCCGAGGACTGTGCGGGAAGCGCCAGCGCGCCGTCCGGAGGGATACCGATGGCCTGCTCGAGATAGAACGCGTCGCCGCGCCGCAGCAGCAGGGCGATCTGGTTGACGTGCAGGGTCTGGCGAATCCGCTGCGCGACGGTCTCCAGCAGGGGCCTGGTTTCGGTGAACTGGCGCACCTCGTCGGAAAGCTCGCTCAGCATGACTTCGGCGTTGTAGGCTTCGCGGAAGAACTTACGGTCCACCCACTGGCGGAGGCGATTCCGGACGCCGAATCGCAGAGCGAGCGCGAGGGCGAGGAAGATGAGCGCTCCGGCGAAATCGGACAGCTGCGGCTGCTGGCTGTGCCGCAGGGGCCGCAGGAGGCGGATGCCGATGACCGAGAGTACCGCAACCTGCAGCACCCAGAGCGACACTCTGGCCAGCGCGTAGCGAGAGCCCATGCGCAGCAGGACCCGGATATCGAGGGCGCGCTGGACGAGGACGACATAAGCCAGCGTCAGCGGAGCCACCATGAACAGGAAGGCTCCGAGGTAGCGGACCCACATGAAGCGCACATTCATGCCGGTGATGCCGAAGTACGGCAGCACGACAAAGACAACGATGAGCGATCCGACGCCGATGCTCATGCCAGCGGTCAGGACGCGCATGCGGCGACGGGCATCGGCGGTGGAGGCGGTCCGCAGCTTGTCGACGATCAGCAGCAGGAATAGGGCGAGGCAGAGCAGGTTCAGGCCGTTGACGCTCTTGTCCGCGACGGCGCTGGCCTGGACGAGCAGATGGGGAATGGCCGCACGGTAGAACTCTGCATAGAGGTAAGCGCTGAGAATGGCGGTGCCGAAGGCGAACAGAGCCAGGATGATCCACTTGATCCAGCGCGCGCGGGCATCGATGCGGGAGCGCTCCGGGAAATAGACGCCGAAGAGCAGCAGTGCCGGGCAGACGGCGATCTGGATGAACTGGTACCAGATGTTGCGGAGCACCAGCGCGAAGTCCGTCGACAGGCCGACTCCCATAAAGACGACGCTGGGGTACGTCAGCAGGACCAGCGACAGCCACGCATTGCGGTCCGTGGGACGCGAGAGCACCACCCAGTAGCCTATGAGGAGGCAGATGAGCGGCAACAATCCGACGACGAGGAACTCTTCCCAGAAAAAGAGGACTCCGGTGGCTCGGGAGGAGGCGAAGTTGGAGCGGGCCAGGCTCACGGTGGCGCTGCCCTGGGTGCCATTGGGCCGGGCATAGCCGACCTCGAGGATGTCGCTGGGATGGCTCTCGTGCAGGACGGCCAGCCACTGGGCCATGCCGGAGTAGTCGGCTCCATTCAGTTGCTGGAGGGTGTCGTCGACGGCTACACCGGCCGCCGCCGCCTCGGGCTCGACCTGATAGATCCGCCGGGTGTCGCTGTCGTAGGCAAACGGCTGTCGCACGAGGCGATCCACGTGGACCCGCTGCTGCCACTCATCCATAACGCCGGCGATCCAGTAGCCCAGGCTGGCCAGCATCCACAGCCCGATCAGAAAGCGCAGCAGATTTGGCGAAGCACTCCGTGTTTTCTTCCGCCGGTTCATCCGTGGAGTCATAGTATCCGGCCTGGCCGAAATTCGCAGCGTGGATTTTGATCCGCCGCCGGGGTATGCTCGATACGCATTGGATACGCACCTGGGAGGGTTCTGGTTCATGCGCTACCCCGTTTTGCTTGTGGTGTTTGCCAGCCTCACCTGCGCGGCCCAGACCGCGCCGCAGGGAGCCGCCGGTTCCGGGACAACGGCCCGCCCGCGGATCATCGGGATTTCGAACATCAGCGTTTATGCCAGCGATGCGGCCAAAACCGAGCAGTTCTACGTGCATCAGATCGGCCTCAAAAAGGCGCCCGATCCGGAGAATCCGAACGGCGCCCGCTACTACGTCAACCAGGAGCAGTTTGTCGAGGTCCTGCCGCTCCCAGCCGATGCCGGTGCTGACCGCCTCGATCACCTCGGCTATCTGACCGCAGACGCCGATGGACTCCGCCGGTATCTCGGAGCGCATGGGGTGACGGTGCCGGACAAGGTCGAGCAGGGCTCGGACGGCAGCGCGTGGTTCTACGTGAAGGATCCGGAAGACAACAAGGTGGAATTCGTGCAGCCCCCGGCGAAGCTGCTGGCTGCGAAGAACACCGCCGCGCTGTACCAGATCGCCGACGCCGATCCGATTGGCCGCCGCATGATTCACGTGGGCATGCTGGTGCGGGATCGCGCCAAAGAAGACGCCTTCTACCGCGAGATCCTCGGGTTCCGTCCGTACTGGCACGGCGGCATGCATCCAGACAAGACCGACTGGGTTTCCCAGCAGGTTCCGGACGGCCACGACTGGCTGGAGTACATGCTCACCAGCGGCCCCTCCGGAAGCGGCATTCCGCAAAACATCTCGCAGCAGCAACTGGGCGTGCTGAACCACTTCTCACTCGGCGTGGGGAACATGGAGCAGACGGTCACGAAGCTGTACTCCGAAGACCGCCTCGGCACGGACCCGCCGCGCCCGCAAATCGGCCGGGACGGCAAGTGGCAGTTCAATGCCTACGATCCGGACAAGACTCGCGTCGAGTTGATGGAGTTCTCGGCGGCGGCGAAGCCCTGCTGCTCCGAGTTCACCGCCTCCAATCCGACCCCGGACGGCCAGCCGTAACTCATTCCCTCGGCAGAAGAGAGTCCGATTCCACAGACGGGCCCTCTTCGTCCCGCTCGCCGAACAACTCCGGCTGCTCCGCTTCCTCCGCCGGATCCCTAAAATTCCCCACTCCCACGCCGATCAGGCGAAAGCGCTGCTCCGGTCCAAGGTGGACGCGCTCGCGCAGCGACAGGGCGATGCTCGTCAGTTCCTCGCAGGAGGCGACCGGCTCCATGGGCGTCAGGCTGCGCGTCATGATCTTGAATCCCGCCGTCTTGAGCTTCAGCACCACGGTGCGAGGAATGCGGGTTTCCTTGCGCGAAGCAGCCCAAACCTTCTTCGCCAGGCGACGGATCGCGTCCTCCGTCTCCTCGAGAGGCACATCGCGCTCGAAGGTGTCTTCGGCCGAGATGGACTGCGTTGGGCGGTTCGGCTCGACCGGGTTCTCATCGATGCCGAAGGCCAGTTCGTGGAGCCGCATTCCATGCCTGCCGAAATGGCTCTCGAGCAGAGCAAGGTCCATGGCGCGCAGATCGCCGACGGTGTGGATGCCGAAGGTGCCCAGCCGCTCCGCCGTCACTTTGCCCACGCCGGGCAGGCGCTCGACGGGCAGGGGCGGCAGGAAGGTGTCGACGTCTTCCGGCTGGATGACGAAGAGGCCGTCCGGCTTCTTCCAGTCCGATGCGATTTTGGCCAGAAACTTATTCGGCGCCACGCCGGCTGATGCGGTCAGGTTCAGCTCTTCGCGAATCTGCTGCCGGATGGCTCTCGCCACCTTCGTTGCGGTCGGGAGACTGGCCTTGTTCTCGGTGACGTCGAGGTAGGCTTCGTCGAGGGAGAGGGGCTCAATGAGGTCGGTGTAGCGGCGGAAGATTTCCCGGACCTGCCGCGAGACGGCACGGTAGCGGACGAAATCGGGCGGGATGAAGATGGCTTGGGGGCACAGCCGCTCGGCGCGCACGGCAGGCATGGCGGAACGGACTCCGAAGCGCCGCGCCTCATAGGAGGCCGCGCAGACGACGGAACGGTTGCCGCGCCAGGCGACCACTACGGGGTTGCCGCGCAGGTTGGGATTGTCGCGCTGCTCCACCGACGCGTAGAAGGCGTCCATGTCGACATGGACGATCTTGCGCATGCGGGATGGCCGGCGGAGTGGCTCGCCGGGCTCAAACGGGGCCATGCGGGAAACCTATCAGCATCGGATCGCAGAGGAAATCCACCGAATGTTCGGTACCGCACATTCGCGTTTGCGATGCAACGCGCGCAAGCGACGGTGAAAATCTACGGCGCAGCAAGACTTACACCATTTAAATTCCGGCGATGTGGGCACGCGCCAAATTCCGCCGTAAATCTGCATCTTATAGACATTGGCACTTTTGTATTGAGGTGGCCCCCGTATGAGAATTGCGCAGGTTGCGCCGTTGCACGAAAGTGTCCCGCCCAAGTTCTATGGGGGGACGGAACGCGTTGTACATTACCTGACGGAAGAACTGGTCCGTGCGGGACATGATGTAACCCTCTATGCGAGCGGGGATTCCCGGACCTCGGCCCGGCTCCGTTCGGTCTGCGACAGCGCGCTTCGCCTCGGGCGGCCGAAGCCCAACGATCCAATGGCGCATCACTATTTGCTCGCCGAGCTGATCGCCCAGGAATGCGGCGATTATGACGTCGTCCATTTCCACATCGACTACTTTGCCTTTTCTGTGATTCGCCAATGCAAGATGGCTGCGATCAGCACGCTACACGGGCGGCTGGATATTCCCGACCTTTACCCGCTGTTCCGTGAATTCGACGATATGCGGCTGGTCTCGATCTCTGACGCGCAGCGCGCTCCGATGGAGTGGGCCAACTGGGAGGCGACGGTCTATCACGGTCTGCCGGAAGACCTCCACGCTCCACGGCTGGAGGGTGGGGAGTATTTGGCTTTTCTCGGCCGGATTTCGCCGGAAAAGCGCGTCGACCTCGCGATTGAAATCGCCAGACAAGCTGGCATGAAGATTCGCATCGCCGCCAAGATTGATCCGAGCGACCAGGACTATTACGAATCAGTGCGCCATCTCTTTGACGAACCCCACGTTGAGTTTCTCGGCGAAATTGGAGAAGAAAATAAGGGTGAGTTCCTGGGCAACGCCGCGGCCTTACTCTTTCCGGTAGACTGGCCGGAGCCCTTCGGTCTGGTGATGATCGAAGCGCTCGCCTGCGGCACGCCTGTGATTGCTTTCCGGCGCGGTTCGGTCCCCGAAATCATCGAGCACGGCCTGACGGGTTTCGTTGTGGATAACGTCGAGGAAGCCGCCAGGGCGGCCCGGCGCATCTCTCTGATAAAGAGAGAAATCTGCCGCTCGGAATTCGAGAACCGCTTCAGCGCGCGAAGGATGTGCCACGACTACCTGCGCGTTTATCGAGGAGTGCTTGCGGAGAACCGGCGGCGCGGCGTGAACTCCGGCGACCTGTCCCTGGTCGCCTAGCCCGCAAGGAGGCTTTTCCGAATGCTTTCGGAGAAAGCACAGCCCGTCCAGAGCCAGGATGTTATTGAGGTCGGGCAGCAGTTCTATATCCGCGCCTCTTCGTCGCTCGCTGACGACCGCACGCGTGTCCTGCTGCACGGCGATACTTTTGCCATCTTCGACCGCAACGGGGATATCCAGCCGGTCGGGTTTGGCCAGCAGGGGATCTTCTTCCGCGAGTCGCGGCACCTCTCCCGCCTGGATCTGCGCATCCGCGACGTGCGGCCGCTGCTGCTCAGTTCCACGGTCCGCGAAGACAACGTGCTCTTCGCCGCGGACCTGACCAACCCCGACATGCAACTCGAGGACTGCGATCTGGCGCGCGGCACGCTGCACATGTACCGCAGCAAGTTTCTGTGCGACGCGACGTGTTACGACAAGATCACGTTTCATAACTACGCCGAGCGCCCGGCGATGCTGGAAGTCAGCTTCGATTTCGACGCCGACTTTGCGGACATTTTCGAGGTGCGCGGGCAGAAGCGCGCGCAGCGCGGCAAGCTGCTGCCGCCGAAGGCGAGTGGGCGTCGCATTGAGCTGAGCTACGAAGGACTGGATGGCATCCGCCGTACCACCCGGATCGAATGCTCCGAACCGCAGGCCGAAGCGGAGGGCAGATCGATTAACTTCCCTCTGGCCCTGGAACCGCATCAGGAGATCAGCCTGACGATCACCATCGAATGCCTGCAGGAAGGCCTGCAGCAGCACGCAGGCACGTACGAATCCGCCCTGCAGGTGCTGACACACGAGCGCAAGAAGGGCCCGCTCTCCGATTTTGAAATCGAGACCTCGAATCAGCAGCTGAACACCTGGATTCGGCGTTCCTGCGCCGATCTGGAGATGATGGTCACCGAGACGCAGCACGGGCCGTATCCATACGCCGGCGTCCCCTGGTTCAGCACAGTATTCGGCCGCGATGGCATTATCACCGCTCTGGAGATGTTGTGGCTGGAGCCCAGTATTGCGCGCGGCGTGCTCTGCTATCTGGCCGCCACGCAGGCGACGGAGATCGATCGCCAGCGCGACGCCGAACCCGGAAAGATCCTGCACGAGATGCGCAAGGGCGAAATGGCGCGCCTGCGCGAAGTTCCCTTCGGCATGTACTACGGAACCGTAGACGCGACGCCGCTGTTCGTTCTGCTGGCCGCCGCCTATTACCGGCGCACCGCCGATGTGGAACTGCTGCGTAACATCTGGCACAACATTCAGGCGGCGCTCGACTGGATCGACCAATACGGCGACCGCGATGGCGACGGCTTTGTCGAGTACCAGCGCCAGAATGAGACCGGGCTGGTCCAGCAAGGGTGGAAGGATTCCGGCGATTCGGTGTTTTACAGCGACGGCCGTCTCGCGGAGGCGCCCATCGCGCTCTGCGAGGTGCAGTCCTACGTCTACGCGGCCAAGATGGGCATCGCTGACGTAGCCTCGGATCTGGGGCATCTCGAGCTGGCGAAGAATCTGCGCAGGCAGGCGCTCGAGTTGCGCGACAAGTTCCAGAAAGAGTTCTGGTGCGATGACCTTTCCGTGTTCGCCCTCGCGCTTGACGGCGAGAAGCGCAAATGCGCCGTGCGCGCTTCGAACGCCGGCCATTGCCTCTTCTCCGGCATCGCCAACGAGCAGCAGGTGCGCGTGCTCTCTCGGACTCTGGCTTCCGAGGCGTTCTTCTCCGGTTGGGGTATTCGCACCCTGGTGCCCGACGAGAAGCGCTACAACCCGATGTCGTACCACAATGGATCGGTGTGGCCGCACGATAACGCCGTCATCGCATGGGGCACGCTGCGCAGTCCGCGCAAGGAGCTCGCGCTGCGGGTGCTCTCGGGACTACTCGACCTCTCCACACAGGTCGACCTGCACCGGCTGCCGGAGCTGATCTGCGGTTTCGGGCGCCGCCCCGGGAAGGGTCCCACTCTCTATCCGGTCGCCTGCTCGCCGCAGGCCTGGGCCGCGGGATCGGCGTTCATGGTGCTGCAGGCGTGTCTCGGCCTCGAAATCGAAGCCCGCGAGTCGCGCATTACGCTGCACTACACCAGCTTGCCGGAGTCCATCAAAGAGGTGCGGATCCGGAACCTGCGGGTGGGCGAAGCCTGCGTGGACCTCTCCTTCGAACGCTACCACGAGAGCATCGGCGTAGATATTCTGCGCCGCAGCGGCAATCTCGACATCGTTTCGGTCCGATAGCGTTCTGCCTGAGCACCGGACGAGCATTCTTTCTTTGGCAGGGAGCGCCTGTCCCCAGGCGCCCCGCTTTCGTCAGAACACGTGCATATAATTCGGGCGACCCAGGTGGATGCGCTGAGCCGTCGTGCAGCCGTGGCCTCCCGGGCCACTTCAGGTCGAGAGAGACATACAAAATGAAACTTCTACGTACAGGTCCGGCCATTGCGGGTGCGGCGACGCTGCTTTGGTGCGCGTCGGTGCTCGCCCAGTCGGCGGTGCCGGCCGTCACCGGCGATGCGCGCGTTGACAAGTTGCTCAGCCAGATGACGCTCCAGGAGAAGATCGCGCTCATTCACGGCACGAAGGAGGATCCGAAGGTGTATCAGGGGCAGGCCGGCTATCTCGCGGGTGTGCCGCGGTTCGGCATTCCTGGGTTGCGCTTTGCGGACGGCCCTCCCGGTGTGCTGACGCGGCATCCGTCCCAGGGAGAGACGGCGACGATGGGCGTGGCCGCGACCTTTAGCGCGAAGGACGCTGAGGACAATGGCGTCGTCATCGGACGCGAAGACCGGGCCCTAGGCATTGATGTCAGCCTGCAGCCGTTCGTGAACATCGATCGCGATCTCGAGTTCGACCGCGGCTACAACACCTTCGGTGAAGACCCGTACCTGACCAGCGTGATGGGCGCCGAAGAGATCAGGGGCATCCAGTCGCAGCACGTGATGGCGCAAGTGAAGCATTACGTCGCCTACGACTCGAGCAGCGGCAATATCTACGTCGACGATCAGACGCTGCATGAGGTGTACGTTGCACCGTTCGATGCGGCGGTCAGGGCCGGCGTCTCGTCGATCATGTGCTCCTACAACCGCGTGAACGGCACCTTCGCGTGCGGCAACAAGGACACGCTGACGACGATCCTGCGCGACCAGATCGGATTCAAAGGATTTGTCACCTCCGACTGGGGCGCGGTGCACGCGGTGAACTTCATCAACGCCGGCCTGGATATGGAAATGCCGGGCGACGACAGCCTGAAGATCCCCTCCTTCTTCGATCTGAATCCTCC
>DATEPN010000086.1:0-2878 GCA_035273225.1 Acidobacteriaceae bacterium | reverse complement strand
CGTCGACCGCCGCCGGATCGCGATTCACAGAAAAATCGAACGCCAGCTTTTTCCGAAATTCCGGATCGGAATCCTTCGCCAGCTTTTCCAGTTCCAGCAGTCCATCATGCCCGCGTCCCGCCCCCAGCCAGAATGCAGCCTTCTCACGGAGCCACAGCGGATTGGACGAGGATGCAAATCCGGCGAGCTCAGCAGTGGCTTTGGAAGTCTCATGCATCGCAATCGCCGCCAGCGCCTGGTCTGCGTGTCGTTTGTCTCCCGCCGTCACAAGACTCGATAGCCACGCGACACTGTCGTCGGGCTGAACGCCGGTTATCCACGTGAAAGGCAGCCCTCCAGCATCGACTCGACATCCCGTTCCGATGAACCGAACCCTGTCGACCGCTCCCTCATCGATCCGAACCAGCACGTCAATGTTGGTCTGCGCCGGCTGAGCATTATCCGAAGTCCGAAAGCTGTTGTCCGAATCCTCTAATCGGTAGACACCGCAACATCCATCGTCCATTGAGTCCCCGTTCCCCGAACAAACAGCGAAACGGGTTCGGGGTACAGCCGCAACCTCATAGCCCAGCCAGAGCGGTCCAGTTGAATGCTGAAATCGGCCCACCGTCGCGGACAGTCCTGCGCCGGCCGGCTCAGTGTGAAACTGCGCGTTAATCACTTTCGGCGGCTGCTGCGCCACGGCCAGCATCGACACGCCGAGTACCGCTGCCACGAACCATTCCTGTCTCATGGGATTCCTCGCTACTTATTCAGAATTTCCAGCATGTACGCTGAGGCCTCCTGGTCATGCATGAGGCTCAGCTGCTGCACCAGGTATTCCTTCGCTTTCAGGTTCTTCTCGGCGCGCGCCAGCGCCACCAGATCGTGTGCGTCTCCCGCCAGGAACAGGGCCTGCGCGGCGGCCCGCTTCGTCTCCACGTCTGAATTCTTGTGATACGTGTCCACCAGCGCCGGGGCCACTGACTTTCCTCCAGCGATGCCCAGGTCCCGGATTGCTTTCCGCCGCAGTTCTGGATCCTGCTCCGACTGAGCAATCTCCGTCAGCGGCGCCACTCCGCTGTGGCCGCTGGGAATAAACGAATTGATGATGTCGGCCTTCGCCTGTGCGCTGTTCGTCGCGTGATAGAGAGTCAGCAAATCCTGCCCTGCACCCATTGCTCCGAGGGTGCGCACCGCCGTACGTACCAGTTCAGGGTCGGTCTCCTGGCGGGCGGCTGTCAGCAGCTTCGATGAATCTCCTGTTATCAGGTACGACTGCAGAATCGCCCGCTTCACGTGCACGTCGCTGGCATGCTGATAGACATCTGCCAGGGTATCGTTCGCGCGTTTGCCCTGCGCGGCCGCCAGAATACGAATTGCACTGATTTGCAGTGCCGGCCCGGACTGCCCGTGCGCGACCTGACTGATGACTTTCTCCGCTTGCGGCGACTGGCTCTGCGCCAGGACAAACAGCGCCCGACTCTTTAGTTTTTCCGGCTGGTTGCCCACCAGGATCTTCTCAAGGATCGGTACTGCCTGTGACTGATCCTGCTGCATCAGCGCATTGAGCGCCAGAAGCTTGAGATCCTGGTCCGGTTCGGTCTGCGGTGGAACCGGATCGCCACTCTTGCCGCGAATTTCGATTTCGAGTGCGCCGCATTCGTTCAGCCACGGGCTTTTGGGATACTGCTTCCGCAGTTCCCCGCATGTGCTCAGTGCATTCGCCGGCTGCCCTTCCTTGTTCTCCGCGTATGCCTTCCAGTAAAGGCCGCCTTCCGCATGCTCGCCGCGCATCTGTGCTACGCGGTCGAACAAACCCACCGCGTCCGACCAGCGGCTCTCGTTGATGGCGCGCGTGCCGTCTGTGTACAGGCTGCCATCGTCGGCGCGAGCACTCTGGCCTGCTGCCGGGGAGGCTTGCGGCTCCTCCGCATGCGACACGGGCAGCACAGACGAAAACGCTATAGAAAGAACAATGGCAGATAATCCTCTGATTCTCATTTAGATCGACGCTCCCTTCGCGGGTTTAGGCCCGCTCCCCTGATCCGGCGTCCGTGCCAGCAGGACGCGAATGTCAAACAGAATTCCCTCGGTATTCATATCCCTGCGGACTCGCTCCAGGTCCTCAGCCGTGAGGTTCGGATCATTCGCGATCTCCGCGAGCACGTTCTCCACTCGATCCAGCGCCCCGGCCATTGCAGGATCACCAGCTTTGCTTGCCGTCGTCCGATATAGCCGGTTGGAAGCCAACAGCTCCCGCGCCTCCGACTGCAACTGGCCGTTCTCCGCCTTATCCGAGGAGTCCGCATGATTCAGTGCCACCAGCAAACGCTCCGTTCGATCCAGGTGATCCGTCAGCACGACCAGCAACACTCTCTGCGTGGCCGGCGGATTCGCGTCTACGACGGCCGTTGTGCTGTTCGCTCGCCGCTCCCAGTAACGTCCGCCGACGAAAGCTATCGCCAGCAAAACCGCGCAACTGACAGCCACTGCTACAGATTTCCACTGCACCCCCCAGCGCCAGCCAGCCGGCCTTTTCTGATACGCAATCAATTGGGGCTTTAGCGCCTGCCATACGCGCTCCCCGTACTCCGTACCCCGCGGGCCAGCTTGCGCCGCCTTCACTCCATCGAGATCCCGCTGCAGGTCGGCGTATTGCGTCGAGCATTCCCGGCACGCCCGCAGATGCACATGCGCCGCAGTGGTCGCCTCGTTGTAGTACAGCTCGACCAGTTCTTCTTCATTCAGGTGCTTCATGCGTTCCCCCGTAGCGGCGCCAGCTCCCGGCGCAGTTTCTGCACGGCGCGAAAGACAGCCTGTTTCGCGGTGTTCGGCTCAACTCCAAGCACCTCTGCGATCTCGTTCATCGAGCGGTCCTCCAGATGGCGCAGAACAA
>DATEPN010000085.1:0-2103 GCA_035273225.1 Acidobacteriaceae bacterium | reverse complement strand
CGAGTGTCCGGCGCAGAACTGCGTGCCGGGCAGAGCGCGGTAGTCGCAGCGCTGCCCGTCTTCGAGCAGACCGGTGCAATAGCGAGGCATGAATTCCTCCGTGGAAAGGAAAAGGCCGCCCACGAGGAGCGGCCTTTCGCTGAAATTCACCTTATAACTTTAGAATATCAACTTTCGAGAGGTTACGTCTCACCTAATGTGGGGCATAACTTACGCCCGATCAATTACAACACCAAAGTAATGGTTGACAAACCAGAATCACACCCACCCTGGATACAGGGTGAAGGCGAGTTTTAGTGGGTCCCGCCGCCGGATTGAGGCGTATATAAGGGTACGAGATGACCGGCTGCACCGGTCGCAGGAGATGGAGCGAGGGCCTATGCTCGGAACGAAGAGTTGGCGGTGGACTGGAGTTATGGTTGCGGCCTCAGGCGCGCTGCTTGCCCTGGGCGTTGTCGCGACGATGGTAGCGCAGCAGAGCGGGCCAACCTACACGCTGCGCCGGACGGTGCGCCGTGTTGTGCTCGATGTGGTGGTGACGGACAGCAATCATCGGGCGGTGCATGGGCTGAAGCGCCGGGACTTCCATATCTTCGAAGACGCCCACGAGCAGGACATCCGGTCCTTTGAGCCCTTCGACATGGATCGCGACCGGGTGATCCCGCCGCCGCATCTTCCGGCACTACCGCCGGACACCTTCACCAACGTTCCGACGGCTCCCGAACGCGGGCCGCTGTACGTCGTCGTCTACGACATGGACCATATCGGCCACGACAACAACGTCGACGATCAGATCACCGCACGGCGACAGCTCGAGCGTTTTTTGCGCGCGAAGCCGCCCGGAGTGCGGATGGAAATCTATCTGCTGGGGGATAAGCTGCGACTCCTGCAGGGCTTTACCACCGACCGCGACAAGCTGCTGGCGGTGCTGGATGTGAACCGTAAGGAGCCACATATTCCCTGGGTTCTCCTCACGCGCATGAACTACGCCTCGAACGACATCTCGCTGCCGTTCAGTGCGATGAAGCTGATCTCGAAACAGCTGGAAGGCCTGCCGGGCAGGAAGAACATCATCTGGCTCTCGTCGCACTTCCCTGTTCCCTTCACGTCACCGAACAACAGCTTCGGCGGGCTCGGCACCACCGTGGGCCCGAATGGGGGATCGGGCAATCCGGCCATCATTCCCAATATGCCGAACCAGGAGATTACCGGCAGCTCCAGCCTGGCCGGGCAGGATATCACCGAAGAGGGACGCGTGATGCGGGAGGCGATGGACGCGATGAACAACGCGCAGGTCTCCCTTTACCCGGTGAATGTCCAGGGGCTGGCAGAGGACGCGGAGTACGGCGGGATCGACTACGTAGCCCAGCGTGCGGCTGACGGGACCGGAGGCAAGGCCTATTACAACCGGAACGACATCAGCCAGGCGATCCAGGAAGCGACAGAGAACGGCGGCAGCTACTACGAGATCACGTACGCGCCCAAGGGCCACGTGTATGACGAGAAGCTGCACAACATTGAGGTGAAGGTGGACAAGCCGGGATACAAGCTTCAATTCCGGCGTTCGTATTTCGACGACGATCCGCAGAAGCCGCTGACCCGCGACGAGATACTTTTCTCGGAGGCCACGGCCAGTCAGGTGGTCGCGCATCATCCGGGGGACACGCTCTACGCCTACATGGTGCAGGGGGCGCCGATTGCGCACGACATGCTCTTCCGGGCGCAGATCCATCCGGGGCCGACGGCCATGGCCACGCACGAGCAGATGGCCGATCTGCAGATGCAGCCGGCGTACTTCGTGCTGCGGAAGCGGAACCATCCCGCGAAGGTGCCGCGGCCGGTTCCTCTACAGCAATACACGATCGACTACCTTGTGCTCGATAACCAGATGCAGGGACGCACCGGGCAGGTGCTGGAGTTCGCGGCGTGTGCCTACGATGCGGACGGCCGTATGCTGAACGGCCTCTCGCAAATGGCGGTGCGGATGCCGAATGCGGGGCCTCACAAAAAGGAGGAGGCGCCGCTGTTCCGGGGCGAGCAGACGCTGGAGGTTCCGACCACCGCGCAGTGGCTGCGGGTCGCGGTGCGCGATCCGGCGACGGA
>DATEPN010000084.1:0-2883 GCA_035273225.1 Acidobacteriaceae bacterium | reverse complement strand
TTCTGCGGATCGTACTGCGCGACTTTGACTTCCTGCGCGAGGCCGATCTTTTTGAAGAGCCAGATCAGGTAGTAGTTGACGTCCATCTCGTACCACTTGAGGCCGTGGCGCGCGGAGACGGGATGCGCGTGGTGGTTGTTGTGCCAGCCTTCGCCGCCGGTCAGCAGGGCCACCCACCAGCTGTTGCGGGAGTCGTCGCGGGTCTGGAAACGGCGCGATCCCCACATGTGCGTCGCGGAGTTCACCAGCCAGGTAGAGTGCAGGCCGATGGTGGTGCGCAGGAAGATGCCCCACATCAGTCCGGGCACTCCGGCGACAGCGAGGCAGATGAGTCCGGTGACGACCAGGGAAAGCCAGTGGTACTTGCTGAGCCAGAGGTAGAAGCGGTCGCGATTGAGGTCGGGCACGTAGCGGGCGAGCGGGGCGGTCTGCGCGTGCAGCGATTCGCCAGCCATGATCCAGCCGGCATGCGCCCACCAGCCGCCGTCGTGCGGGGTGTGCGGGTCGCCTTCGTGATCGGAAAGCTGATGATGGACACGGTGCAGGGCAACCCAGAAGATGGGTCCGCCCTCGAGCGCCAGCGTGGCGCAGACGGTCATGACGTATTCCAGCCACTTCGGCACGCGGTAGCCGCGATGGGTCAGCAGGCGGTGGTAGGTCATGCCGATGCCGATGTTGTAGGCCAGGAACCAGGTGACGGCGAAGCAGGCCAGCGCCTTCCACGAGAACATGAACAGGGCCACGATGGCTCCGATGTGGAAGAGGGCCATGAAGATGATGGTGACCCAGCTGATGGTGCCGCCCTGCGCCTTGCGGCCGAGTTGCGGCATCGCGGGCGCGACAGGCAGAGCTTTGGCTGCAGGCTGTGCAGCAGAAATCGTGGGGGCTTCCAGCGGAGTAGTGGCCATGGGGAGTTGAGTCCAGGCTTTCTGTGGAATTGCGGCGTCGACATGCGCCGCTTTTCTAACGCTAGCAGGGTGTGGGAAAGAGGGATGTAACACTTTTGTAAGCCACAGGCGTAGGCTGGGCGGTGCGCGGTTCACCGCGCCGTAACCCGCTCCGGAGAAGATCGTTGGCAATGAGACATTTCGTCGTTCTCTTCGCTGGCATTGCAGGCTTCGCCGCTCTCGGCCAGAGCATTCCTCTTCCCACCAGCAAGCAGATCGTTGAGCCGGTGCCCGGCGCGCCGCAGCAACTGAACAGCCTGCCCATGGCCTGCGCGTGGTCGCCGGATCATCGGTACCTGGCGCTGGTGAATGCCGGGTTTGGGACGGTGGAGTCGAATTACGAGCAATCGGTGGCCGTCCTGGACACCGAGACCGGCAAGCTGACGGATTTTCCGCTGGAGCTGACCGAGGTTTTGGACCCGCAGACGCTCTATTCGGGGATTGCCTTTTCGGGAGACGGCTCGCGGCTGTATCTGAGCTTCGATTCGATCAGCGAACCCAGAGGGGGCAAGCCCGAGGCGACCGGCAACGCCATCGGGGTCTTCCGGTTCAATGGAACTTCACTGACGAAGGAGCGGCTCATTCCGATTCCGCTGCGGTCGTTGACGGGCGGCAAGGTGCAGCACCACGGGACGATGAAGCTGGCGGAGAGCCAGGCGATTCCGGCGCCGGCGGGACTGGCGGTCCTGAAGGGCCGGGGCGGCGTGCCGGAGCGCCTGCTCGTCGCCGACGAATATTCAGACGATGTGCTGCTGCTCGATGCGAGCACGGGCAAGCTGCTGCGGCGGTTCGATTTTTCGACGGGACCGGTGGTGCCCAGTGCGTATCCGATCGCGGTGACGGCCAGCGCGGATGGGCACAGGGCCTGGGTCGCGCTGTGGAACGGATCGGCGGTGGCGGAACTCGATCTGCGCACCGGGCGCGTGGTGCAGAAGCTCGATTTGATGCCGCCGGCGCACAGCACGGATCCCAGTTCGCATCCGGTGGCGATGACGCTGAGCCCCAACGGCAGAACGCTGTATGTGGCGCTGGCGAATCGGGACTCGGTGGAGGCGCTGGATGTGGCGGGCACGCCGATCGGGCGGATTGCGTCCTTCGATACGCGTCTGCCGGGGCAGACGCTTTTTGGCGCCATGCCGGACAGCGTGGCCGTCTCAGAGGACGGCAGAACGCTGTACGTGGCGAACTCCGGCTCCGATGCGGTGGCGGTGTTCGATCTGCATGCAGGGACGCACAGAAGTCTCGTCAACATTCCTACCCAGCAAGCGACTGGATTCATCCCGACGGAGTGGTATCCGACGGTGGTGGCGATCAAGGGCGGCAAGCTGTACGTCGCGACGGGCAAGGGGAAGAGCACAGCGCCGAACGGGCCGCCGCAGCCGAAGTCCCCACATCCGGGGCCGCATGAGACGAAGCGGCTGGAGCGGCCGCACACGTATATCGCGAGCATGCTGCATGGATCGCTGGCGACGATTGACGCGGAGCAGGCGCACGGGCAACTGGCGGAGCTGACGCGGCAGGTGGTCGAGAGCAACATGATGCAGGCGGCGCAGAAGACGATTGATTTTCAGGGCGGGACCAATCCCATCAAGCACGTGATCTACATCATCAAGGAGAACCGGACCTACGATCAGATCTTTGGCGATCTGGGCGCGGGGGACGGCGACGCGTCGCTGACGATGTACGGCGAGGAGATCACGCCGAATCTGCATGCGCTGGCGAAGCAGTTCGGGGTGCTGGACAATTTTTACGATTCGGGCGAGGTGTCGGGCGACGGGCACGTGTGGTCGACGGCGGCGATCACCAGCGACTACACGGAGCGGACCTGGCAACAGGCGTATCGCGGGCACGAGCGGGTCTATGACTTCGAGGGGCTGACGGAGGGCGGGTATCCGCTGCTCGAAAAGATTCCGGACATCAACGAGCCGGACAGTGG
>DATEPN010000083.1:0-4870 GCA_035273225.1 Acidobacteriaceae bacterium | reverse complement strand
GAAACTGGAGGAGATCGTCGCGCAACTGGAGCGTGGCGATGTGCCCCTGGAGGAATCGGTACGGCTCTTCGAAGAGGGGACGCGCCTCTCCGCCGAATGCCGAAAGCAGCTTGATGAGGCTGAAGGTAAGGTCGAGATGCTCGTCAAGCAGCGCGACGGGGCAATGAGACGCGAGCCGTTTGGGAAATAGGGTTCTTCCGGCCCGCGCTGTTCCTGTAACAACCTGAATCAGGGATGCGCAGCGATGTAGTCGCTGATGTTCTTCATCTGCTGCGTCCACCCCTTGTCGTGTGCTTCGAAAGCCTGTTTGTAGCGGTCCGGCGGCAGGTCGTTGAAGCCACACTCAGAGAAGTTCAGCCGCGTACCGCCTTCTTTCGTGGACTGCAGGTGGAATTCGACGAGCGTCGGTACTTCTTTGGAGTAGTCGATGTTCGGGTCGATGGAGTAGGGATGCCAGGTAAAGGCGAAATATTGCGGTGGATCGATTTCCTGAATGACGGCCCGCCAGGTGATCTGCTCGTGTCCCGGTTCGGTTAAGGGGCCGCTGGCTTCTTCGCCGGCTTTGAAGGCAGATGCGATCTTTACGCGGAACCACGCGCCGAATTCGTTGTGGTCGGTGAGCGCGCGCCAGACACGAGAGACCGGCGCGTTGAGAACGATTTCTCTTTCGATGCAGTCCGATGGCATGAGCACCCTCCGGAAGCATGCTAGAGCAAATTAGCAAATATGTGTGGTCCCCGACGACTCTTATGTGCCGCCGTTCTTCGGCGGAACGGCGGCGTCGAGTGGAACTCATTACCTTAATGTGTTGCTAATTTGCTCCAACGCCGATCAGGCCGCAGCGGTCAGCAGGACGGGCTCGTCCCTGGTAATCATCAATGTGTGTTCGTAGTGTGCGGCGAGGCCGCGGTCGGCGGTGCGCACGGTCCATCCGTCTCTCGCGAGTATGGAGCGGCCGGAACGGCTGGCGATGATGGGTTCGACGGTGATCACCAGGCCTTCAGTGAGCATGCTGGATGCTGACGGATCGGGCCAGTTGGGGACACTGGGCTTCTCATGGATGGTATGGCCGATGCCATGCCCGCAGAGGTCGCGGATGACGTGGAAGCCATCGCCGCGTACGACGCGCTCGACGGTGCGGCCGATTTCCTGCACGCGATTGCCGGCACGCGCGACACTCATGGCTTCTTCAAATGCTTTCTGTGCGCACTCAGCCAGTCGCGCGCCGAGAGCGGCGGGTCCGGAGTGCGCGGGGCTTTCTCCGACGATGATGCTCTCCGCCGCATCGGCCATGTAACCGTTGAGCTGAATCGTGACATCGAGTTTGAGCAGGTCGCCATTGCGTAGTTTGCGGCCGGAGGGTATGCCGTGCACGATCTCGTCGTTGACGCTGATGCAGCTGACGCCGGGAAACTGATAGACCACTGTGGGTCCTGAAACGGCGCCGTGCGCGCGCATCACATCGCCGCCGATGCGGTCGAGATCGGCGGTGGTCATGCCGGAGCGAGCTTCGGACTTCATGGCTTCGAGCATGAGGCGGACGACGCGTCCGGCGGCGCGCATGGCAGCAAGCTCTTCGGGCGTTTTGATGGACAATGCCTGATTCCTCTCTGCTTCTATTCTCGCAGGAGCGGCACGCCGGAGGCGAGGCGCAGCACTTATTCGCCGAGCAGCAGTCGCTCGGCCGCAGTGGCACGTCCGGTGGTGCCGTCACATTCGACGATCAGCGCGGCCATGCGCGGATCGCCTTTGGCGGCTTCGAATTTGCCGGGCATGCCGGTGAGGAAACGATCGAGCACCAGTTGCTTTTCGACGCCAATGATCGAGTCGTAGGGGCCGCTCATGCCGACATCGGTTTGATAAGCGGTGCCGTTGGTGAGGACGCGATTATCCGCGGTGGGAACGTGGGTGTGCGTGCCGATGACTGCTGTGACGCGTCCGTCAAGGTACCAGCCCATGGCCGCCTTCTCTGAGGTGGCTTCGGCATGGATGTCCACGACGATGATTTTTGCGGTGATCTTGTTCAGCAGAGCATCGACCACGCGGAATGGATCTTCGTTATTCGCCATGAAAACGCGTCCCTGCAAACTAATTACGGCGTAAGTCTGTCCGGACGGAAGAGCGCCTTCGTAGAAGCCATAGCCGGGAGTGCCGGGGGCGTAATTGGCGGGACGGATCACGCGGCGCGGGCGATCGTGCGAGTCAGCGGGCACGGACTTCAGGTAATCGATAATCTCTTTCTTGTCCCAGACATGGTTGCCGGTGGTGAGGACGTGTGCTCCGAGGTCGAACATTTCTCCGGCGATGGCCGGCGTGAGCCCGAATCCGCCGGCGGCATTCTCTGCATTGATGATGACAAGGTCGATTTGGCGGCCGGCAATGATGTGGCCGATGTGCTCGCGAACGATCCGGCGGCCGGCGCTGCCGAAGACGTCGCCGACGAAAAGAATGCGCAAAGAGGGCTCCTCGGGAAAGGGAAATTATAGAGCGGCTGATGTCGAGGCACTGCTTACAGGTCAGGTCAATTGTTACAAAACTCCAGGTATTTTCCCCAGCAAAGCTGTGGTAGGTTGGAGCATGGCCGTCAATACCCGATTCGCAACAGGCGTTCACGCCTTGGCCCTGCTGGCCTCCGAACCGGATGTACTGCAGACCTCCGACGATGTGGCAGGCAAGCTTAACACTAACCCCGTGGTGATACGCCGGGTGTTCTCTCTGCTGCACCAGGCAGGTTTGGTCGACAGCCAGAAGGGCCCGCACGGCGGGTCGAGGCTGGCAAAACCGGCGAAGCAAATTACTCTGGCCGAAGTTTACAGCGCGCTTGATGGCGGAGAGCTTTTCCATAGCGCGGCATTCGACAGCGCCGATCACGGCAAGATGCGATTGAAGCTCAAAGGCGTTTTTGCCGGAGCCGAAGCAGCCCTGCGGGATGAATTGCGCCGGACGACGCTGAACGATCTGGTGAAGAAGTCCGGCAAGAAGGGCAAGAAGAAGTAGAGCCGATGGCGTGATGGCTATGGATCACAATGGGCTCTTCGCAGAGCCCATTGTTGTCAGGACAGCCGGTTTCGTGCGCACCGCACTAGGCAGCAGCTCTCGCCGTGCGCAGTTTCTTTGAATCGCGCAACCATCGCGCGCAGAGCAGCAGGGCAATGGTGATCAGCGCCACGGTGAGGCCGATCCAGAGCCCGGAAAGTCCCCAGCCAAAGACAAAGCACAGGATCGCGCCGAGCGGCAGGCCAAGGATCCAGTAGCCGGCAAGGTTCATGAGCATGGGGTAGCGCGTCTCTCCGAGTCCGCGCAGAGCACCGGTGGAGACGCTCTGGGTTCCATCGAAGATCTGGAAGCCGGCCACGATGGCGAGGATGTGCGCACCCAGGGCGAGCACGCGCGGATCATGCGTCCAGATGCCGATGATAGGGCGAGGCAGGGTGAGCAGCAGAACCGCCATGCAGGCCATGAAGCCGACGCCGAGGGCGATCGCCAGCGTCCCGGCGCGGCGCGCGCGGGCGGGATTGCCGGCGCCGAGCGCGTGTCCTACGGCCACGGCCGCGGCTGCCGAGATGCCGAGGGGAACCATGTAGGTGTAGGCAGCGCAGCTCAGGACGATTTCGTGCGTGGCCAGAGCGATGGGCGTGAGATGCGAGGCCATCACGGTGGCAGCACCGAAGGCGGCGACTTCCAGAACAACCTGCGAAGCGGCGGGTAATCCAAGCTGCAACAGCGCGCGGACGCGGTTCCAGTTCGGCGCGGGCCAATGTGCGAATAAAGCATGGCCGCGTTTCGATTCGTGAGCCCAGGCCGCGTAGACGAGCACGGCAGCCATGTATACACGCGCCCCGCACGTGGAGAGCGCCGATCCACGGACGCCCATTGTGGGCATACCAAGATGGCCGTAAATGAAGATCCAGTTGCCGGCGAGGTTCACGAGGTTTGCGGTGATGAGGGCAAAGGCTACGGGACGCACGCGTCCGACACCCTGGAGATAGCGACGGAAGCCGCCGTAGACGAGGAGCGGAAAGGTTCCCCAGTTGAGGATGCTCACGTAGGTGCGGGTGAGGGAACCAACAACTGGATCGACCCCATGGCCGGTGAAGATGCGCTCGGCGGCGAGCATCAGGAGCATGAGGACCGGAGTGAATCCGCAGGCGATGTACATGCCCTGCGCGAGCCAGCCGTGGCACTCGTCGAAGCGGCGCGCGCCCCAGGACTGGGAGACGAGGGTGTCGAGGCCGAGCAGGACTCCGATGCCGAAGAGCGATGGCGCGTAATAGATCGCGTTGCCGAGACCGACGGCGGCGATGGAGTCCGGCCCGAGACGGCCGACCATGATCAGGTCGACGATGGTCATGGTCATCCAGCCGAGTTCAGAGAGGACGACTGGGATCGCGAGCCCAAGCAGAGCGCGCATTTCCTCGCCGATACGAGGCGGAGGTCCGTGCTGCTCGAAGAGGCGGACGTCCGCCGTATCCCTAAGTTCTGAAGGGACTTCCTGGATCGGCAATTCCGAGTCGGCGGACATGGGGATGGACCATTGTAGAAGGCGGGATGGGGTGTTCTGCGTGGTAGATTGGAAGGAGCGCGCGCTGCGTAAGCCGATGCGGCGCAGCGTTCCCGCGATCGCGGAGAGATGGCCGAGTGGCTGAAGGCGCACGCTTGGAAAGCGTGTATACGTGAAAGCGTATCCAGGGTTCGAATCCCTGTCTCTCCGCCATAACGCCTTCATGCGCAACGGCATTAATTTCCATCTCACCCACCTGTTCGTGCCGGAGGCGACCGCGGTGCGCAGGATTGTCATGCTGCCCGTGGTTTCGGTGTTCTCCAGGCCGGAGCTGACAAAGTTCGGTGCGGCGGGCAGCAAATCCAGCGA
>DATEPN010000082.1:0-9218 GCA_035273225.1 Acidobacteriaceae bacterium | reverse complement strand
GCTCTTCGTCGGATTGCTGCTGTGGCTGTTCCTGATGGTGCGGGCGCTGAAGCCTGCGCTTGTTAAGCGCAGCGAGAGTCAGCCGCTGATGATTTTGTTCCTCATCTCTTCGATTGCGATTCCGCTGTTCTATGCTGCCGGGCTGATGTATGGGCAGCGGACGCAGCTGGTGACCGCTGAATACTGGCGCTGGTGGGTCGTTCACCTGTGGGTTGAGGGCTTCTTCGAAGTATTTGCAACCGTGGTGATTGCATTCCTGTTTACCCGGCTGAATCTGCTCGAGATTCGTTCGGCAACGCGGGCCGTGCTGTTCTCGACGACGATCTTCCTGTCGGGCGGGATCATCGGTACCTTCCATCACCTGTACTTCGCCGGATCGACGCCGGCGGTGATTGCTCTGGGCGCGGTGTTCAGCGCGATGGAAGTCGTCCCGCTGACGCTGGTCGGGTACGAGGCGTGGGAGAACATTCGCCTGGCGCGCGGCACCAACGGTGCGCGGTGGGTTGCGAATTATAAGTGGCCGATCTACTTCTTCGTCGCCGTTGCCTTCTGGAACATGGTGGGCGCCGGGTTGTTCGGCTTCCTGATTAATCCTCCGGTTGCTCTGTACTACATGCAGGGTCTGAACCTGACTCCGGTGCACGGACACACCGCGCTGTTCGGCGTGTACGGAATGCTCGGGCTGGGTCTGACGCTGTTCTGTCTGCGGGCGATCCGTCCGGGCAAGCAGTGGAAGGAGCGTCCGCTGAAGCTGGCGTTCTGGAGCATCAACGTGGGTCTGACCTTCATGGTGGTGCTGAGCATGCTGCCGATCGGGATCCTGCAGGCGCTGGCGTCGATTCAGCAGGGGACCTGGTATGCACGGTCGGCCGAGTTCCTGCAGACGCCGAGCATGCAGTTTTTGCGCTGGATGCGGGTGCCGGGCGATGTGCTGTTCGCCGCGGGAGCCGCGATCCTCGGGCTGTTCGTGATCGGACTGCTCACGGGTCACTCGTACGAGAAGCCTGCTTTCGCGACCGAAGAGGTCGAGGAAGAAGAGCGGGTTCTGGTGGCGGGCGACTGAAATTTCACCTGTTGCTCTTCTGCCCGGCGGGACTTCGGTCCCGCCGATTTTTTGCGGGGTACCCCGCCGCCCTTCACAGCGGGTGGTTTGCGGATCTATTTGATTCGGCGGGGCGGACAACTTTTCCGTCAGCAGCTATCTATTTGATTCGACCATTGGTGTGTCCCGCGGCATTGTGTCTTGTTATGGATACGCGTCGCGCGGCCGCGGCGTCGAGCGTATCTATCTGGATCCACGGGCCTGTTGCTGTGCGGCATTGGCAGCGGCGGCACTTCGGCGCTCGCGGTTGCGGATGAGCCGTTCGACCGCGATGCAGACGACGACCGAAGCGCGGGCGAAGGGGAGATAGCCGGCGCGCGAGGCTTTGCGCTCGATGGCCGGCAGGATGGCGGCGAGAGCGTCCTGCAGGGCGCAGAAGAGATCGTCGTCGCCGGCGGAGCGGAGGTGCTCGGCGAGGACGGCCACCTCGCGCACGAAGGCGGGCTCATCGTGGAGGGAGCGGCGGGGGTTGGGGCGGTGTCCGGGGCAGAGAGCTTCTCCGCGTTTGGTAATGCGGTGGCATTTGCGTCCGGTTTCGTAGAAGTGTTCGCATTCGTGAACCATGGTCCCTCCAGGGGCAGCGGGTAGCAGGTAGCAGAGAGCAGATAGCGGATAGCAGATAGCAGACAGCAGATAGCAGGCAGCAGATAGCAGACAGCGGCTAGCTGGCAGCTCGCAGGTTGCGGCGAAAATCAGAAAGGCTCAGCGGCGGGCTGAGCCTTTTTTCCCTCTATTTTCAGAATATCGGGTTTGGGGTGGAGAATTCCCAGCTTTCCTGGCGTGGAAAGGCTTTGGAATGTGGGGGGACACGAAGGTAAGGGTTGACACTCTTCCAGCTTCTGTATCGCCAGGCCGGTAAGGCCGAAGTTTGCCGAGCAGCGCCGCCGCGCCCTGATGAAGCTGCAGAAGGGAATCAGCCGCGTGGCGACCGCACTGTTATGAAATGGTTTCAGTCGTGACGCAGAGCGCGGATCGGATCAATTCTGGATGCGCGACGGGCGGGCGCGAAAGCTGCGACGAGCGATACAGATAAGAGCAGCACGGCGGTGCTCGCGATGGCGAGCGCGTCTGTATTTCCAATTCCATACAACATGGCTCGAATGAGGTGGGTAAGCCACAGAGCGGCACCGAGTCCAATGAGGATGCCTGCACTCGTCAACCAGAATGCCTCACGCAAGACGCGGGAGAGGATCTGTTGGGTCTGGGCCCCAAGCGCGATGCGCAGGCCGATCTCCCCGGTTCGCCGGTTCACCGCATACGACGTCATGCCGTAAATCCCAATGGCGGCGAGGACCACGGCGAGCAAACTGAAGCCCCCCGCAAGCTCCGCGAGGGCGCGTTCCTCCGCCAGAGTCGACCGTACCTGGTCCTTCATCGTGCGCACATCGATCATTGGTAAATCGCGATCGAGTGATTCGACGATCCCGCGCACCTCAGGCAACACGCTGCCCGGATCCGCCAGCGTGCGCACTTCGACCATCATGCGACCGAGCCCGTCTGCCTTCTGCAGGTACGGAATATAGAAAGTTGGAGGGGTTTCGCTGCGCAAATCGGCGTAGCGCGTGTTGGCCGCGATGCCCACGATCTGAATGGGGCCATCGCTGTCCTCCGAATCTGTTTCGAAGACTTTTCCGATGGGATTCTCGCCCGGAAAGAACTTCTCCGCGAGGGTGCGATTGACCACGGCGACGCGGGGTGAAGTTGCGGTGTCGCGCCGGTTGAAGGCTCGCCCCTCGAGTATGGAGATGCCGAGCGTCCGAAAGAAATCGAAGCCCACAGCGTTGGTTTGAACGCGGGCTGGATCGTTTCCCGGCGGGTGGCCCACGACGCGGAAAGTCGCTCCTGAATGTCCATCGCCGATGATCCCGATATTGCTGACGGTGACCGAGCCTACACCGGGAAGAGACGCGAGCCTCCCCTCCAGCTGCTGGGAGAACGCGGTCATTTGCGCATCGCTGTAGCGGGCGTGCGGGAGGTTGAGGCGGAAGAGCAGGATATGGTTCGATTCGAATCCCAGCGGTATGCGATCGAGATTGAACAGTGTGTGGACGAAAAGACCTGCACCTGCTAGCAGGCATGCGGAGATAGCAATCTGGCCAATGACCAGGCTTTTATCCAGCCTAAGCCTTTGCCGGCTCGCCGTGGCGCCTCCCGATTCGCGGAGGCCCGCATGATCCGCGGTTCGAGTGGCCTGCCAGGCAGGCGCCAGCCCGAAGAGAAGCCCGGTGGCAAAAGAGATGCCGAGCGTGAACAGAAGCACGCGCCAGTCGAACGGCACTTGTGCCGAATCCAGCGGGGATGAACTCGTTAAGAGCCGGGGCAGAATATTGCGGCTTAGATAACCGAGGAGCAACCCCGCCGTTCCCCCAAAGCCGGAAAGCAGCAGGCTCTCTGTCAGCATTTGCCGGATGATACTTCCGCGGCTGGCGCCCAGCGCCATGCGCGTGCTCAGCTCACGCCGCCTGGTCGCGCAACGCGCAAGGAGGAGATTCGCGAGATTGAGGCAGGCCAGCAGCAGGACCAATCCTGCGAGGGCGAGCAGCACACAGGATGGCCGCGCGTATTGTCCTCTCAGGTAATCCAGGCCGCGATCGCCCGGCTGGAATTGCAGATGAAATCGGTCCAGGTCGCCTGTTCGCCTGAGAACCGGCGTGGCAGCCTGTCGCAGGATTGCATCCAGTTCAGCCTCAGCCCGTCTCTCCGGCACATCCGGCCGCAATCTGGCGAGGACCTGGACCCACCACGATTGTGGGTTGTCGAGCAGAGAGACACTCCCATTCTGTGCCCTGGGGAGAATCGCCGGCTGCATGGTGATGGGAACGAAGATCTGCACCGGGCTCCCCATCTGCAACCCTGCAAAACGCCCACTGCTGACGCCCACGATTGTCATCCGAACGCCGTTCAGCGAGATGGCCTTCCCGAGAACCAGAGGAGATCGGGCGAATCGCCGCGTCCAGAACCCGTCGCTGATGACGGCTACCGGGCCGCTGCCGGGGGCGGAATCGTCGGCCGGGGTCAGTGTCCGTCCCAATTCCGGATTGACGTCGAGCGCCTGAAAAGCGTTCCCGCTGATGAGCTCCGCGTTCATCATCTCGGCGTGGCCGTCGATGGTCGCGGCGATCGGAGCATCCTTGAATGCGATGAGCGTCTGAACCGCATCGGTCCTCTTGCGCATTTCTTCCAGCACGGGGTAAGAAAAGCTGTTGCTGCTCAGTCCGCCGGCTTCGTTCGGCCCGACATCTCCCCATACCGGAGGAACCGGCAGCTCAGGGCCGCTGATCCAGGTGAGCAATCGCAGCTGGCGCGGGCTCGACACCGGGAGTGTGTCCACCAATACGTGCTTCGCTGCGGCGAAAATCGCTGTATTGGCGCCGATGCCAAGAGCCAGCGATGCAATGGCCACAAACGTCAGCAGGGGATTGCGCTGCAATTGGCGCCAACCAAAACGAAGATCGCGCAGGAAAGTGGAGAGCAGCGGGAAGGTGCGTTGCTCGTGGTGTCGCTCTCTCAGCAGGGTTGAGTTGCCGAACTGGCGTTTGGCCGCCGCATCCGCATCGCCTGGCGTCATACCCTGGAGAATGAAGCGTTCCTTCAGCATCTGCACGTGCAGCTGGATCTCGTCGTCCAGTTCGCTGCAGGACCTCCGCTGTCGTAACAGCGCCCGAAGCTTTGCGATGAAAACGCGCAGGCGTATGGTCATGGCTGTTACTCGCCCTGCAACCTGAGTACTCGGGCAATCACGCCAGAGATCCGCTCCCAATTCTCGGTCTCGATTGCGAGTTGCTTCAGCCCGGCCCTGGTTATCGAGTAGTACCTCGCTCTTCGGTTGTTCTCCGAAACGCCCCATTTCGCCGAGATCCAGCCTTGCTGCTGCAAACGCAACAGGGAGGTATACACGGTGCCTTCGTTCAGACGCAGCACGTCCTGGCTCACCTGCTCAATGCGGCGGGCAATTCCGAATCCATGCTGCGGACCGAGGGCGTGCAGGGTCTTCAGAATCATCAGGTCGAGCGTGCCCTGCAGGACTTCGGATTTTTCCGTGATCACAGGCCGCTCCTTTGCACGATCCAAAGGTATCAGGGAGACCTTTGGATTGTCCATAGGAACACGCTGGCGATCCTGCAGTGCTCCCACCTGGGTTGAACGCACGTTCCCAGCAATCCGAGCGCTCAACAGCGACTGAGGCCCAGAGGGAGCAAGCACCAACGGCATTCAATCGTCGTCCGGGTTCACTCCGCTTTGAGCACATCTGCAGGATTGATTGCGGAGATGCGGGAGGCCGGTACGCAGGCGGCCAGCGCGGCTGCCGCCATCAGGACGAAAGCCGTGGTGGCGAAGCTGAGAGGATCCAGCGGATGGACCCCGAACAGGAGCGACCGCATGGTTTGTGCGATGGCGGCGGCGGCTCCGAGGCCGATGACTAATCCGATGCCGGTGAGCGCCAGGGCGGAGCGAACGAACAGCCAGCGCAGTTCGCCCTTCTGAGCGCCAAGAGCGATGCGAATGGCCATTTCTCGCGTTCGGCGCGAAACCGAGTAGGAGATCACGCCGTAGATGCCGATGACGCCGAGTGCCAGGGCCAGAGTGGCGGCGATGCCGAGCATGGTGAGCGTGAACGAAGTTCGCGCCAGGGAGCTGGAGGCGACTTCCTGCATGGTGCGAAGGCCGCTGACGGGCAGCTCGCCATTGATTTGCCAGACGGCCTGCTGCATCTCCTGCGTGAGGCTCTCCGATCCCGCGCGCTCGCTGCGCACAACAAACGTCACTCCGCGCACGGCATCGAGGGGCTCGGGGCCGTAGAGATTCGCACTCATGGTCGGCCAGTAGACGATGGCCGGCGCCGGGGCGTCCACGCCGTTGTGCCGCGCGTCCTCCACCACACCGATGATTTGGTGCCACGGCATCAGCTCGAAATAGGTGATCTGCCTGCCGATGGCGGCCTGCGCCGAACCGAAAAGTTCGCGCGCGAGATTTTCCGAAATAATAGCGACCGGCCGCTGATGGTAGACGTCGTCCCACGTGAATTCACGGCCTGTGATGACGCGGGAGCCCATGGTATGGAAATAGTGGGGCGAAGTGTAGTTGAACAGGCGCATGGGGAGTGTGCTCTTCGCGCTCCACGGATCCCGGCCCTGGACGAAGATGCTGTTCCAGTTCGGCTCAAGGCCATCCATGGGCACGTCCGCCGCGTACCCCACGGAGGAGACACCGGGGAGCTGGGCAAGCTTATCGGCGATCTCGTTTTGCGCGTGCGTCACGGCTACGGGATCGGAGACGATCGACCGCAAAAAGCCAACCCGCATGGTTTGCAGATGCTGCGGGTCTGAAAAACCGGGCGGCGTGTGGAGCAGCACGGCAAAGCTGCGCATCATCAATCCGGCACAGACCAGCAAAACCAGCGCCATGGCTACCTGCGCTACGACCAGCACGTTTTGCGAACGATGCCGATCGCGTCCGGCGGTTGCGGTACGGCTCGATCCGCGCAGAGCTGGGCCGGGGCCGACGCGCGCGTACCGGAGCGATACGATCGACCCGAAGAAGAGCCCGGAAAAAATCGCGAGCCCGGCGGTGAAGCACAGTGACTCGAGGCTGAGCGAAATCTCACTGAGGCGAGGCAGGTTCACGGGGCCGATGGCCGAGAGCAGCCGCAGCGCCGCGCAGGCTACGCCGATGCCGGCCGCTCCGCCGACTGCGCCGAGCGCAAGGCTCTCGATGATCAGCTCACGAGCGATGCGGCCGCGGCCGGCGCCCAGCGCTGCCCGCACGGCCAGTTCCTGCTGCCGGGAATCGGCGCGGACGAGCAGCAGGTTGGCCACATTGGTGCAGACGATCAGCATGACGATGCCAATGGTGCCCATCACCAGCCAGAGCACATTGCCGATACTGCCAATGACCTGCTGCTTGAGCGGCTGGAGCGCCCCGGTGATGCGCCAGGTCTCAAAGAAGTGCGAATTGCTGCGAGGTCCGTCCGACCAGGAATCCATCCAGACGGGAATCAGGCTCGTTATGTCCGCATCGGCCTGTCCGATGGTGACGCCGTCTTTCAGGCGCCCCACGCCATTCCAGGCGAATCCTTCCATGATCTGATGGCGCGGATCGAAGGCTGCCGGTGCAGGCCTCAGGACGTCGAAGCCGGCATCAACCACTTTGAAGCCGCGCGGCATGATTCCGACAATCTGCCAGGACTGCGAATCTACTCGGATGGTCTGCCCGATCACGTTCCGTTGACCGCCGAATTGACGCTGCCAGAAGCCGTAACCGAGCATCAGGCTCTTGCTCGCGCCCGGTTTTTGATCGTCTGCGTTCAGCCAGCGGCCGGCGAGGGGCGGAATTGCCAGGGTCTCCAGTAATCCGCTGCTTACGGTGATCACATGAACTTCTTCGGGCTGTCCGACTCCGGTAACGTTCGCTGTGCCCGCGCTCCATACTCCAAGCGACCGGAACGCGCGATTGTGCTCGGCGAAGGTGAGGAACATGGATGGGGAGAGGAGCAGGCCGTCGCGAAAACTTGCCAGTCCGGCGGCTCCCGGCGCCTGGAGCGAGAGCGTGACCAGCCGATCCGATCGCGGATAGGGCAGTGGCTTGAGGAGAACACTATCGACGACGCTGAAGACGGCGGTATTGGCGCCGATGCCGATCGACAAGGTCAGGAGAACGGTGAGGGCGAAGCCAGGGGACCTCGACAGCCGACGAGCAACGAGTTTGAGATCGAGAAAAAGAGCTTCCAGCCTGGACCACTGCCAGACCTCGCGGCTGCGCGTCTGGACCAGGGCGGGATTGCCAAAGGCGCGCAGAGCGGCGTTGCGAGCTTCGGATCGCGACAGATTGTCGAGACGCATGATCTGCTCGGTTCGCTCTTCGATATGCGCCTGCAACTCCTCGGCCAGGTCGTCATCGAGGCGTCTGCGGCGGAAGATTCGTTCCATCCAGGTCATACGAGCGACCTCCTTAGGTGTTGCTGGCGCGCCGCGCCGGCCCAAGCACCATCTGGATGCCTTCGAGCATCCGATCGAAACTCGATTTCTGGCGTTCCAGGTGCTGCAGACCGGACCTGGTGATCTGGTAGACGCGGACGCGGCGGTTGGTCGCCGACGAGACGGTCCATTCTGCCTTGACCATCTTCGCCTTGAGCAGCCGCTGCAGCGCCGGATACAACGAGCCTTCTTCGACCTGAAGCAGGTTCCGGGAGCGCTGTTGAATGTGCTGCACGAGGGCATAGCCGTGGGCAGGCTGGCGGCGGAGAGATTCGAGGATCATCATCTCCAGCGCACCCGGGAAGAGATCGCGTGACGTATTCTTACCGTTTTCCATAAGGCATGACGCAGACATGCCTAGAGTAAACAAGTGTACAGAGGCAGTCAAGTGCATGAGGATGCTCAATGCCGAGCAGCATGTAGCTCGTCAGCGAGCATCGTCGTGCGGACGTCCATTCCCGGTGTAAAGGATGTGAATGGAAATCCGATCCCCGGGATCCTTACCGAGGGCCAGGGAAATCTTCGGCCTGTTTGGCGGGGTACTTTCCAATGGGACGAGAAGCTGTCTTCTCGGACAGGTGAACTTCCCCGTCCACTTATCGGTTTCGGGACAACGTGCTCATCGACGGCTTGTCATTCGTCGACAGTTCGAGTGTCACTCGGCAGCGATGTTATGCGCGGCCGGAAAACTTAAGACCATCGTTCTCTGCTGCGGGCGGTTTTCCCATCGGAAGCGGCCTGAGCCCAGCTGGCGCCCATTCCGGCGGATATGGCGACCATCCCTGTCCATGCCGGGGAGAAGGTAAGTCTCTTCATCGAACGGCTCCCGAATTGCCGGTCGACGATATAAGAACCGGCAGGACCGGGCTCTGCGCCAAAGTTCAGATGACTGCGAAGGACGAGAAGAACAGGGTGTCGCTGATTTTGTGGTCGTGGGGGATGGCGGTGAGGGTGGCGAGGTAGTCTCCCGGGTCGACGGGCCGGCCGGCGTGGTCGCGCAGTTGCCAGGGGATGGGGTTGTCGCCGGGGGCGAGCTGGCGGAAGTCGCGATCGTAGACGGGAAGGCGGCGGCGGTCGTGGTCGCGCCAGATCTCGAGGTGGAGATCGCAGACCGTATCGACGTGGACGACGAAATGGCCGGG
>DATEPN010000081.1:0-4079 GCA_035273225.1 Acidobacteriaceae bacterium | reverse complement strand
CGATCTTCTTCTTCCGCTCGGCGTTCTCCTGTTCGACCTTGCCGCGCGTCTGACCCTTCACCTCCACCATGTCGTCGTAGCCGCCGGTGTAGGTGATGATCGTCTGGTAATCGATGTCGGCGATGTGGGTGCAGACGCTGTTGAGGAAGTGCCGGTCGTGCGAGATGGTGATGAGCGTTCCCTCGAATCGGCTGAGAAAGTCCTGCAGCCAGTGGATCGAGTCGAGGTCGAGGTAGTTCGTTGGCTCGTCGAGCAGGAGCGCCTGGGGCTTGCCGAAGAGCGCCTGGGCAAGGAGGACGCGGACTTTCTGGCCGCCCTGAAGCTCGGACATTTTCCGCTCATGCAGATCGTCGGGGATGTCGAGGCCCTGAAGGAGGATGGCGGCGTCGGATTCGGCGGTGTAGCCGTCCTCTTCGCCGACGATGCCTTCGAGTTCGGCAAGGCGCATGCCGTCGTCGTCGGTCAGTTCGGATTTTTCATAGATATGGTCGCGCTCCTCGAGAGCGGCCCAGAGGGGTTTGTTGCCCATGACCACGGTGTCGATGACGCGGAAGGCGTCGAAGGCGAACTGGTCCTGGCTGAGGACGGACAGCTTCTTCGGGCGGACGACGGTGCCCTTCTGCGGGTCGAGGTCGCCCGACAGGATCTTCATAAAGGTGGACTTGCCGGCGCCGTTGGGGCCGGTGAGGCCGTAGCGGCGACCTGGGATGAAGGTGGTGGTGACGTCCTCAAAGAGGACTTTCGCGCCGTAGCGCATGGTGACGTCGTTGACAGAAATCATGAAGCTCTCAGGTGTGGGGATGAGACGGACTGTACTTGTCTAGTTTAGCTGGTTGCGTGTGGCCGCGCAGGGGATTGCGGGTGTTCTGTATATGCAGTACTGTATATACAGATGCGATTCGTCTGGGATGACGCGAAGAACCGCAGCAACCGCAGAAAGCATGGCATCAGCTTCGAGACGGCGGTTCAGGTCTTTTTCGATCCGCTGCATTTGACGCACGAAGATCGGGTGATCGACGGAGAGCAGCGATGGCAGACGATAGGAATGATCGAAGGCGTTCTGCTGGTTGTGGTCGCGTACGTGGTTCTGGACGAAGAGGAAGAGATTTTGCGCATCATTTCCGGACGGCAGGTCACGCGGCGGGAGCGAATCGAGTATGAAGAAGCCAACGAGATCTAAAAAGATTACGACCTACGAACTCAAGCCCGGCAGAACGCTCACCGCGCAGCAGAGGCGCGAAATTGAGGCTCTAGCCAAGCGCCCGGATGAGGCGGTGGACACGTCTGATCTTCCCGAATTGCCTCGTGGATCGTGGAAGCATGCTGTGCGCGGCAAGTGGTACCGGCCGGTGAAGCAGGCGGTTTCGATCCGCCTCGATGCGGACGTGCTCGCATGGTTGCGCGGGAAGGGCAGTGGCTATCAGACGCGACTGAATGCGCTGCTCCGCGAGAAGATGCAGGAAGAGATCCGGAAATAGCGATCCGTGGGAGGTTCCGGCGGGACGGGATGGATTCCGTTCCGCCGGGTTGGTGGTTATTTCGCCAGCATGGTGACGCGGCCTGGGTAGTTGTCGACCGCGGTGGAGGTTACGAGTTTGGCGGTGCCGTTCGAGAGGCTGTAAACGTCGACGGTATCGCCGGCGCCGGAGTTCTCGATAGCGGTGAAGTATGAGCCGGTTGTGTCGAACATGGCCGAGATTGCGTTGGTGCCGAAGGGCGATCCGGCGATCGGGGTCAGATTGCCGGACGTATCCACGGTGTAGACGTACACGCCGTTGGACGTTGGTACGGCAACGTAATGGCCGGTGGGATCCGCCTCGATCTCGGAAGCGTCATGCCCGCTGGCCACGGTTCCCTGCGGGAGCAGACTCCCGGTGGTCGCATCGACCTTGAACTCTGAAATGGTGCCGGAGTTCATGTCGACCGAATACAGTGTGTTCCCCGAGGGCAGCACGGCGACGAAGTCCTGCGGGGCGATGGTGAACCCCGACTGGAACTGGACTGTTCCCGTGTTCGGATCGCGACGGTAGATCAGAATTCCCGTGGTGGTGTTGTAGAGATTGTCGGCCGCGTACAGGTAATTGCCGGCCACCACCATCTGTCTGGGGATTTGTGAACTCGGTGTGGAGGTAAAGGGTGATCCGCTTACCAGGGACATTTTTCCGGTGGTGCTGTCGAGACTCAAAACCTCCACCATGCCGGTCGAGACGGTCTGATCGGTCTCGCCGACGTACAGGAATCTCCCCGCCGGATCGATTGCCGCCGCGTCGCCGCTGCAGAACCCGTTCAGGTTGATGCGCTGCACGAGCGACAGCGCACCGCTGGAGTGGTCAACCGAGTACGCAATCACCTCGGTTGGGGCATTCGTGCATACCGAACCGCGCACCGACGGCTGCTGCTGCGCCATGATTGCGTAGAGGAAATTGCCATTGGGGCTGACAACCAGTTGGTACGGACCCTGGTCGGTGTTCGCGGGCGAACCGGAGGCGGCGGTCAGTTTGCCGGACGCGGAATCGAAGATCCACCCGAGCACGGTGTCCTGGAGCTGGTTCGTCATATAGACGAGGTCCTGGGGCTGGCTGCCGCCGCCGCCGTTCGATGAGGGCGAGGCGGTGGTGAAGGTGAAGGTGTAGGGCGCCTTCATCAGTACGCCGGCCAGATCAGCAACGCCATTGATGGTTACGTTGTAGATGTTGCCCGGAGCGAGCGGCTGGCTGGGATAGAAGGTGGCGACATTCGTATAGATGTCGTAGGTGACGGCGCCCGCCACGCTGTGTCCGGCGGCGTCGCGTACGGTGAAGGTCGCGATGGTGACGGAGTCGGGATTTGCGCCTTCGGTGAAGACCACCTGGATATGCGTGTTCACCGAGACGTCGGTTGCGCCGTTCGCGGGATTAGTGCTGTAGACGGCGATCGGGGACTGGTCCGCAGTGGCGCGAGTGGAAAATGAGAACTGGTAATTCGCAGCCATGTGGTGGCCGAGGGAATCGGCCACGCCGGTCGTGATGGTGGCGGTGTAGCCGGTGGACGGGTCGAGTTCGGCGCCGGGCTTAAACAGGGCGGTGCGGTTGGCCGCGTCATAGGTGACAGCGCCGGCGACCGGTGCTGAGTCGGACGTGCGCGCGAGCAGAAACGTCTGGTTATTGATGGTCGCGGAATCCATGTCGGCGGAGAAGGCGACATCGATCGCGCGGTTAGTGGCGACGCCATTGGTCTGCATGCCCACGGCAGTAACGGTGGGCCCGGATTGTGCTGCAGGGGTAGGGGACGTCACGGTGCCGCATCCGGCAACGAGCAAGGGAAGGGCAAGGCTCGCACAGAGAGTGCGCCAAGGCATAAGGAGAGGCCTCCTGCGGGGTTAGAGCGCGGGGCTCTGGCGGGAGGTTGTGTAAGTGGCTGAAACGACGTGCATTAACGTGCACAGGTTTGCCCGGTGTGCTGGGATTTGCGCACGGTCGCTGGTGCGGATTCCGGTGAAGGGAGTCTGCAGAAATTCCGGAGCGGAGGAATTTCTGTCTGTTAAACTGCTGTGTTACTAAGGGCGTAGGGCGCACAAATTCAGGAGCAATTGCGGCGGAAAATGTGGCGCCGATAGCCAGGAAGCGGCTGACGCCGCAGTGAGGCGGCCGGTAGCCGGTAGCAACGCCGGGGCTGGGGCCCCGGCGTTTTCATTTGGTATCAAGAGGGCGCGGGAACCCCTTAGGTTGTTATGCCGCGCTGGCGGAGGGTGTCCAGGATGTCGCGAGGAGTGAGGTAGAGGAGGATGCGGAACGGGTCGGAGCCGGTGTCGATGAGGAAGATGGATTCGGAGTCGATGGTTTCGGTCGCGTTCTGTGGACGGTTGAAGGTGAACCGCCAGGTGGTGCGGACGAGCGCGTAACGGGTTGTCGAGCGGCGATTCCTCTGTGGAGATGAGTTCGGCGGGCTGGCATCCGAGGGAGGCGAAGAGTTCGGCGCGCCGCGGCAGGGCGCGGGCAAAGTCGGCGGAGCGGACGCACTGGGAGCCGGTTGGTCCGGCGACGAGAAAGGTGTCGGCGAACTGGGCGACGAGAGCGGGGATGTTGCTGGCTGCGGTGTGC
>DATEPN010000080.1:0-14862 GCA_035273225.1 Acidobacteriaceae bacterium | reverse complement strand
GGCGGAAGGATTCAAGCAGTACGTGCAGACGGTGGTTCTGCTCGCCGATCAGATCCAAAACCTGAACATTCACCTGGAAATTGGCCAGGCGACGCAGCAGGTTACGGTGCAGGGGTCGAGCGTCCACGTGAACACGGTGACGCCGGTCCTCGCCCAGGTGATTGAGCAGTCCCGCGTGATCGATCTGCCACTGAACGGCCGCAACGCCGCCGATCTCACGCTGCTGGTTCCCGGGACGGATGTTGCCAACGGCCACGGCACCACCCAGGGCGATACGAAGCAGGTGCCGGGTGCGGAGTCGATCTCGGTGAACGGGGCGCGACCGGACCAGATCAGCTACAACCTGGACGGCGCGAATAACGAAGACCTGATGAGCAACACGAATAATCCTTTTCCGTTCCCCGATGCTCTCCAGGAATTCAGCGTGCAAACGAACAACTTCGACGTGCAGTATGGCGGCAACGCCGGCGCTGTGGTGAATGTCGTCACGAAATCGGGCACGAACAGCTGGCATGGCGACGCTTTCGAGTTTGTGCGCAACGGCGCCTTCAACGCGCGCAACTATTTCGCGAACAAGGTCGACCCGCTGAAGAGAAACCAGTTCGGCGGGACGATCGGCGGTCCGATTCATAAGGACTCGAGCTTCATCTTCTTCGGATACCAGGGCACGCGCATTCGCAGCGTGAACAACGCCAGCAACGCGATTATCCCCACGCCTCTGGAACTCCAGGGCAACTTCACGCAGTCCGCAAAAACGGTCAACGATCCGAGCACGGGCAAGCCCTTTCCTGACCAGTCGAACATTGGACCGCTGAGCCCGGTGGCGCTCAACATGGCGAAGCTGCTGCCGATTAGCCAGGCGGACGCTCACGGCTCCGTCACGTACGCCACGCCGATCCGGCAGGATTTCAACGAATACGTCGCGCGCTTCGATCAGACCCTTCGCACCCAGGACCATCTCTTCGTCCGCTTCTATCTCGATCGCTATGTGCACGCTCCCACGTACGACGGCAAGGATCTGCTGACCGCTGGTCCGGGTTCCACCGTGCAGACGCAGAACTATGCCATCGCCTACACGACGGTGTTCAGCCCTGCGGTGGTCAACGATCTGGTTTTGGATCTGGTGCGCAGCGCCTCGGACCGCGGACAGGGTGGAAAAGTCCCGCAGATGAACGATTTCGGCTCGAATCTCTGGCAGCTGCCGAAAGCCCAGGGCGGTATCCGCAACTTCGCCGTCTCGGGTGACTTCACTCTGGGCTCGTTTACAGATGCCAAATTCATCCGCAACACCGGGAACATCCGTGATCGCGTGATCTGGAACCACAGAAAGCACAACTTCGAATTCGGTGCGGATTATGAGCGCGATCAGTCGAACATTCGCAATACCGATCTGGAAAACGGCAGCTTCAACTTCACCAGCGACGTGACCAACAACGCTACGGCGAGCTTCCTGCTTGGGCACCAGCATTCGTTCAGCCAGACATCGGGCGACTATTCGGATTCGCGTCAGAACGTGATCGGCATCTATGCGGCCGACAACTGGAAGATGACACCGAAGTTCACGCTGGATCTGGGGCTGCGTTATGAGCCGCAGGTGCCGATGAAGGAGATCTACGGCCGGATCCAGCAGTTCTGGCCCGATGCGTATGCGGCGGGCGTGCATTCGTCGGTGATCCCGAGCGCTCCTCCGGGGTTGTTCTTCGTCGGCGACCGCTACAACGGCGGCAGCGTTCCTTCGACAGGAGAAACCGGGGACTTCAACAACTTCGGGCCTCGGATCGGCTTCGCATATGACCTGACCGGAAGCGGCCACACCGTGATTCGCGGCGGCGCGGGTGAGTTCTTCTACACGCGCCTGCCGGGACTGTTCCTCAACGATGCGTCGATCGTAGCGCCGTTCAGTCTGCGCATCGATACGACTGAGTCGGACACCGGGCCACTGACGGATCCGCTGGCAAGTTACCCCAGCTTCGCCGCCGCCTTCCCGGAGCGATTCACGCTGAAGAACGTTCCCAAAGACGTGGCGTTCCCGGCGATCGTGAGCGTTTTTGGCATGGAGCCCAGGGTGAAGTGGACAACGACCAGCGTCTACGACTGGAATCTGACAGTCGAGCATCAGCTGGGGGTGCAGACCGTGCTGCACGCTTCTTACGTCGGCCTGCGCGGCACGCATCTGCGCCAGGACACGGATCTCAACCCGGGCGTCTATAAGTCGGGCGCCACGAAGTTTACCCAGGGTACCCGTCCGTTCCAGCCGTTTGGCGACATCATCGAGAACCGGAACAGCGGAGCATCCGGCTACAACGCGCTGCAGGTTGATCTGGAGAGGCGGCCTTCGCCCGGAGCGACGGGCATTCTGAACCGGATTACGCTGCTGGCCAACTATACGTACTCGAAAGCAATGGAATACGGGCTGTCCAGCAATGGCGGCATCACAGATATCGGGTCCAGCAAGGGCTCGGGGATGTCCGTATATGATCCTCGCCAGCACGCCTTCGAAACGGGCCTGTCTGATTTCGACCACACCCACCGGTTTGTGGCCTCGTACGTGTGGAAGCTGCCTGAGTTCCGCGGGGCTAACTCGTTTGTTCGGACGCTGGCCGGCGGGTGGGACTGGAGCGGCATCTATACGGTGACTACGGGCGATGCGATGACCATTCTGGCTGGCCAGGATCGTTCCGAAACGAACCTTGGGGCCGATCGCGCGAACTATGTGGGTCCGGCCAACGAGTTCGGCGGTGTTGCGCCGCCGAGCCAGCGCCAGGGCTGCAGCAATACGAAGTCGCATTGCGTTCCGTGGCTCAATACTTCGCTGTTCGCTCTTCCCGCGCTGGGGACGTATGGGGACGTGGGCAAGAATACCTTCCGTGGTCCGACCAACTGGGACATCGACACGGGGGTATTCAAGAATTTCCTGCTCGTCCCGTCTCATGAGAACCTCAGCATTCAGCTGCGCGCTGAGTTCTTCAACCTGTTCAATCATCCGCAATGGGCCGATCCGAACGTGACGGTTTCCAATGGCGCGTTCGGCAGCATTCGCGGCACGGCGAACACCAGTGCGGACTCGAGAATCATCCAGCTCGCGGGCAAGTTCTTCTTCTGATCGCGGTTGGCTGAAAATAACTGAGCCCATCCGGAGAAATCAGGATGGGCTCAACTGTTTGGGCTCGGGGCGTGGTGCTGTTCGGCGTTAGATGTCCAGGTTCTTTACGTCGAGAGCGTTGTCTTCGATGAACTTGCGGCGCGCCTCGACGTCTTCACCCATCAGCGTGGTGAAGATCGCCTCGGTCTCGGCGATGTCCTCGAGTTTGACGGAGAGCAGGGTGCGCCGCTCGGGATCCATGGTCGTCTCCCACAGCTGCGAGGCCGTCATCTCGCCGAGGCCCTTGTAGCGCTGGACCTGATAGTCGCGGCGGCCCTGCTCGATGACGTACTCGAAGAGTTCCCGCGGCGTTTGCTTCTCGACGGGCTCCTGCGACTTGCCGCCGCGCTTGGTACCGGGAGCTGCCGCCTTGCCGACCTGGGCGTCGGCTCCTTCGGGCGCGGACTCAACGCCCTCGGGCTCCTCGGCTTCCGCAGCAGGGCCGGTAGCTTTGCCGGCGTACTCGACGACGAACGGCGGCTCGAGCATTTCCCTGATCTGGGCATGCTTCGACATCATCTGCCGGTACTCCGGTGTGGATGCCAACTGCCAGTCGATCCTGCGCTCGGCGCCCTGCGCATCGACGAAGCTGAGCGACCAGGTCTGATGCTCCTCGTCCTGCACGGGCTTGTTGAGCGCCTTGAACTGGTACTTCTTCTCGATCTTTGACAGGTCTTTGTAGAGCGCCTCGAGCTTGCTCACGCTCTCGAAGTCGGCGCGGCGGACCAGTTCATGCTTCGCCAGCAGGTTCGTGACTTCCTCGTTGCGCAGGCGCTTGTTGACCTTGTCGTAGAAGCCGAGGTACTCGTTCAGCTGGCCCATGAATTTCGTCAGGGCGGCGCCTTCCACCTTGGCCGCTCCCTCGCCGTAGCGGATGATCATGCCCTCGGCGGCGCGCTTGACCATCACGCGCACGAACTCGCGCTCGTCCTTGATGTACTGCTCGAACTTGCCCTTCTTGATTTTGAAGAGCGGCGGCTGCGCGATGTACACGTTGCTGCGCTTGATCAGCTCGTTCATGTGACGGAAGAAGAAGGTCAGCAGCAGCGTGCGGATGTGCGAGCCGTCGACGTCGGCGTCGGTCATCAGGATGATCTTGCTGTAACGCAGCTTGGTGGCGTCGAAGTCGTCCTTACCGATGCCGGTGCCCAGCGCCGTAATCATGGCGCGGATTTCTTCGTGGCCGAGCATCTTGTCGTAGCGGGCCTTCTCCACGTTGAGGATCTTGCCCTTCAGCGGGAGGATGGCCTGGAATTTGCGGTCGCGTCCCTGCTTCGCGGTGCCACCTGCGCTCTCGCCCTCGACGAGGTAAAGTTCGCAGCGGTCCGGGTCGCGCTCGGAGCAGTCGGCCAGCTTGCCCGGCAACCCGCCGCCGTCCAGCGCTCCTTTGCGCCGGGTCAGGTCGCGGGCCTTGCGCGCTGCTTCGCGAGCACGGGCTGCTTCAATGGCTTTGTTGATGATGCGCTTCGCGATTGGGGGATTCTGCTCAAGGAAGCCGCCGAGGCGCTCGTTGACCAGCGCCTGCACGGTTCCGGCGATGTCGGAATTCAGCTTGCCTTTGGTCTGGCCTTCGAACTGCGGCTGCGGCAGCTTGACACTGATGACCGCGACGAGGCCTTCGCGGACGTCGTCACCGGAGAGGTTCTCCTTCACGTCCTTGAAGAGGCCCATCTGCTGGCCGATGTAGTTGATGGTCCGTGTGAGCGCGGTGCGGAAGCCGGAGAGGTGCGAGCCGCCGTCGACGGTATTGATGTTGTTCGCGAAGCAGAAGACGGTCTCGGAGTAGCTGTCGTTGTACTGCAGCGCGATTTCCATGTCGACGCCGTCGCGGAGGCCTTCCATGACGATCGGCTTGTCGTGCAGAACCTGCTTGCCACGGTTCAGGTGCTTGATGAACTCCGCGATGCCGCCCGCATACTTGAACTCAGCACGCTTCGATTCGCCGGTCTTCGGATCGGTGACGCGCTCGTCGGTCAGCGTGATGGTCAGGCCCTTATTCAGGAAGGCGAGTTCGCGCAGACGCTGGGCCAGTGTGTCGTAGTTGTACTCGGTGGTCGAGAAGATCGACTTGTCGGGCAGGAAGTGGATTTTCGTGCCGCGCTTCTTCGATGTGCCCGTCTGCTTCAGCTTCGAGGTTGGAATACCCTTCGCGTAGCTCTGCTCATACGTGTGGCTTTGCTCGCCGGGCTTTGCCGGCCGCCAGATCTCTACTTCGAATTCTTCGCTGAGCGCGTTGACGCAGCTCACACCCACGCCATGCAGCCCGCCGGAAACTTTATAGTTCGAGGTGTCGAACTTACCTCCGGCGTGCAGCTTGGTCAGGACCACCTGCACGGCCGGCATCTTCTCGCCGTTGTCGAGCGTCATCTCGTCGACGGGAATGCCGCGGCCGTCATCGATGACGGTGATCGAATTGTCGTCGTGGATGGTGACTTCGACCTTCGTAGCGTGTCCCGCCAGCGCCTCGTCCACTGAGTTATCCACCACCTCATAGACCAGGTGGTGCAATCCCATCTCGCCGGTCGAGCCGATATACATCGCGGGGCGTAGCCGGACCGCTTCGAGGCCTTCCAGCACCTTGATGTTCTCGCCCGTGTAGGAGCCGTTGCTGCTCGTGTTCAAAGGGATTGAGTTTTCCGTGGGGGTTAGCTCTTTAGTAGCCATGCAACTCCGGTGAGGTTCAGTGAAAATGCCTGAATGGGCGACCCTGTTCGAGAGGACCCGGGAAGCCCTGCGTAATCCGGAAAACTCTCGAAAATCGAAGGTTTTACGCGGATTGTTTCCATCCTTATTTTACCATTGCGGACCCCTCCTCCGGTGCACCGAAACAGGTGCAAAACAGGGTACCGAATCGCATGGGAGAGGCCGGTTCCTGCCACGCCCGTGCAGTGGCGCAATTCAGACCGCGCAATTCTTTTTTTGCTACTTATGCAGGGTTGCTGCGTCTGTAGCTTAGGCCGATCCAAACCGGCAGTTAGCCGGGAACTCCCTCGTTCCCCAAGAGACCAAACCAGGCAGCAGTTTCATTTTTGGAGGCAAACGTGACTCTACGCAGAGTATCTACTCTGGTCGTCGCTGTTTTTGCGTGCATCCTTGCCCTTGCTGTCCCCGCGGCGCGCGCGCAATCCACCGCAACTGTTCAGGGAACCGTGACGGACCCAACCGGCGCCGTGGTTCCGAATGCCACTGTGAAGGTCGCCAATACGGCTACCGGCGATACGCGCACGGTGCAGACGGACAACAGCGGCAACTATCAGGTGTCGTCGCTGATCCCCGGCCCCTACACCATCACCGTGAGCGCGAGCGGAATGCAGACGCGCCAGCTGACCGGCATCACCCTGAACGTCAACGTGACGGCCACCCAGAATGTGACGCTGACGGTCGGGTCCACGCAGCAGGTGGTGAACGTGCAGGCCACTGCGCCGGTTGTGGACACGGCCAGCATGACCATCGGCCAGGTGGTGGATCAAAGAACCGTGCAGCAGGCGCCGCTGAACGGGCGGCATTTCGTGGACCTTGGCACGCTCATTCCGGGATCCGTCACTGCGCCCGCGAATGGCTTTCTGACGCAGCCGATCCGCGGGCAGGGGGCACTGGCCTTCGACACCGCCGGCCAGCGGGAAGACACCGTGAACTTCATGATCAACGGCGTCAACCTGAACGATATGGTGCAGAACCAGATCACGTTCCAGCCGACGATCAATACCGTCGCGGAATTCAAGGCGGACAATTCCTCGTTCTCGGCCGAGTACGGCCGCTCCTCCGGCTCGATTGTGAATATTGCGACGCGCTCGGGCACGAATGCTTTCCATGGCGAGGCGTACGACTACATCCGGAACCAGTTCTTCGACGCCCGGAACTACTTCAACCCGCAGTACACGGTATCCGGCACCCACGTCCGCCAGTCGCAGTTCATTCGCAACCAGTTTGGCGGCGATGTGGGCGGCCCGATCTGGCGCGACCACACCTTCTTCTTCTTCAGCTATGAAGGAACCCGCCAGCGGCAGGGCATTACGGTCAACGCCGGCGTTCCGCCGAAGGGAGCGACAGGGGCGGACTCTACGATCCAGAAGCTCCTGGCCCTGCTGCCCACAGCCAATTCCGGCAGCAACTTCGTCGGATCAGGAAGCGCCATTGTCACGATCGACCAGGGCACGGTGGACGTGCTGCATCAGATCGGGCTGAACGATCGGCTGCACGGTTACTACGCGTATCAGAAGGATTCGCGCAACGAGCCGCTCTTCCCCACGGTTGCCGACACGATTCCCGGGTACGGGGATGCGCGTCCGGCTAAGCGACAGCTGCTCACGGTCGTTGAGACGCACACCTTCGGATCCAACAAGGTCAACGAAGTGCGGTTCGGGCTGAACCGCATCTTTATTACGTTCACGCCCACGTTCAAAGCTAATCCGACGACCTACGGCATCAGCAACGGGATTAACAGCAACGTCGGCCTGCCGCAGATCACGGTTACGAATCTGAGCCTCACCTTTGGTGGACCGTCGGGTGAGCCGCAGGGCCGGGGCGACACGCTCGGAGTGCTCTCCGACACCTTCAGCCTGCTGAAGGGCAATCACTCCTTCCGATTCGGAGGCGAGTATCGGCGCTTCATCAATTCCAACTTCAGCGGTGACACCAGCAGCTTCACCTTCCAGAACCTCACCGCGTTCCTGAACGACGAGCCGACGGCATTTACCGTCACGCCGGGGACGCGTCCGAGCCGCATTTTCACCAGCGCGGTTGGCGCGTACGCGATTGACTCGTGGAAGGTGCGTCGCAACCTCACGGCCGAGGTGGGACTGCGCTTTGAGTGGAACGGCAGCCCCACCGAGGGCCAGAACCGCTTCGTGTTTTTCGATCCCGCGAGCGACTCGCTGGTGCGCGCAGACAGCAATGGCCGGGGGCGTCTTGCCTATCACCAGAACTATCTGTGGGAGCCGCGCCTCGGGATCGCGTGGGACATCAACGGCAAAGGCACGACCGTCGTCCACCTCGATTACGGCATTCTCTACAACCAGCCGGAGACGAACCTGGTGACCGGTCTCGCCACGAACCCGCCGTTCGCCGTGCCGGTGTCGGTCCAGCTGAGCGCGCCGAGCCCTGCGCTCAGCATGCAAAACGCTTTCACGTCAGCGGCTGCGGCGGGCACCATCGCACCGTACAACGTCGCACCGGACTTCAGGAATCCGCAGATGCAGAGCTACAACCTGATGGTGCAGCATCAGCTGTCGAACACCATGGGGCTGCAAATCGGGTATGTGGGTTCGAAGGGCACGCATCTGCAGATGTATCTGAACGAGAATCAGCCGATCAACGGCGTTCGTCCGTTCACGAAGGTCTCCAGCACCAGCGCCATTGTTCCGGGTAAGGCGCTGGGCAACATCCTCACCAGCGAGAGTGCCGGCAACAGCAACTACAACGCGCTGTGGGCGACGCTGAACAAGAACTTTGGCAATAACCTGCAGTTCAGCACCTCCTACACGTGGAGCAAGTCGCTCGACTACAACTCTTACAACCTTGCTTCGACGGTGTACGGCACACCGCAGGACAGCTACAACCCGCGCGGGGATTACGGTCCGTCTGACTTTGATGTCCGCAATCGGTGGGTGCTGAGCGGGGTGTACACGCTGCCCTGGAAGAACAACCGGCTGGAGCAGGGATGGGTGTTTTCGACCATTACTTCGATGCAGAGCGGGAACCCGTTCACCGTGCACACGACGCTGGCCAACAATGGTGTTGCCGGGCTGACACGTCCGAATGTGAACGGCCCCGTGCGCTACGAGTACGTGCGCGCCGGCAACAACATTCAGTTCATTCCGCAGGCCATTTGCAAGACGCCGGTCAGCGGCTGCATCTGGTCGAGCCCCGGCACGGGATTCGGCAACGAGCGGCGCGGCGAGTACACCGGGCCTGGATTTGAGGACGTCGACTTCGCGCTGGAGAAGGACACTCATTTGACGGAACGCCTTCAGCTTCAGCTGCGCGCGGATGCGTTCAACATTCTCAATCACGTCAATTTCGCGCAACCGGCTTCCACCTTTACGCCGGGCGGAACCGCGGGAACGTTCGGGCAGCTGAACTCGACGCGTTTCCCGGTCGGAGACTTCGGGTCATCGCGCCAGCTGCAGATTTCGGGCAAGCTGGTGTTCTGATCGGACAACGAGGAAACAAAAAGGGATCGCGGACGCGATCCCTTTTTTTGATCGGGGCGTGCGCTAGTAGCGGTCGTAGCGATCATCCCGATCGCGGAGCGCCCGGTCGTATCCCTCGTGGAAGCCGCGCCGGTACTCTTCGCGCAGGCCGGGGGGGACGGGAGGATTGCGGAAGCGTTCGTGGTCGTCGAAGTCCGGGCGGCGCCGGTGCCGCATATCCCAGTGCGCGGCACGCACCCCGTCGTCAAAGCCCCGCCGCTCCGCCATGCTGTAGGCCGGTGGAGGACCGTACGCGACCACCTGCCGGTCGCCACAGCCAGCCAGCGCCAGCGGGATTGCAATCAGACCGATACTCAAAAGTCTCTTCATTCTGTGTTTTCTCCTTCGGCTCCATCGAGGGCCGTGCGCGCCCTACAAGTCTCCTCCTTTTGCAGAACCCTGAAACCCCTCCAGGGGTTGCGCCGGGTGGCCGGGCAAGAAGCGGGTGCGCAAAAGAATTCTCTCGGCAACCGTAACTTTTTGCGCGTCTCCAGCGAACCTGCATTCGACCGTCAAAATGCTGACCCCGCACCACCTGGTTCGACCACAGCCGACGGCACCTATTCCCGATTGGAGAGAGCTATGAAGGCGTTTCGCACCCTCGGCATCGTCGCAGTCCTCTGTGCGATGGTCCTTACTGCTGCAGCGCAAAGCGACTCAGAGACGCTGGTCGTTACGGCTTCGAATACGTCCCCGAACCAATTGCTGGTTTACAGCACCGCCGGCGAGCTGCTTGACAGCGTCGCGACGGGCGGCAACGGCGGTGTCGCCGGGAACGCGGGCGGTATCGCTGCCGCCGGCAATCGCGTCGCAGTCGTGAACTTCGCCTCCCGGAACGTCTCGATCCTGACGCGCACCGATGCCGGATTCCATCTCGATCAGGTGATTCCCGCCGCGTCCAGTCCGGTCAGCGTTGCCTTTGGACACGGCCACCTTTACATCCTCGGGACCGCGACAGTGGAGTCGCACCCCATCTACCGATTTGCGGTCGCCCCTGGAGCGGATGGTCTCGCCACGCTGCTCCAGGCCGACGGATCGGCCGCGCAAGTCGGCGTACTCGAAAACCAGCTCATCCTCACGGAGAAGAGCAATGTCATCGAGACGGTGGATCTTGCCGGGCGTGGACGGGTCTCCGGCGGGCCGACACTTGTCAGCAACATTCCCAGCAATGTGAATGCGCCGTTTGGGCTGGTCACCCGCGACAACCAGGCGTATGTCACGGTTGCGCACGCGAATGAGATCAGCCTGGTGCGCCATGACGCAGTCATCACCACGACGGGATCGGGCACGCAAAGCGCGCCCTGCTGGCTGGCGCTGGATGGGCCGTGGCTCTTTTCCGCCAATTCGCCCAGCATGAGCGTCTCGCGCTACCTGGTTTACGGCAATCAGATCATTCAGGTCCAGGCGGTAGCCGCTTCATTCAACGGAGCCCCCACCGACATCGCCTACCGCTCCGGATGGATGGGTGTCATCGACGGGGCCGGCAGTGTCAGTCACCTTTCCATCTTTCGCGTGGACTGGAACGGCGACCTCGTTGCTCAGAGTGTCGCCACCATCAACGCACCCGCCAATGGCGTCGCTGTGATCGGCAGCGAGGATTAACGGCGCTCGAGCCGGCGTGAATGCGTCCTGTTCACGCCGGCTCCCGATCGAAGCTGTATGCTGATCGTCTCCCGGGAACAATATTGCAAGAGCCTCCGCACTTGTCCGCCGCATCCTCGCGAGACCCGGCTTCCCTGCCGGATCTGGAGTCGCTGATGTGTGGTTATCAGCAAGCGGACGAAGCGGCGGCGCGGGTTTTCATCGAGCGCGTCAGCCCGGTGCTGTTGCGATACTTTCTTGTGCAGCCATTGAACCGGAGGTTTGCCGACGATCTGATGCAGGAAACGTGGATGCGCATTCACAAGGCTCGCCATACCTGGCGACGGGGCGAGCCTGTTCTGCCGTGGATCTTCGCCATTGCCCGGCATACTTCGCTCGATAGCTATCGCAAATCGCGGCGGGTTGAGACGCGCGAGATCCAGGTAGAAGTGATGCCGGAGCCGCCAGCGTCCACTTCGTCCGGAGACACCGCCGATCTGGACACTTTGCTTGCCGCGCTGCCGGCCAGCCAGCGAGAAGTCGTTCTCCTGCTGAAGGTCTCAGGCTTGAGTGTGGACGAAGTGGCGCGCGCCACCGCATCGACGGCAGGAGCCGTCCGCCAGAAGGCGCATCGTGCCTATCGCACGCTGCGAACTCTGCTGGGTCGAAGGGAGAAACGCGTTGAAGCCTGATCCCATCGACGATCTGCTGGCGAAGGCGGCGAATCGACCACCGGAGGACGCCGCGGTGGCGGCAGGAGTTCGTCGTGCCCAGGATGCGATCCTTGGCGACCTCCGGCGCGTGCGCCCGCTCGGTTCCGTGACCCGATCGGCGCTGCTGTTCCTGAGTGTCTTTGCGCTTGCCGCAATGGTGGCCGGCGTCCTCCTCGGGCCGCACGGCTTCCACGTCCTCTCTGTAGTGGATCGCACCCTCATCTTCTCCACGCTGCTCGTCGTGGCTGTGGTCACCTCGGTCGCCTCGGCGCGCAGCATGCGGCCGGCGGCGGGACCTAAACGGGGGAGCGAGGCTTTGCTGCTCGCGGCGCTTGGGTTCCCCCTGCTTTTCGCGCTGCTTTTTCGCGGATACAGCACGATTCACCTGGTGCATGAAGGCATACCCTGTCTGGTCGCGGGTGTCTGCGTTGCGCTGCCGACGGGCCTGTTGCTGCTCCTGTTGCTGCGCCGCGGATCTGTCCTGGACCGCAGTGAGGCCGCTCTGGCATGCGGCACCCTGGCTGGGCTGGCCGGACTCGCGATGCTGGAAATCCACTGCCCCAATCTGAAGGCCATCCATGTGATCGTCTGGCATGTGGCCGTTGTGGTGGTCAGCGCCGCGCTCGCCTGGCTGGTCGCGCGATTCGTCTCGTGAATGGCGGCGGATAAGCGACAATAAAGGGTCATGGACTTCGTCGACCTTCGAGCCCAGTACCAGCGCCTGAGGCCGCGTATTGATGCCCGCATCCAGGCAGTTCTTGAGCACGGCCGGTTCATTCTCGGCCCGGAAGTACAGGAACTCGAGGAGCGGCTGGCGGCCCGCATCGAAGCCAGACATGCCATTGGCTGCGCCAGCGGCACAGACGCGCTGCTGCTGGCGCTGATGGCTCTCGGCATCGGGCCGGGCGACGAGGTTGTCACCACGCCGTTCACATTCTTCGCGACCGGCGAGATGATTACGCTGCTCGGTGCGCGGCCCGTATTCGTTGACATCGAACCCGTTACGTGGAATATCGACCCGGCGCGCATCGAAGACGCCATCACGCCACGCACCCGAGCCATTCTGCCTGTGAGCCTCTACGGTCAGCCTGCCGATATGGACGCGGTGAACGCAATCGCCGAGCGTCACCACCTGTCGGTCATCGAAGACGCTGCGCAGAGCTTCGGGGCGCTGTACAAGGGGCGACACTCCGGCAACGTGTCGACGATTGGCTGCACCAGCTTCTTCCCATCGAAACCGCTGGGCGCGTACGGGGATGGCGGCGCCTGCTTCACCAACGACGACACGCTCGCTGCCGCGATGCTGGAGTTGCGCAACCACGGCCAGTCGGCGCGCTATCGTCACACGCGCATCGGCATCAACGGACGGCTCGATACGATACAGGCTGCGGTCCTGCTGGCGAAGCTCGAGGCATTTGATGAGGAGCTCATCGCGCGCGCCGAAGTGGCGGACCGGTATACGGCTCTGCTGCGCGAGGTCGTCTCCACGCCCCGCGTTCTGCCGGACCGCAGCAGCGCGTGGGCCCAGTACACGATCGAAGTCGACGATCGCGCCGCCGTCGAGAAGGCGCTGCATGGGGCGGGCATCCCAACGGCGGTGCACTATCCCACGCCGCTGCACCTGCTGCCGGTGTACGCCGGAATGGCTGTACGCGCGGGTAGTTTTCCCCACGCCGAACGCGCGGCCGAACGCGTGCTGAGCCTGCCGATGCATCCGTATCTCGGGCCGGCGCAGATCGAGCAGATCGCCGAGGCAGTCAAGGCCGCTGTGACTGCGGTGACGGCGCGGTGAACCTCCGGCGATACTATGCGCCTGCCGGATTTCGTTGACATGCCGCGAGCGTCTAATGAGAATGGCGTCAACTGACGGGCCGCCATTTACCGCTGTTACGCATCCACGCGATCAGCGGCATTCTGTGGCGACCGCCGGGACGCCGCCTGTGATGCCCGAGTCACGTTCGAGCACGACCAAGGCCGATGCAACCTACCGCAGCATCCCCCGCGCCGCAAAACTCCAGCGATCTGCCCTCACTCGTTGCTCTGGCCGCACCGTTTTTGGCCCCGCAGGGTTCAACGGAACAGCAATGGTTCGGTTGCGGGGACGTTCCGCAGTTGTCGATTCAAAGGAGGCGCATCACAGCCAGAGAATCCCTCGCCTTTAGCCCCGAAGATTGTCAACGCCAAACAGGACAGCACACTACAGGAGGGTTGGAATGCAGCAAGAGCTACAAATGCTGGATGAGTGGATACCGGAACAGATGGAACCAGGAACGCTCTTTGTGCTGGAAAACGCCGCGCCAATGGGCGATGCGCGCAATCCATTTGTAGCGGTGCTGGCCTGCCCGCGTTGCGGCGCCCTGGGGCTGATTACGCGTGCGCAGTTCTTCGGCCTGGAATCGATGATCTGCGGCGGCGACAGCTGCTCGGCCGAGTACTATCTGCGTGGCGAGGAGATCGAATACCGCAAGCCGCACTGATCGCGCGTCCTGCCTTTGACAGAAGCGTGCCTGCGCTGCGGGCACGCTTTTCTGTTGGGCGGTTCTCCGATGCTCGATTTCGATACGATAGGTCCAGCCCTTTCATGTTGCCCGGATGGCGAAACTGGCAGACGCAGCGGACTTAAAATCCGCAGGAGCTTACCCTCCGTGGGGGTTCAAGTCCCCCTCCGGGCACCAGCTAAGCAGTCGTTTCTTCAATCGGTTCCAGCCCAGAATTCGCTTTGTCCCCAAACGTGCCCAAGAGTGCCCGGCGCGGATCTCGGGACTATTGCCGAGCACGTCAGCCACATCCTCGAACGACGCACCCTGACCCAGCAGTTCCGTCGCCAGCGTGTGTCGAAACCGGTGGGCATGCGCGCGGGCAACGCCCGATTTCCTGAAGGCGGACCGCGGGCAACGCTCTACAACGCTTTTCATCGAACACTCGGAGCTGACGCCGTTCCAGAAGAAGTGCTTCGATTCACCGTCGCAGCCAGGCGGCAGGGGAACGAGATCCAGCGCGGCTTTCATCTCCGCGGGGATCGGCAGGAACACCGGCTTACCGCTCTTCTCCGTCCGCAGGAAAATGCGCCAGCGCTTACCGTCCCTGGTGACGCGTCACGCGCCAGCATCGCCACATCGCCGAGACGCAGCGCCGTATAGCGCAGGGCCAGCACCATCGCTCGCGCACGCAGTCGTCGGTTTATTTCGGGCGGTGCGTTCGGCACTCGTACGCCCATTGAGGGAACTCACCTGGA
>DATEPN010000079.1:0-3566 GCA_035273225.1 Acidobacteriaceae bacterium | reverse complement strand
CCGCGCAGCTCCAGGGAGGCGATGCTGAGCGACTGCAGGAGCGGACCGGCTAACGCATCCGGATCGAGGGGGGCGGTGGGCTTGTCGTTCTTCTTCGCGGCCGCCGCAGCCTCTGCCTTCTGTTTGGCATCCGAGTCCGACCTGGCGTCGTGCTCCTGGCGCCAGAGGCCCGCGTCGATTGCGGACGACGCGGCCTGCGCCGCGGCTACGTCGGCCTTCTCCAGGGCCAGCATGCCGGTGGCGAAGCTGCGCAGTTCGTCGCGGAGAAAGCGCAGGTTGGTGGTTTTGTCGGAGTCAGGCAGTTTGGCGCTGTCGAGCTGGGTCAGCATAGCGGACCAGTCGCCGGTGCGCAGGGCGACCGGCAGACGCAGGCTGACGCGGGTGATCTGATCGCGGGCGTTCCAGATGTACAGAGAGGCCGAAAGCTCTCCGTGTGCGGCGGCCAGGTGATCGGAGAGGGCGTTCGCATCGGCGAGGCGGCCCTGTTCCATCCGGTTCGCAATCGCATACATCAGGTTGTGGACGTAGTTCCAGTCGTCGTCGACGCTGACGTGCTGCTCGCGCAGGTAGCGCTCATCGGCCTCTGTGGATGCGGTGAACCAGCGGTCGGCGCTCGCGTAGTCGCCGACGCGGTAGTAGATGTGGCCGGGCATGTGGACCATGTGACCGCTCGTGGGCGCGAGGCTTGCCAGCTTCGCGGCGCTGTCGATCGCGCGCTCCGGGTGCTTGCTGGGCTCCATCGCGTGGATCCAGTAGTGGTTCGCGGCGGAGTCGTTGGGCGCGTCCCTGAGCACGCCTTCGAGGATGGCGATCTTTTCTTTCATGCCGGGTTTCGGCTCGCCCTTGACGTCGTAGCCGTCGCCGACCGCGTTCGCGAGGAAGATGCGCGCCTCGATATCGTGCGGGGCTTTCTTTACGAGCTGACGGTAGAGCGCGATGGCCTGTGGGCTCTTGCCTTCGTCCTGCTGCGATTCGGCCTTCGCGGCTTCGATGTAGAGGCGGTCGGTTTTGCTGGCTTTGTTTTCGAGGCGCACGGCCTGGTCAAGCGCCTGGTCGGCGTACATCTTCGTCCCGGTGCCGCGCATGCCTTCGGCCTGGGAGAGCCCCCAGTAGCACATGGCGCAGTTGGGGTCGACGCGGATGCCCTGCTCGAAGGCGCGCGCCGATTCGTAATCCCAGAAGTCATGGAGAAGGCTGAGGCCCTGATCGAACCAGGCCTGCGCTTCGGGCGTGGCTTTGATGGTGATGTGCGAGTTGCCGATGCCGGTCATGCGCACCGGCGGCGGAAGCTGGTCCGGCGGAGGAAAGGCGTGCATGCCTTCCATGGGCGGCATGGCCGACTGCGCCAGCGCGCTCGCGGCGCCGGCGATCACGAAGCCCGCCAGGAGCAGCGGAGCGACTCTGGGCAACATGCGACGAATGTACTCCGGATTGCGGAGGCTGGGAATGGGAGAGGGCCGAACGCCCCGCCGATCCCGGCGAAGGAGTGAACGCCGCCACAACGATACCGGCTACCCCGGCGTTTCGGGGGGGTAGTACCCCCTGCCCTCCCATATTTTCAACAACTTAGCCAGGGGTAACCCCCAGGGTGTCTGGGGTGAACGGCGGCGATGGGACAGTAGAACGATAGGTGGTCGGAGGCGGGCCGATCGAGGTGCTGCCGCAGTAAGCCGGAAAGTCAGACGTCGGATTCTTCGAGCGCAGGCTGGAACTGGTCGAGCCCACCCCGCGCGATGGGGAGCGTACCCCAAAACATGCTGCTCCCGATGAGTTGCAGGGCTGCGATGCCCCAGCGCATGGGACGGGGGGCCGTGCCGTCGGGCCACAGGGCGCTCAGCGGCTGCGGCGCTCCGTTGCGGTCGGGGTGGAAGACGCGGTCGTCCCATTTCTGCGAGCCGGGCGGGAAGTGAGGATACTCCCGCACGGCATCGATGGCCGAGCGCAGGATGCGATGTTTCCAGGGCTGTGCGTACTGCGGCAGGAACAGGACGACGCTCCTCCGGTCGCAGCGAATCTCGCGCACGAACTCGTCGAAGGAGGAGGCGTTGGTCAGGTTGATATTGGCGTTGGGCTCGACTCCATGACGATCGCCGCCGGAGATGACGACCATGTTCCATTCTTCGGCCAGTCGAAGCGCGTCGCGATTCTCCTTCCAGTTCCGCAGGGCATTCAGCTCGATGGCGTGCATCCAGGTTTTGTGCCGGCGCAGGAACTCGTTCACCACGCGAACGTGGGTTGGCTCTCCCACGCGGTAGAGATCCCACATCGGATGATTGAAGATGATCAGCACTTCCGGGATGGCATGGAGCGCGGCCAGAATCGCCTGCAGTTGCTCGTCCGAGGGATGAGCCGTGTATGCGGAGAGGATCTGCATCCATTCGGAGGCTGAGGAGGCGGGCAGGTTATGAATGCCGAGATGGAGCGCCTGCGCGCGCCAGGGGACGGTCCATTCAACGGAGATGGGGCTGTGCGGCTCGCCCATGACGGAGCGCAGCAGAAGCGGGGCGCTGATGTTGTCGTGGTCCGAGAGCGAGACGACGGGAACCAGGCCGAGCTTCTCAATCTGCGCCTTCTCCAGATCGAGGGCGAGCTTCGGCGGCATGGGCGGCGTCCAGTAGCTCAGGTTGTAGTCGACGGGGAGCCCGTGTCGGCCCGCCGATCGTTCTTCGAGCCGCTGCATGAGCGCGCGCATGAGTCCGTAACGAGCACCGAGCATGGCCAGGAACTTCAGCGTCTCTCGAGACTGGTTGGTGTGGCTGTGGAGCGAAACCCCCGATCCGAATCCCTGGCAGGCGGCTGCGTTGCGCCAGAGATGTAAAACTGAGGTTCTTTTCACCTGGGTCCTTTCACTTGCCTGTGCAGATGCGTGGGATGACCGTCGTCGAAAGCCGCATTTCGCACAGAACACCAGCAGCAACTCAGCAACGTGAGTCAACGCGGTTCGACGATCACAGTCGAACCAGGGCGCGCACTACAGAGGGGAGTGTGATGGCTGGATGAGAACCTGGGGGAACGAAGGCGCAAACGAACAGGCGAAATCATACTCCACAAATGCCGGCACAAGCAGCGGTACCGCGATGCGGCGGGATACTGCCCTGTTCGCCGGAGGCACAGCGGGCAAATTAAGAAGCTGTCATCTTGCCGCGTGGATGTGTCGCGTCCTGTTACTGCGAGGAAGCTGCTTCGGAAGTCTGCGGCTGAGGCTGGCCGGTCAGGGCGATGTGGTAGGCGCCGTAGTCGATGGTCAGCACTGCGGTGCCGCCGAGCCGAATCTTCGACGCACTGCGATTCGTCTGCGGCAACCAGATGCCGTCGGTCTCGGCGTTGGTGTTCTCGATTTGGGTGCTGGTGATCCAGAAGGAGGGATTCTTCGCGGGTTCCACTTCGATCTTCTCGACGGCGTATTGCGCCGCATCGACCCAGACGTTGCCCCGGTAGAGGAACTTGCCGTCGCGCAATGGCTGGACGTGCAGGATGTAGCTCGGCCGGCCGTGGAGTTGTTCCGTCCCGATGACTCGAAAGCGGTAATTCGCGGGCGTGAGGGCGGTGGACTGCCTGTCGCGCGA
>DATEPN010000078.1:0-3119 GCA_035273225.1 Acidobacteriaceae bacterium | reverse complement strand
GGGGGTAGGGTACCCGATACTGAATAGACAATGGTCCTGAGTTAACTCAGCACCACCGGCGGCCGCTCCGGAGCCGGCATCACCAGCACCGAGTGCGGCTCTGGGTTCGTCTGCACCTTGGGCGTGAGCTGCCGGCCGCTGAATTTGAACAACAGCCAGGCCCCAAGGAAGAACAGCAGCAGGATCACGATGGACGCGCCGACGACGCGGTAGAAGTTCGGGTCCTTCTCGTGCTTCGTCTGCGGCTTCGGGTCAGGAGCGGCTGGATCAGGCATACCTTGTGGGATGCGCCCATCGGCCTGCGGGGCAGCCGATCGTGACCACGAATCGCTGCCCGTCTTCCCGATTACTTTCTACGACTTGGGCGGGCTCGCCGGAGTTGAAGCCGGAGGCGTCTTCCCCAGCACCCACTTGTCGTACCAGGCAAACCACCGCTCGTACCGGTCCTTGATGAAGCTCGGCCGCGTGAACCCGTGGAACTGCCCTGGGTAAACGACCAGCTCCGCCGGCACATTCAGGCTCTTCAGGGCCTGGTACATCTGCTCGCCGCCGTTCAGCGGCACGTTGAAGTCCGACGTCCCGCCCATGTAGAGCGTCGGCGTGTGGATGCGGTCCGCGTGGAAGAACGGATACCCCAGCTGGAGGTACTTCTGCGTATCCTTCCACGGCTGCCCCAGCTCGTTGTCGTACTGCAGGATGTACTCGTCGATGCCGTACAGCCCCACCGGATTGCCCACGCCCGCCCCGCTGCTCGCCGCCTTGAAGCGGTTCGTGCTGGCAATGGTGTAGTCCGTCAGGATGCCGCCGTAGCTCCAGCCGCCGACGGCCATCTTGTCCGGATCGGCGTACCCTTCCTTAATCGCCTCATCGACTGTGGCCATCAGGTCGTCGATCTCGTGGTGGCCCCAGTCGGCGGCAATCGCCTTCTGGTACGCGCTGCCCCGCCCCGAGCTGCCGCGGTAGTTCACATTCAGAACCGCATACCCATGCGCCGCAAACAGCTGCCGCAGCACCTCCCACTCATGCGCATCCTGCCCGTTCGGCCCGCCATGGATGAACAGCAGCATCGGCTGCTTCGACGGAGCCGTCGTCCCCGGAGGCAGCGTGATCAGCCCATGCACCTGCGTCCCGTCCTTCGCGACAGCCTGAATATCGCGCGTCTCGCCAAGCTTGAGCTGCGCGAGAAACGCGTCGTTATGGTGCGTCAGCGCCCGCAGCTTGCCGTCTTCGAACGCGTAAATCTCTCCCGGCTTCTGATCCGTCGTCCAGACCAGAGCCGCATGTCCGCCCCGCGCATTGAGCGCCATCGCCGTCCCGGTGTCCGGCAGAACGCGCTCCACCTTCCCCGTCGCCACATCCACCCGCGCGATGTACTGATTGCGGTCGTCTTCGGCCAGAACGTCAATCGACTTGCCGTCGGATGAGAACACCGGGCCCATGACCGCCCGATCGAACCCCGCAGTCAGAACCCGCGCCTCCGAGCTTCCATCCGCCGCGACAATGCCCAGCTTGTTCTCGCTGTACTGCCACAGCTTCAGCGGATCGCCGCGCAGAAACGCAATCGACTTGCCGTCAGGACTCCATGCAATCCGCCCCTCATCCGGACCGTCGTAGTGCGTCAGCTGCTTCGGCGTGGAGTTCGCCTTCGCATCCACGACGAAAACATCGTTGTTGATGCTGCGGTCGGGATCCGCATCATGATTGCTGACGAACGCGATCTGCGATCCGTCCGGCGACCACACCGCGTTCTCCTCGTCGAACTTCGTGTCCGTCGTCAGCTTCTCGAGCTTTTTGGTGGCGATATCCCACAGGTACAGGTGCGTGCGCTCGTTGTCCTTCAGATAGCCTTCGATGTCCTGCTTGAAGTGGTAACGGTCGATCTGGATCGGCTTCGGCTTTTCCTTCTCCTTCTCGTCCTTCTTCTCCTTGTCCTTCTCCTCGGGCTCAGCCGGAGTCGTCGCCAGCAGCAGCCTCTTCGAATCCGGCGACCACGCGTACGACGAGAGGTGGTCCTTAATATCTGTCAGCTGATGCGCTTCGCCGCCGCGCCGGTCCATAATCCACACCTGCGCGCCCTTGCCGTGGCCCGAGCGATCGGCCATGAACGAGATGTACTGCCCGTCAGGACTCCACCGCGGATTGCTCGACGACTCGGCATCCTCCGGATCCGAATCGTCCGACACATCGCCCTTCCAGGTCAGCCGCACATCGTGCTGCCCGTCCCAGGAGACCATCCACAGGTCGGTGATGCGCTTGTCCTCTTTCGTGTCGATCGTCGAGACGGTGTACGCGACCCACTGCCCGTCCGGCGACACCTCCGGACTGCCGACGTCGTGAAAACTGGCAAGGTCGTTCGGCGTGATCAGCCGCGGCGCCCCCGGAGAAGTTGTCGTTTGAGCGGATGCTGCAAGGCAGAATGCAAGGACACTAACGCCACAGGAGGCGAACAGAGAACGCTGGCAGAACATGTGCGCCAGTATACAAATTCGGGTACCAGGCGCGGCGCAAACCCGGTGGCAATCGCCTCATGGCAGTTGCTTGCCCTGGGGTGACTCAGCAGATGCGCGGCAACTGCTCCCCAAACAGCACATCGACCACCCGCGTGCCCCCGACGCCGGTCTTCATCAGCACCATACCCGCCGGCTGCTCCGTCACCTCGCCGATGATCCGCGCCTCCGCGCCCAAAGGATGCCGGCGCATCGCCCCGAGCACCCGATCCGCAATCTCCGCCGAGACCACCGCCACCAGCTTGCCTTCGTTCGCGACATACAGCGGATCCAGCCCCAGCATCTCGCACGCCCCACGCACCTCGTCGCGCACAGGAATCTCGTTCTCCCGCAGCAGCATGCCCACGCCGCTGCGGTCCGCAATCTCGTTCAGCACCGTAGCGACGCCGCCGCGCGTCGGATCGCGCATCACCCGCATCCCCAGCAGATCGCCGCCGTCTTCCGCCGCGTCCAGCATCCCCGCGATCAGCTCATGCAGAGCCGCGCAGTCGCTGGCCAGCGCGCTCTCAAACTCCAGCCCCTCGCGCTGCGACAGGATCGTAATCCCGTGGTCGCCAATCGTCCCGCTCAGCAGGATCTTGTCCCCCGGCCGCGTCCGGTCCGCGGACAACC
>DATEPN010000077.1:0-10566 GCA_035273225.1 Acidobacteriaceae bacterium | reverse complement strand
GGAGATAATCGAGGCTGTGAGCACGACCGGGATTCATCAGGATTTGGAGGTCCTCTTCAGCCGCGAAAGCATTCGCCAGCGTGTTATGGAGATGGGCCGGCAGATCGATCGGGATTACGCGGGCGAAAAGATCGTTCTCGTCGGCGTCCTCAAGGGCGCAGCCATTTTTCTGGCGGATCTGGCGCGCAGCATCTCCGTCGACAACACCTTCGATTTCGTGGCCGTTTCCAGCTACGGCAAAGGGAAGCGCAGCAGCGGCGCCGTCAAGCTCATCAAGGACCTCGATCAGCCCATCGAAGGTAAGAACGTCATCCTCGTAGAAGACATCCTGGATACGGGCCTGACGCTGAACTTCCTCCGTAGCCTGCTCGAGCAGCACCACCCGCGCTCAGTGCGTATTGCCGCACTGCTCGACAAGCCCTCCCGCCGTCTCGAGAAGATCGACGCCGATTACGTCGGCTTCACCATTCCCAACAAGTTCGTCATCGGATACGGCATGGACTTCGCCGAGCGGTACCGCAATCTGCCGGATATCTGCCTGATGCCCCCTGACATGGAACCACACTGATCGGAGTTTTCGCGAATGGATAGCCCCTTGATTGATGAAGAAGAACTGGAAGTAGTCGGCTTTGATTCCGAGGCATTCGCGAAGCAGGCGCTCAGCTCCCGGGACGCGCTGGCTGCCGTCTTCGATCACACGCTGCTGAAGCCGGAAGCTACCCGCGACCAGGTCATCAAGCTGTGCAGGGAAGCGGTGCACCATCGCTTCGCCTGCGCGATGGTCAACCCTGCCTGGGCCTCGCTGGCTGTTTCCGAACTGTCCGGAACCGGCGTTCCCGTCGGAGCGGTCGTCGGCTTCCCCCTCGGCGCGTCGCTGGGCACCACCAAGCGCGAAGAAGCGGCCGCGCTCGTGAAGCTCGGCGTGCACGACGTCGACATGGTCATCAGCATCGGCCTCCTAAGGAGTGGTGAGAACCACGCCGTCCAGCAGGAGATTCGCGGAGTCGTTGAGGTTGCGCATGAAGCGGGCGCCATCGTGAAGGTGATCCTCGAAACCTGCCTGCTCAGCGTGGAGGAAAAGCTGCGTGCCTCCGAACTTGCCATTGCCGCCGGAGCGGATTTCCTGAAGACCAGCACGGGTTTCTCGACCGCCGGCGCGACGCCCGACGATGTCGCCATGATGCGTGGCATCGCCGGTGGACGCGTTGGTGTCAAGGCCTCTGGCGGCATTCGGACGCTCGCCGATGCGCGCCGCATGCTCGAGGCCGGTGCGAACCGTATCGGAGCCAGCGCCAGCGTCGCGATCGTGCGCGAACTGAACGTATAACAGGTCCGCAGCGCCCATCGCCTGACCGCGATGCATCTGCGCTGATAAAACCGTATGATGGCTTTCGGCCCGGAGCGGAGCGCGCTTCCGCTCGTCCGCCGTCGTGTGCCGAACAGGAGATTTGTGAGCGAAGAGCCCCAGCAGAATCCCCCCGATCCTGGCGAGCACGTCTGGGAGGGTGATTACCGCCCGGCATCACCGGAGAGCCGCCGCTCGTCGCAGCCGCACATCGATCCGCCGCAAACAGAGTTCCTCATCCGCCTCGCCGACGCGCTCAACACCACGCTCGACCTGAAGACCCTGCTCGAACGAACTGCCTCGCTGGTGCGAGCCGTCATCGATTACCGCATCTTTGCCATCCTGCTGATCAACGAGCGCACGCGCGATCTGCGTATGCGCTTCCAGATCGGCCACAGGCCTGAAATCGAACGCATGCGCATTCGGCTCGGTCAGGGTATCGTCGGCCAGGTGGCGCAGTCCCGCGAGCCGATGCTCGTCAACGATGTAACCAAAGCCTCCAACTACATCGATGCCAATCCCGGCGTGCGTTCGGAACTGGCGGTTCCGCTCATCACCAAGAACCGCGTCATCGGCGTCATCGATATCCAGTCGGAGCAGCTGAACTACTTCACCCCGGAACACCTCCACCTGCTCACGCTTACCGCCTCGCGCATTGCCGGGGCGATCGAAAACGCGCGCCTCTACACGCGTGTCGCCCGTCAGGCCCAGACTCTCCAGGTGCTCAACGAGATCAGCCGCGAGATCACCTCGATCCTCGATCCCGACGAACTGCTCCAGCGCGTCGGACAGTTGATCCGCCGCATCATCGATTACCAGATGCTCTCGGTCTGGCTGGTGAACGAGCGCGACCAGGTCCTTGAGAGCCGTCAGGCCATCCGCTTCCGCCACAAATTTGAAGGGAAGGAAAAGCCGCCCGAAGAACGCCGCAGCATCTGGGAATCGTCGCCGGCTGTGCCGCCACGGCTCATTCCTCCAGCGTCGGCCATTGGCGAACTGGAGGCCGGCATCACGGCGGATCCGATCCCCATGGACCAGGGGCTGATCGGCGCGGCTCTTCGCGAGAAGCGTGTGATTAATGTCGGCGATGTCCGCAAGGAACCGCGCTACCGCATGATCAATCCCGAGACCCGCTCGGAGATGGCCGTCCCCCTCATCTACAAGGGCCGCGCCATTGGCGTGCTCGACATTGAGCACTCGCGCTCGCATTTCTTCACTGAAGATCACGAGCGCTCCATCACGACGCTTGCCGGTCAACTCGCCATCGCGCTCGAAAACGCCCAGCTCTACCAGCGCGTCGCCCAGCAGGAACAGCGCCTCGAGCGCGACCTGGCGATGGCCAGAGAAGTCCAGCTGCGCCTCCTTCCCCCAAAGAAGCCGCAGCACAAGCGCGCGGAATTTTCGGCCCGCTTTCTGCCGGCGCGCACCATCGGCGGCGACCTCTACGACTTCCTGCAATACGACCCGAACCGCAGCGCCATCGCGCTGGGCGATGTGAGCGGCAAGGCGGCTCCGGCTGCGCTCTATGCCGCGCTGGTCAGCGGTGTCATGCGTTCCGTCGCCGGCCGCAAGCTCACGCCTGCAGCGATGCTGAAGACCCTCAACGACGCGCTGCAGGAACGTCGCCTCGATTCCCAATACGTCACCATGCTGTACGCCCTCTGGAACGACGAGAACCTCACCCTCCAGGTCGCCAATGCCGGAGCCGTTCAGCCGTTGTTCTGCCGCGGCGAGGAAATCGAGACGATCCGCGCCGAGGGGTTCCCCCTGGGCATGTTCCCGAGCGCAAGCTGGGAAGAATTCAGCATCGCCACGCAGCCCGGGGACTCGGTCGTCTTCTTCAGCGACGGCATCGTCGACGCCCAGAACGGGGCCGGCGAGATGTTCGGCAACGAGCGTCTGATCGCCTGCGTGAAGAAGCACCGCCAGAAGTCAGCCTCGCGGCTGGCCGAAAGCATCCTCACCGAAGTCGGCCGCTTCCAGGGCAAACGCGACCGCTTCGACGATGAAACCGTGGTTGTGCTCCGCGTCGTGTAGCGTCTGACTTCCGGACACGACCACTCAGATCAGCAATCCAGCTTCCTCTTTGATTACTGTGCGAACACGAAACAGATTATCTTTGTGCGAATGATGGTTACTCGTACTTTGTCGCTTTGATTACTAAAGGCAACTTCACCCTTCTCGGCAATTTTTGTTGTTTCTTTATTCCTCCTCTGTGCTACCATCCGTCCACCCAGAAGTACGATTCCGATCCCCCGGCTGGGTGTTCTTCCCCCAATACATTTTGAGTACAGTGAGAGACTGTCATGAAGAGACAGATCGTATTGGCTTACATTGCAGCCATGATGGCCGGGATCCTTGGGGCCGTGTGTTTACCTGCGTACTGGTATCAGAGTCCGGCGCCGAAGATCGCTACCGTACAACCTGCGCCGAGTGCTCACGCGTCGCTGCTGGCAGACAAGCGCTAACAAAACGTCTTTAGAGTTTCCGTCAGGATTTCCGCATCCGCGACACCTGCGGCCGCTCAAGGCTTGCTCAGGCGTACATCCGGCGCAGCATCAAAGCAAAGCTGCATCGCTGCCCGACGTCAGCCGAACCGTAATCCCCCACGGATCCGTGAATGTGTACGCAGAATCGGCATTCGGCCGGAAGAATCCCGCCGTTTGCAGGCTGTCCGCTGCGCGCGCAACGTCCTCCTTCGCAGGCAGCACCAGCTCCCAGAAAAGAAGCCGCGGGTCCCCATGCGAAGCCACCGGGGACTCGGCCGCCCACACGTTCGCGCCCACATGATGGTGATATCCGCCCGCCGAAAGAAACAGCGCGCCAGGATAACGCCACGTCATGATGTCCAGCCCAAGCGCCGCGTGATAGAAGAGCGCCGCCGTCGGCAGATCCCCGACATAAAGATGCACGTGTCCGATAGCCGTTCCCGCCGGCGCGCCCCCCCAACTGTCCGCGGCGACCTGCGGAAGCGTCGCGAACTGCAAAGGCTTCGTGTCCATGGCCAGTTCCGGGCCATCGAACGGCCACGCTGCCCGCTCGCGATCGGCATAGACTTCCACCGCCAGCCCGTCGGGATCCGTCAGGTACACCGCTTCGCTCACCGCATGATCGCTGGCCGCGAACGGCACGCCGCTTCGCCGCAAGTGCTGGACAAAGCTGCTGAGATCCTCGCGTGACGGCAGCAGGAACGCCGTGTGATACAGCCCCAGCCGTGTTGTGCGCCCCAGCGGCCGTACCGCGGCCTGCTCCTCCAGTTCCAGAATCGTTCCGTTCGCCGCTGTGCCCAGCCTTGCGGAGCGCTCCGTACCCTCCAGGACGGCCAGGCCAATCACGCCGCCATAGAAGGCGATCGAGCGCTCCAGGTTCGAGACGGCGAGCCGCACGAGACCAATGCGCGTCTGCGCGGGCAGGCGATACGACGGCGGATGGATGCCAACCGCTGTGCTTTCAACCGCTGGACTCATCGTGGGCACAAGGATTCCTCTATTGAGGGATGTCCGCAGTCCTCCATAGGGTTCAGAATGTGGCAGAACAAGGAGATACCCGATGATCGAGGCGCGCGGACTGGCTCCGCTGCTGCAGGTCTACGATATGCCCACCGCTGTGCAGTTTTATCGTGACAGGCTGGGCTTTGAGGTCGTCACCACCTCGCCGGCGCTCGGCGGAGAGGACCGCTTCCACTGGTGTTTGCTGCGCCTCGGCGACGCCGAGCTGATGCTCAACACCGCCTATGAGTTCGACGACCAGCGCCCCTCCCGCGAAGAGCACAATCGGACTCGCGGACACTGGGATACCTGCCTGTTCATCAGCTGTCCCGACGTAGACGGCGCCTACAAACAACTCCTGGAACGAGGGGTAGACGTCAAACCGCCAAAGACCGCCCCCTACGGCATGAAGCAGCTGTACCTCATGGACCCCGACGGGTTCGGCCTCTGCTTCCAGTGGCAGGCTGACTGACAATCAGGCTCGCGGGTACGAAGCGGCACTGGCGCGAATTCCCTCCGCATACGCCGTGCCGCTGAACCCGAAAGCCCGCGTGAATTTCGAGGAGTCGAACAGGTACGGCGAGTCGTTCTGGTACAGCATCTCGTAGATCTCCCCGACAATCGGCTTAAACCACCCCACCACGCGGACCATGGGACGGCTGAGCACCTGATACCGTGGCGCGACTCCGAATGCCTCCGCCGCCATCGCAATGAATTCCTTGCCGTTCGGCGGATTCGGCGTGGTCGGCAAATGCCAGGTCTGGTTCCATGCAGAGTCGCTTGCGGCCAGCATCTTCAGCCCCTGCGCGGCATCCGGCGTGTACGTCAGCGAATGGGGCAGGGAATCATCGATCAGCCATGACGCCTTTTGCTTCCTGCTGAATGGATCGAACACGAGCACATTGGGCAATCCGGTCGGTGTGTTTGGCCCGTAGAAATCCGCCGAGCGTGCGATCATCCCCGTGAGATTTCCGGCTTTCCATTCCTCGATGAGCGAAGTGGCAATCCTGGCGCGAACCTCGCCCTTTCTGCTCGTCGGGTGAAACGGCGTCTCCTCGGTCATCGGGCCGTCCACGCGCCCGTACATGTACACGTTGTCGAAGAAGATCAGCCTGGCCCCGGCGCGCTTGCACGCCTCGATGGTGTTGGCCATGATGCGCGGCCACATCTCCGCCCAGAGCTTGTGGTCGTACTTGAGCCCGACCAGAAGAAAGACGAGTTCCGATCCCGCGATGGCCCGGATCGCCTGATCCTGATCCGACAAATCCGCCGCAACCACCTCAGCGGCCCCGTCCTGCGTCGCAGCGCCCCGCCGCACCAGCCGGAACGGCTTGCCCTCTGCCCGCAGCAGCTTCACCAGTTCGTTCGAAATCGCGCCGCCCGCGCCCAAAATCGTGATCATGCTCTCCCTCTCTCCTGCCAGACTGGAGCCTCCGCCGCTCGCCGCAAGTTGTTGCTGCGTCAACCCGCGGATATCCCCAATCGCTGCAGCCGCTGTTGCATCGAGTTCCTGTCTGTGATATCAAAAGATTATTCAAGTTTGCTCCTAAAGAGCGAGCCTGAATTTCATGCAGAGTGGCTGAGGGACGGGCCCTGTGACGCCACGACAACCGGCCCGAGCAATTCGGGACATCGGTGTCAACTCTCGCCCGCCGTAACAAGCGGGGTACATGAGATTCGGGGTGCAGGCTGTATCGCATCTCGCGGAATCCACGCAGTACCGTAGCGGTTGCACGACGTCACGCGCCCGTATTTGTTTTTGCCCCTTCGCCTCTCTCAAAAAGAGGGCTGAATGGCTGCTGCATACGAACTGCGATGTCGGGAATGCGGGAAGCGTTATGACAACGCCCCGCTGTCGATTTGCGACGAGTGCTTCTCTCCGCTGGAAGTCATCTGCGATCTGGACGCGGCGAAGCGGACCTTCACGCGTGAGGCGATTGCCGCGGGACCCTCCAGCATGTGGCGTTACCAGGCGTTGCTGCCCGTCCCCGAGGACTACAAGCCGCAAACCCCCGCGGGGTGGACGCCGCTCCTGCGTGCGCCGCGCCTCGCCGAGCGCATCGGCGCAACGAATCTCTGGATCAAGAACGACGCCGTCTGCCTGCCGACCCTGAGCTTCAAGGATCGCGTCGTCGCTGTGGCGCTGGCCAACGCGAAGTTCTTCGGCTTCGACACCGTCGGCTGCTCCTCGACCGGCAACCTGGCCAACGCCGTCGCGGCGCAGGCGGCCCGCCTCGGGCTGAAGACCTACATCCTGGTCCCCGCCGATTTGGAGCCCGCCAAGATCCTCAACACCCAGGTGTACGGTGCGACGCTCGTCCGCATCGACGGCAACTACGACCACTGCAACCGCCTCTGCTCGCAGATCGCCGACCGCTACAACTGGGGCTTCGTCAACGTCAATCTGCGCCCCTACTACGCTGAAGGCTCCAAGACCGTGGGCTTCGAGATCGCCGAGCAACTGGGCTGGCGCCTGCCCGACAACGTTGTCGTCCCCATGGCCGGCGGCTCACTGATCACCAAAATCCGCAAGGCCTTCAAAGAGCTGATCACCCTCGGCCTGGTCGAAGACAAGCAAGTGCGCTTCTTCGGCGCGCAGGCTACCGGATGCTCGCCCATCGCCCAGGCCGTCAAGAGCGGCGCCGACCACATCGAGCCGCAGCGGCCCTCTACCATTGCCCGTTCGCTGGCCATCGGCAATCCGGCCGACGGTGTATACGCCACGCGCGCCATCCGCGAGAGCGGCGGCTGGGCCGAAGACGTCTCCGACATCGAGATCGTCTCCGCCATCCAGGAACTCGCCGAGACCGAAGGCATCTTCACCGAAACTGCTGGCGGCGTAACCACCGCCGTTACCGCGCGCCTCTACGCGCACGGCCGCATTCAGCCCGACGAACTGACCGTCACCTGCATCACCGGCAATGGCCTCAAGACGACCGACGTCCTGCAGGGAGCCTACGAGCAGCACGCCGCCGTTCGTCCGCGCCTCGGCGATTTCGAAGCCTGGCTGCAGGAACGCCGCGAAGAGAACGCACTGGAAGTGGGAGAAACGTATGTCCGTTAGAGTCCTGTTGCCGAACGCCTTTCAGAAGCACACCGACGGCACGCGCGAGATTCAGTCCAGCGCAGGCAATCTGCCGCAGCTGATCTCAGAGATCGAAACGAAGTTTCCCGCGCTGCGCTCGCATCTGCGCGACGAGTCCGGTCAGGTGCGCCGCTTCATCAACTTCTACGTGAACGAGGAAGACATCCGCTTCCTCGGTAACGAGAAGTACTCCTTCAAGGATGGCGACGAAGTCCTCGTCATCCCGTCGATTGCCGGCGGCGCTTGTTCCTGCTGTTCGTATTGCGGGCAGGAAGAGTGCACCTGCTGCATCTGATCTAGCTCGGGTTCGCTTCCGGATCGTAGTCCTGATTGAACGGGAAGACCAGATCCTCCACCGAGGCAATGGCGGTTCCGTTCAGCGTGGCCGGCCGGAAGCGCCATCCCTTCACTGTCTCCAGCACGATCCGGTCCAGCGCGTTGCCCAGACCCTGAACCAGCTTCTCACTCGTCACATCGCCCAGTTCGCTGATCTCCACTTCAACAATGACCTTCTGTTCCTTCGGCGGAAGCAGCGACCGGTCCGCTACATCCGGTGCCGGACGGAAGACCGGCAGCGCCGGTTCGGCATTCTGATCGCCTTCGCCAATCCCCATCGACGCCAGTTGCTGCGGTGAGGTCATGCCCGTTTGCGACTGCGCTGCTTGTGCCGTGACGCTTGGCGCCGACGCCAGCATCGGCTTGCTCGCGGTCACCGGCGACGGAGCAGAACGCTTCCGGTGCGGTGCACGCTTCGGCTTTGGACTCCCCGGAGCCGCGCCAGGCGACCAGTACAGCGCGACAGAACAGCAGCGGCTCTGCATGAAAACCGGACGGACATGGCGCGTGCGCAGCGCGAGCAGCAGCAGAGCCAGCACAAGCGCGTGTGCGCCGACACTGGCCATCAAGCTCACTCGGCTTCGGCTTGCTGCCATCATCGGGTCCTCCGGCCTGGGGTCCGAGCCCGCAATGCAGCTATCTTACCTTGCCGCCCGCGCGCCGTCCCCCACCGCTCTTGCGGCGCGCGCCGCTCAGGAGATGAACATGCAATCGCCGTAAGAGAAGAACCGGTACTTTGCCTCCACGGCATGCCGGTACGCGTCCAGCACATGCTCCCGTCCCGCAAACGCGCTCACCAGCATCAACAAGGTCGACTGCGGCAGGTGAAAATTCGTCAGCAGTGCGCGAATCACGCGAAACTCGAATCCCGGCGCGATGAAGATGCTCGTCGACCCCGAGTGCGGCGCAAACTCCTCCGCCTCACGCGCACAGTGCTCCAGCGTGCGCACCGTGGTCGTTCCCGCCGCCACAATCCTTCGCCCCTCGCGCCGCGCTGCGTTCAGCGCTGCCGCTGATTCCTCTGAAATCGTGTACCTCTCCGCATGCAGTTTCACATCCTCTACGCGATCCACCCGTACCGGCTGAAACGTCCCGAGTCCCACGTGCAATGTGACCGACGCAATCTGCACACCGCGCGCCCGGATTGCCGCAAGCACCTCCGGCGTGAAGTGCAGCCCCGCCGTCGGAGCCGCCACCGACCCCCGCTCCCGCGCATACACCGTCTGATACCGCTCGCGGTCGCCCGCCTTGTCCTCGCGATGGATATAGGGCGGCAGTGGCATGTGGCCAAGCCTCTCCACTGTCCCGAAGAAGTCCGCCACCGGCTCAAAGCGAATCGTTCGCTCGCCGAACTCCCCATGCGCCGTCACCATCGCCCGCAGTTCGTTCGCACCGAAGACCAGCGACTCGCCCGTCAGCACCTTGCGCCCGGGACGCACCAGCGCCTTCCACTCCCATTCGGAAAGCTGTTCCGCCAGCAACACCTGCACGCGCCCCGTGATCTGATGATTGGCCTGCGTGTGCAGCCCGCCGCGATGCGCAAACAACCGCGCCGGAATCACGCGGCTGTCATTCAGCACCAGCAGATCGCCAGGCTCAAGCAGAGCAGGGAAGTCCCGAAATTGCCGATCCTCCCACCATCCCGTGCTGCGGTCGAGCGTCAGCATGCGCGAACCTGCGCGGTCCGCCGCGGGCTCCTGCGCAATCAGTTCTTCGGGAAGATGAAAACTGAAATCCGAGACGAGCACTGAGCCGATTTTATCTGTGCCGTCGTGCCGAATGCTCTTCCGCCCGCAGCCGCGCCCGCTCGATCGTGTCGTTCAATTCCTGCCGTTTCGCTTCGATCGCCTCGGCATCGGCATCCACCGGAGGTGGCGCAACGTACCGCGCCCAGCTCACCACCACGCGCGAAAACGGCTTCGGTACCAGCAGGCGGTCCCACGACCGCATCTCCCACGCGCGCTCCGGATGCACGTAAAAGCTGCCGATAGGGTCTCCGGTCATCGCCGCCAGCTTCACCGGCCCGGCTTTGGTCTGGTAAATCGGCCCCCGCGGTCCGTCGGCCGTAAAGATGACCGCCACCCGCCTCGCGAGCACATCGCGCATGGCCATCAGTCCCGCCGCGCCCCCCCGGGTACTCGATCCGCGCACCGTGCTGTACCCCAGCAGCGCAATCGTCCGCGCGATCAACTCGCCGTCAAAGCTTTGGCTGATCAGCAGGCAGCAGTGATAGTCCCGGAAATACCATGCTGCCGGAAGAATGCAGCGGTGCCAGAAACAGTAGATGCCCTGGGAACCCGGGGGAGGCGGGA
>DATEPN010000076.1:0-9171 GCA_035273225.1 Acidobacteriaceae bacterium | reverse complement strand
CCGAGGGCCGTGAACACCGCAAAACTGACCGCGGCGGAGTGGGCCAGCGCGTAGCCAACGGCCGCTCCCATGAAAGGAGCGGTGCAGGGCGTGGCGACGACCATCGCCAGCACTCCCGTAAAGAAGCTGCCGGCATATCCGTGCTTCTGCGCCAGCGATCCGCCGGCGCTGGTGAGCGAGAGCCCAATCTCAAACTGCCCGGCGAGCGCGAGTCCCAGGAAGAACAGCAGCATGGCCATCACGGCGAGGAAGATCGGCGACTGGAACTGGAAACCCCAGCCCAGCTGCCGCCCTGCCGCGCGCAGCGCCAGCAGTACCGCGACTACCGCCCAGAACGAGACGAGGATGCCGAGCGTGTACACCCAGCCGTGCGCGCGTAGTTGGGGCCGCTGCTGCTGGGACGACTGCACCAGCGCCAACCCCTTGATGAACAGGACAGGAAAGACGCAGGGCATCAGGTTGAGGAGGACGCCGCCCAGAAATGCCAGGCCGGCGGCGCGCGCAATCTGCCCGGTACTTCCGGTGAATCCGGCTGCGGGTTGGCTCTGGGCGAGGTCGCCCGGCGTGGCGTGCACCACATACGCTGAACCATCGGCCAGTTCCAGCACGCCATTCAGGGTCTGTGGAGAGCCCTGGAGGTTCTCGTCTTTCTTCAGTGTCAGCTCAACGCCACTGCTGAGCGGCTTCGGCGGCTGCGGAGCGGCATTCGTAATTACCGTTTCATCCAGCGGGAAGAACTCGGCTCCGGTCTGCTGGTTGCCGGTGTCGACGTCCAGCACGAAGCCCTGTGGTGTCGTCCGGAACTTCGCCGCATCGTTGGCCGGCAGCGGTCTGGGCAGCTTCGCTTCGTATTGCGCGATGAGGGCCTGCGCTGCGGCGTCCGCGTGAGGAGACGCAGGTTGGCTCGCTAACGCTGGTCGCGTCAGCGAGGCGTCCCCCTTGCCGGGGATGCATACTTCGCGGCAGACGAGCCAGGTGAGATGCGCGGCAATTTGCACCTGCGCCGCCGGCGCTTTGAAGTTGGTGGCTACCTGCATCCGCACCGGGAAGACCACCTGTCCGTCGTAGCCGAAATCCATTAGCGGTCCAAGCGGCAGCCGTTTCGGAGCAGGGAACTGCATCGCTCCCGCCGTCACACCCGACGGCAGCTTCCAGTCGACCGTCGGAGGTTCACCCGAGTCGCCGGCGTTTGTCCAGTAAACGTGCCAGCCGGATTCCATCTGGAATTCGAGTCCGGCGGTGAAGGTTTGGCCCGGATAGATCTGCTCCGGAGGCACCAGGAGGCTCACCTTCACATGCGGAGCGATAACCGTGCCGGTTTGCGCGGAGTCGGCCCATGCTGCGGCGGCAAACGTCACGATGACCAACAGCAGCGAAATGGGCCGGCAAAGGGCGCGCGTGCGCATGGCAAGAGGCTCTTCTGACATTCTAGGCTGGTTGGACGAAATGCCGTGCAGGGGGCGAGCGGATAGCACGGCCGAATCATTACTCCGGCGTCAACCTTATCCGCAGGCGCTTATAGGACAATAGAGCAGAAGCACTTCCGAAAGGTTCAGCCTTGAGTACCTCTCCGACATCGGCGGAAACGCCCGCCCCTCCTGCGGTTCGTGAGATCAGGATCGCCCATAGTCCCGATTCGGACGACGCGTTCATGTTTTACGGGCTCGCCACGAATAAGGTCCGCGTCAACGGCTACAAGTTCACTCACGTGCTCTGCGACATCGAGACGCTGAATCAGCGGGCTATTCACGAGGCCTTTTACGATGTAACGGCCATCTCGTTCCACGCTTACCCATACATTCAGGACAACTACGCCCTGATGCCGGTCGGAGGCTCCGTGGGCGAGGGCTACGGTCCGATGATCATCTCGACGAAGCCGTACGGCCTCGACGAGATCCGCAGTATCCGGGTGGCGGTTCCGGGCACGCTGACCACCGCGTATCTGGCGCTGAAGCTCTTCGCGCCTGAGATCGAAACGGCGGTTGTGCCCTTCGACAAAATCATCCCCGAAGTGCTCGCGGGCAATTACCAGGCCGGGCTCATCATCCACGAAGGTCAGCTCACCTGGTCGCGCAGCGGTCTCTGCAAAGTGCTCGATCTGGGTGAGTGGTGGCGCGAGCAGACGCGCCTTCCCCTGCCGCTTGGCGGGAACGCCATTCGCCGCTCGCTCGGCGAGCCGGTCATCAGCACGGTGACGCGTGCCCTGCGCGACAGCATTCAGCACGGCCTCGATCACCGGGACGAGGCGCTGGCGTATGCGATGCAGTTCGCCCGCGACCTCGACACGAATCTCGCCGACAAGTTTGTTGGCATGTACGTGAACGAGCGCACGCTCGACTATGGCGAAGACGGGAAAGAAGCGATTCGCCGGCTGCTTCAGATGGGACACGAGCGCGGCGTTATTCCCCAACCGGTGAAGGTGGATTTCGTCGGCTGAGGCCAGGAACGGGCTGATATAGCCTTTTCATTGCTGCGGGGCGGGTTTCGCGCCTGGATCCGGCAGTTCCTGCACCACCCTGACCTTCGGCTCTTCCTGTTCCTTCACCTTTTTGGGTTTGCGTTTCGTGTCGGGCTCGCTGCCGGGAGCCGGCTCAGACGCTGTCGTTTGCGCAGACTCGAAGTCGGAGATGACGCGAATTCCTGCTTCGGTGACGCGCCCCTGCTGGTTCAGGTCGACCGTCCACACCGTGTATTTGCGCGGGGCCTGCCTGTCCGAGAAGACAATCTCGCGGGTGTGCTCGGCTTCGGAAACCTTGAGTGTCGGGTCGGGTGCCTGCATCAATCCAGGTTGCTGCTCCGGATGTTTGGGCACGCGCGGCTCGGCCCCTGCAATCACCGCATACGTGATCGCCAGTTGAAGCCAGTGCCCGTCGGGTGCCGCGTCGCGCTGCGCCACTTCGGCCGGAACCGCCTGGTTGAAGACCGACATGGTCCGTTTCGCATTGAGGGCGGATTCAAAGGGCGTCGAGCCGCGGTAGAGCACAGGGACGATCAGCACCCTCCCTGCTTCGTGCGGCACGACCGCCGTGAAGAGCGACTCGCCTTTCGCGCCAGCGCGCCGATAGTGGAGCACGACGGCATCGGGAATGTCCGGGCAGACGACCTGATTGGCTGTCCACTGGCCGCTGTTCAGGTCGTAACCCCAGAACGCTGCCTCGGTCACGACCTCGTGATGCTTCTTCCGGATGACTGCGGCATCGGCAGGTTCCATCTGCTGCGCAGGGCGGCTCTCGAAGGTGGTGTACTGCGACTCTGCAGACCCCGAAGCCTGGGCAGTGCAGACATGCATCGCACATGCACTGCTCAATGCCAGAAATACGGCAGACCAGACCCGGACGCGCCCGCCGCGTCCACTGCTTATCGAGGTTCGCATCTGATTTCAGCCTAGCAGCAAAAAAGGGCAGCCGCGCGGGCTGCCCTTTCTGTCCGGAGAACCGGGTTATCGTGCGCCGTGAGGCCGCGTGTGGTGGGTCGTGGTGTGCGCGGGCGCATGATGCACCGGCGCCTTCTTCGCAGCGGGTGCTTCACCGTCCTTCATCACGATCATGGGCGGATTCTGCGTATAGGAATCAAAGGTAGCGATAAACGTCACCTTGTCGCCCTGCTTCGGCATTTCCTTCAGCGGAGTCTTCATGTTGATCGTGAAGTCCGCTTTGTTGGCCTGCTGTGCGTCCTGCGTGACCGCAAGCTGCACCTGATCCGGAGTCGCCGAGACGACCTGGCCAGGTACCTGTGCCGTCACTCCGTTCATGACGCTCCACACTGCAGCCTGATCCGCCGGATCGCCGTTGGCCAGAATGAATTCCTTGTCGGCCAGGGCCACATTGTTCTTCAGGGCATCGGTGCATGCAGCAGGAATAGAACTGGGAGTGCTCGCGGGCGCCGCTGCTGGACCCGCTGGAGGAGTCGCATTCTGAGAGGTGGTCGCTCCGTCGGCCGGGTTCGGCGTGCCACCAGCCTGATTCGGCTGCGTCGGCGGAGGCGCCGGCGTCGCATTTGCGCAGGCGGGAATCCCTGCGATCGCCTGATGAGCCAGCTCAGCCGGTGATGGTGGCGGAGGAGCGGGGGTCGGGTTGTAATCGGACGGCGGGAAGATATTGGCCGGAGTCGCGGCCGCCTGCTGGATCTGCTGATATCCGTCCGGATTCGCCATGCACGCGCCGTTGTTCTGTGCGCAGTGGTACTTCTTGTACCAATACAGCGCCGTGTTCTCGATCTGCGCCTTGTAAGGCGGTTTCGCGAACTGCGCCGCGCGGGTCAGGAACCAAACCGCATCCTTCAGGTCCGGAGGGGTCTGCTGCAGGTATGCCTGGCCGAGGTAAACCGTGTCCAGCAGCGCCGGAACCTGCGTGGTCTGATTGGGATCCTTATAGCTCTTCAGTTCCTTCGTGTACGCGTCGATAGCGCCCTTGTAATCCTTTTTCGCCACACTGTCGGCGCCGATGGCGCTGTAGAAGATCGGCGTGGCGGCGTCCTTCACCTTCTCGTAGTCGGCGTCGCTCATGCACTGGTCTTTCGAAGCGCTGAGTCCCTTTTGCGCGTCGGCGGCAGCCTGATCCAGCTGTGCCTGGTTGCCGTTGGCCTGCGTGTGCTCCAGATAAACAACGAAGGTAAGAGCGCGCAGGTTGTTCGGGTCGACCTGCAACAGCCGCTTCGCCGCATCCAGAGTCTTCGCCGCGTCTCCAGCCTGCTGATACGAAGCCATCAGCGCTTCCAGCAGACTCTGCTTCGCTGCGCTGTTGGGGTACTGCTGGAGGAACGCTTCAATGGCCTGCGCTTTCGCGGCAGGTTGGGACTGGCTGATTGCATTCGTGTAGGCGTTATATTCGGCCGGTTCTTTAATCGTCACCGCGCCACAGTTGGCGGGCTGACCGGTGCCGGTCGCAGTCGCCTGACCGGTGTTTGAGGTCTGAGCAAATGCTGGCGTACAAACGGCCGCGCCGGAGCACACGCTCAGCAGCACGACCGAAGCAGAAACGAGCTTCTTCATTCAACGCTCCTGGGAGATTCCTTTTGATACAAACCAAAGCCTCGACGCTCTGCAATGCTGACTGCGCGTCCCGGCGAAGTCGCGCCCCCTCCGCCAAGTGTCCGAAAATTCAATGCTCTGGACAGGTCGCCCAGCCAGATGCTGGATTATAGAAAGCATTCCCGCGCGCTGACAAGTGAACGCCGGGCCCGTGGTGGACCTGATAGGTCGGATGCGTCTTGCCGGGCCGAGCGTTGACCCGCAGCCATGGCCCGGCACGGTTGGCGTACAGATCGGCAGGGCGCACGTTCGCGATCACAGACCTTTACCTCGATTTTGACTGCTCGATCAGCCGAATGCGGGTGGTAAATGCCCGCCCCTGCGGCTGAGCGAAGGTACCATACAACGGCGAATCGACGTTGTTGTAGACGACGTAGGGGTTCTTCGCATCGGTAGCGTTGTCCAGCACACCGCGCAACCCGAAGTACTTTCCATGAAAATGGAAGCGCCACTCCAGCCCCGGCGCGAAGTTTACATAATGCGGATAACGCCGGGATCCAGGCGCGCCCACCAACTGCTGATTCGCATTCACAGAATCAAAGGGAAGTCCGGTATTCCACTGCAGCGTGTAGACGAAATCCCAGTTCTTTTTGACGGAAGGCAGCTTCGGCGCCCAGGCCGGCAGCCATCCCCAGGAGACGATGCGGTTCGGTACGTCCCACGGCAATGGGCCGCTCTGCTGCGGTCCAAGCAGGGAAATGGTGGGCAGGTAATCCAGATCCGTGTTGGTTCGGGCGCGCGAACGCGTGTACGAGCCGAAGAGGGTGTATCCGCTGGAGAAGGTCCTGCGCGCGTCGAACTCAACGGAGTCGTAGTGGTCGCGGCGGCTGTTTGTCAGCAGGTAGGTGCCGCCCACGTATGGCGAGCCATTCACGTTTTGATAGACGAACAGGTCCTCCAGCCGCTTCTGCATGAAATTCATGGTGAAGTAGATGTTCGCCGGGATCTTCTGCTCGAGTCCCACACTCCAGTTCAGCGCGTGTGCTTCTTTGAGCGAGCGGGGATCGTAGAGAAACTGTGTTGTGACGCGAGGCCCGAGTGGTGTCAGCCCGTCGGCGGCGTAAAACGTGTCATACCGCGTACCGGCCAGTGCGCGTGCCAGGTACTCCAGTTGCGTGTGCTCGTAATATTGGCCGATGCCCGCGCTGATTTTTGTCGTATTCTCCCGCCCGGGCGGGACGTAGACGGCCGCGATCCGCGGCGACCACAGGGGCTGCCGGATGATTTCGTCCCAGTCGACGCGGAGTCCCGGCTCAATCAGCAATCCGGAACGGGGAGTCCAGCGGTCCTCGCCGTAAATGGCCGACTCCAGATTGTCGCGGCCGAACGGGATGTAAGAGGGGAACGTACTCCGGCGCGACAGCGTGCCGTCTTCCCGAAGGTAATTGACGGGCGCGCGGGTCACGTTTCGGGTGAACTCAATCTGGTCGAAGTCGACGCCGGCACGCAGCTGGTGGGTCCCGAAGAGATGGCGCGGAGGCAGATACGCATTCGCGTAGCCTTCCTTGCGCTCTGACCGCGTGGTGTTGTTCGAGAAGTTGCTGCCGCGAGGCAGTTCAGGTGTCAGTTCGTACGGAAGGTTTCCGTGCGGTTCGTAGCCGTCACGATAGCGCATGAGAGCAAAGCCGCCATCGGCCACAAGCCCGTTGGTGAAGCTCTGCTGATCGCGGATGTAAGGCAGCCACGCGGTGATGTCGTGGTTGTTCGTGCTCTGCTGGGGCGCAATCGCCGAAAGACCTTCGTAGGGGGAGTGATAGCTGTTCGCCAACAGGCCAGTGGTCACGCTGTTGTGCTGTCCGAGGTTCACCTGAAACTTCAGCAGGTTGCCCAGGCGCAGGCTGTGATTCGTATCGGCGTTCGATGGCAGGCCGGGGACAAAGTTGTTGGCATATTCAGTGTCGATGGCATCGAAAAACCACGCCCGATCCCGTTTGATCGGTCCGGAAAACGTGAAGCGCGGCTGGAACTTGTCGAAGTGAAGTCCCTTCTGCTCGCGCCAGGACGGGATGAAGTCCGTTGCGTTGTAACGGAAGCGGTTGTCGCCCATCCCTGTGCTGAAGGCAATGACGCCGCCCGTCGCGCGTCCGTATTCCACGGGATAACGGGTGGTCTCGGTGTCCACCGAACGCACAGCGTCGGTGCTCACCCGCATGTCGAGCGTGCCGAAGACCGGCGACCGGATATCGAAGCCATCCAGCGTATCGAGGGTCATATAGGTTTCACCGCCAGCCACATGCACCTGGCCTGTGACGTCCCCGATCACCTGCGGCGTAAAAGGCAGCAGTGTCCTGATATCGCGGTCGAGCGGGAAGGGAACGTTGGTGATCTCGGGCAGGTTCAACGCCTTCTGATCGGAGACCTGCTGCGGATCGAGACCCGGAGCAGACGCATTGACGTTCACCTCCTGCTGCACGATCTGCTCGTGCGTCAAGATCAGCCGGACTGATTTCTCGGTTGGATCAACGGCATTCTCGACGGTCTGATAGAACCCGGACTTGTCCACGCGGATGGTGTATTCGGCGGTTCCGAGCGGAACCCACCACACGCGCCCTGCATAATCGGTCACGAGATGGTGGTCGGGCTGGCCCTGCTGATGAATGGTCACCCGGGCGTCGTCGACGGGCACGCCGTTCTCGTCGACGATCGTCGTGATCACCGTTTTTGGATTCACCGGGGCCGGGAGCCCTCCTGAACCGGGCCACGGGCCCTGTCCGCAGGCCGCAGACACACAGGAGGCGAGCAGCATGACGGCGACCAGCAGTGTTCCAGGTTTTGCACTCGGCATCAGGATTGATCCGGAGGAATTACGTTGGATGCGGGCAGGTTAGAACTCATGAGCCATTGTGTCGTCTTTGTAAGACGCCCAACATATGAAAAGGAATGAAGTTTTGGCTGACGGCTACGCGCCCGCAGCCACTGAGATAAAGGATGGACCGGAAACCTGCACGAAGACACGACCGCTACCCCGGTGAACCGGTCAGAACGTGGACGTTCCCTGAGGCGACGCCGGCACGCGGAGGGGCGGGTCGTTCATGCGGTAACTGTCTGATCAACATCGTCCTTGTAAGATGCGACGGTCAGATAGCTGAACAAACTGTCCGGCAATGCCAATGACTGCCATTCAGACAGCTGTGCCTGGGTACCTTTGCGGTTACCCATGGGACACGTTTTGGGCTTGCTGGTGTTCCGGTGCGGGGCTACCGTGAACTTGCTGGCCCCGCTCTGGCGCCGGCTCCGCGACCCCCAATGGCGAGTTCAGGTGCAGCTACGACCCAATAGTTGGGTTTGGGACCCCTTATCCACAAGATGTTGGGGTCACTCCGTTGACCCGTCCGGAAAACGAAGGCTACAGTTTTCCAAGATGGTTCCACCGCCCATTGATCGCCGTCTCGCCGCGAGGAGAATCTCCCCATGCTGAAGCTGAAGAAGGTCCACATCCTCGGGTTCAAGTCGTTCGCAGATCGCACTGAGGTCAACGTTCCCGGGCAGGGAATCGCGATCATCGTCGGCCCCAATGGCTGCGGCAAATCGAACATCCTCGATGCCGTCAGCTGGGTGCTCGGTGAGCAGAGCGCGAAAAGCCTGCGAGGCGGCAAGATGGAAGACGTCATCTTTGCCGGTACCCGTGACCGCAAGCCGCTGGGTATGGCGGAGGTCTCGCTGACTCTCGTCGATCCCGAGGCTTATGAAGGTGGGCCGCTTTTGCTCGAGCCGGAAGTGGTGATTGACGAAAGCCCGGACTGGGACGAAGAAAAGCTCCGGGCCGAACGGGCTGCCGAGGTTGAAGAGATCATCGCGGAGTCGCAGCCGGGTCAGGTGCTCGATGGCGACCAGCCGGCCGAGATGGCTCCGGCTGCCGAACCTTCGGCCGACGGTGCGGTACCGGCGGTCGTGCTGAAGATCCGCCGACGCAAGTTCAATCGCACTCCGCAGAAGGGCGAGATCGTCATCACTCGACGTCTCTTCCGCACGGGCGACAGCGAATACCTGCTGAATGGAAAGCTGTGCCGGCTGCGGGACATTCAGGACATCTTCATGGGCACGGGCCTGGGGCCTGAGTCCTACGCGATCATCGGCCAGGAGCGCATCGGCCAGTTGCTCAGCTCGCGCCCGCACGACCGCCGCGCCATTATCGAGGAGGC
>DATEPN010000075.1:0-33013 GCA_035273225.1 Acidobacteriaceae bacterium | reverse complement strand
CCACGCGCCTGATGAGCGGATGGGGCGCGAAGTTCTTCGACTGCGACAATGACGGCGATCTCGAACTCATCATCGCCAACGGCCATCCCGACCTGATGATCCAGAAGCACCATCCCGAGCTGCGCTACCTGCAGCCGATGCTGCTCTTCGAGCGCCGCGGCGGTGCGTGGCGCGATGTCAGTGCGCAGGGCGGCCCCGCGTTTTCCCGGCAACTCGCCGGACGCGGCCTCGCCCTGGGCGACTTCGACAACGACGGCGCCGTGGACGTGCTCATCGCAACCAACAACGGCGCGCCCGTGCTGCTGCGGAACACCGTCGGTCGCCGGAATCACTGGCTCGGTGTTCGGCTCATCGGAACGCGGTCGAACGTCGATGCAATCGGAGCCAGGGTGACCTGGCAGAGTGGCGATCTGAAGCGTCACCGGACGAAAGTCGGCGGCGGCAGCTACATGTCCTCACACGATCCGCGCATGGTCCTGGGTCTCGGCCCGCGCACACACATGGACTGGCTGGAAGTGCAGTGGCCGCAGCCCGGCGGCGCTACCGAGCGCTTCACCGGACTCCCGATCGACCGCTACATCACCATCACCGAAGGCAAGAAGGACTGGAAATAAGAGATTACTGTCCCTGTGCGGGCTTCGCCGGCTCCGCGTTCCAGTCCGGCACCTGCTCTCCCAGCAAATTCTTCACGAAGAAGTCTTCGAGATTGCGCTCGGTATACCGCGCCCACGGACCGCGCGTTCCGTGATCGGCGCCGGGCACCTCCAGCATCGAAAACGTCTTGTTCGCTTTGATCAGCGCGTTCACTACCTGCGGCGTCGACGACGGATCCACGTTGTGATCCATCTCCCCCCACACCAGCATCAGCTTGCCCTGCAGTCGCCACGCATTGTCCACGTTCGACGATTCGGAGTACTGCGGCCCCACCGGCCAGCCCATCCACTGCTCATTCCACCAGATCTTGTCCATCCGATTGTCGTGGCATCCGCTGTTCGAGACGGCCACCTTATAGAACTCCGGATGAAACAGCAGCGCACCCATCGCGCTCTGCCCGCCCGCTGATGTGCCGAAGACGCCCACGCGCGAGATGTCATACCAGGGATATTTCGCGGCGACCGCTTTGTGCCACAGGATGCGATCCGGGAAGCCCGCGTCCTTCAGGTTGTGCCACGCGATGTCGTGAAATGCCTTGGAGCGATTATTCGTGCCCATGCCGTCGATCTGCACCACAACGAACCCCAGCTCCGTCAGCGGCTCAGCGCGCGTCGTAAACGACTTCGGCACAAACGAGCCCTGCGGCCCCGCGTAGATGTCCTCAATCACCGGATATTTCTTCTTCGCATCGAACTTCGCCGGGCGGTAGATCACGCCCCAGATGTCCGACTTGCCGTCGCGTCCCTTTGCCTTGAAGACCTCAGGCGCATGCCATCCCGCCGCGACCAGCTTGCTGACGTCCGCCTGCTCCACGCTCATCAGCTGCTTGTTGTCCTCCGTCTGATAGAGCGTGAGCGTGGGGGCCAGATCGATGCGCGAGCTGAGATCGACGTAATACCTGCCGTCCTCCGAAAACTCCACGTGATGATTCGCCTCCGCCGGCGTCAGTGCAGTCAGCCCTGTGCCGTCAAAGTTAATGCGATACGCATGGACGAAATACGGATCCTCCCCAGGATTCATGCCGCTGGCTTCGAACCAGATCTGCCGCTTCTCATCGTCGACATGATTGACGGCGCGCACCACCCAGTCACCCTTCGTAATCTGCTTTTTCACCGCGCCCGTCGCTCCGTCGATCAGGTACAGATGCTCCCATCCATCGCGCTCCGAGGCCCAGATCATCTCCTTCCCGTCCTCCATGTCGTGCCGGTATTCCTTGCCGGTGTCGTACTGGTTCATCACCAGCGGCCGGTAATCGACAAACGTGTTGCTCTGCTCAGTAATCAGCGCGTGAGCCTGGCCGCTCTTCGCATCCACCTCGATCACCCGATAGACCTGATGCCCGCGCTGGTTGTATTCGAAGGTGAAAGCCCGGCCGTCCTTCCACCACACGGCGTGGGTCAGCTCATAGGGATTCGGAAACAGCGCGTTATCGATGGGGATCTCCCGCTTTTCTGCGACCACAAACAGCACAGGCTGCGGCAGCGCGAGCACATCGCCAGCCTTGGGATACACCATCGTCGAATACTTTGGCTGCAGCTGATCCTTCGGCGACGATTCGATGTAGCGCACCAGCCGCCTGTACCCGGGCCTGATCCGGTAGGCCACCACGCGCGTCGAATCCGGTGACCAGGCTACCGTCTGCAGTGCGTAGTAGTTATCTTCGGAGCCGTCTTCGCTGAGCGAAAACTTCTCTTTGCCATCGGCCGAACGTACCCAAACGTTGTAGTTCTCAATGAACGCCTGCCATTTCGCATCCGGCGATGCTTTGGTCTTCTCCAGGTTGTTCACCGCGTGCGGCGTGTCGTCGTAATCGTCGTTGCTCTCGTACTCCTCGTCTCCGGGATGAAACTCCTGCTGCTTCGCGCAGGTGTAGGCCTTCAGATCGCACCGCCAGCGCGTGTTTTCGACCCGGAACTCAATCGCCGATCGCTCATCGGCATAGCGAAAGTGCGCAAACGGCAGATCCAGGGCCTCCACCTTCTTCCCGCCTGCGGCCGACAGGGCAGCCGCCAGCTTCTGCTGATCGAAGGCCGGCTGCTTCGTCTGCGCTGCCGCGTCGACTTCAACGAACTCCGAGCCGCCCGGAACAGATTTGCGATACACAAAGCGGTCCGCATGTTCTTCCCACGCCGGATTCTCGGGCAGATTCACCGCCAGCTTTTTGTATTGATCCTGCAGATTCAGAGAGTGCTCGAAGTCTGCACGTGTTAACTGGGCGGATGCTGCTCCGCCAGTGATCCCGATCCAAACCGCCAGCGACAAAACCGCGCGTCCGGCTCCTGCCATCTGTTCTCTCCGTCCTGTCCAGCGTAAGGTTGGGGTATTCGTCTCGCGGCTGGCTGCGGCTGACGTCTAAGAACAGCAGCAGGCCACCTCCCGCGTTCAAGTTAGTATTCAATATTGTAGACATTCTGTGGTAGAAAATATCGTGCCCTCATCCTCCGTCCAGGTCATCGATTCCCATACTGCGGGCGAGCCCACCCGGGTCGTGATCGCGGGGGGACCAGACCTTGGCGATCATTCGCTCGCGCATCGCGCCCGCCGCCTCGCCACGGAGCACGATGCGTTCCGGTCCGCGATCGTCAACGAACCCCGCGGCTCCGACGTGCTCGTCGGCGCGCTCCTCTGCGAACCGGAAGATCCCGCCTCCGCAGCGGGTGTCATCTTCTTCAATAACGTCGGTTATCTCGGGATGTGTGGTCACGGCACGATCGGCGTCGTCGCCACCCTGGCTCACCTTGGTCGCATTGGTTGTGGCGAGCACCGCATTGAGACTCCTGTAGGCACCGTGCGCGCTACGTTGTGCCCCGACGGCCGCGTCACCATTGAGAACGTGCCCGCGTATCGCCATCGCGCCGACGTGACCATCAACGTCCCGGGGATCGGCGTCGTTACCGGCGACATCGCCTGGGGAGGGAACTGGTTCTATCTCGTCGAGGATCCGCCCATCCCTCTCACGCACGGCAATGCGGATCGCCTTACCGAATATGCGTGGAACATCCGCCAGGCTCTGGATGCCTCCGGATTTGCCGGCGCCGACGGAGAAGAGATTGACCATATCGAGCTCTCCGCGCCGTCCCCCTCTCCCTCGGCGCACAGCCGCAACTTCGTCCTCTGCCCAGGCAAGGCGTACGACCGTTCACCGTGCGGCACCGGCACCAGCGCGAAACTGGCTTGTCTCGCAGCCAGCGGCAAGCTCGCGCCCGGTCAGCTCTGGCGGCAGGAGGGCATCCTCGGCACAGTCTTTGAGGGCTCATATCGCCTGCGCGATGGCGAGGTGATCCCCAGCATCACTGGAGAAGCCTGGGTCACCGCGGAAGGTCGGTTGCTCTTCGATCCGAACGACCCGTTTCGGACGGGCATTCATGGCTGAATCCGTGTGGGACGTCGTCATCGCTGGTGCCGGAATCGTCGGCTCGGCCTGCGCTTTGGAGTGCGCTCAGCGTGGACTCCGCACCGCGGTCATTGAACAGTCCGGCATTGGCAGCGGCACCACCGCGGCCGGCATGGGCCATATCGTCGTCATGGATGACTCCCCGGCGCAGATGGCCCTCACCCGCTATTCGCAGCAACTCTGGCGCGCGCTCGAGGATCGTCTCCCCGCCAATGTTGAGTTCGATCCATGCGGCACGCTCTGGGTGGCTGCCGACGATGAGGAGATGGCTGAAGTCCGCCGCAAGCACGCAAGCTATGCGGAAGCCGGCGTGCCCACCGAGATTCTCGATGCTGACGCGCTGGCCGAGGCCGAGCCTCACCTTCGTCGTCCGCTTGCCGGTGCGCTTCTTGTTCCCGAAGATGGAGTCCTCTATCCGCCCGGCGCCGCCGCCTGGCTGATGCGGGAAGCCATCCACGCCGGCGCGAGCCTCTACACCCCGCGTGCGGTCGTCTCTGCGGGGAAGGGAACGGTTCGTCTCGATGACGGCGCCACGCTCCATGCCGCCCACATTGTCAACGCTGCCGGAGCCGATGCGCCTCGTCTCATGCCTGGGTTGCCGATCCGCAAGCGCAAAGGCCACCTCGTCGTCACCGACCGCTATCCAGGATTTGTCCGTCATCAGCTAGTGGAGCTCGGTTATCTCAGGAGCGCACATTCCGTCACCGCCGATTCCGTCGCGTTCAACGTGCAGCCGCGTCGCACCGGCCAGATCATCCTCGGATCCTCGCGCCAGTTTGACGCTGAGTGGCCCGGCGTGGACCACCGCATCCTCACCGCGATGATCGAACGCGCCCGCGCTTATATGCCCGAGATCGCTGACCTGCAGGCGATCCGTGTCTGGACTGGCTTTCGCGCTGCGACTCCGGACAAGCTCCCCCTCATCGGCCCCACAGCCGAAGATGAGAGTCTTTGGCTCGCAACGGGACACGAGGGCCTCGGCATCACCACCTCACTGGGCACCGCGAAGCTCATTGCCGACGCACTCACTGGCTTCACACCGGCGATCCCGCTCGAACCGTATCTGCCGCATCGTTTCGCCGGGAGCATGGCTCATGCCTGAGCTGACCAGTTCCGTTGCGCTGACCGTCAACGGCACGCCGGTGTACGTTCCGCGCGGCGCCACCGTCGCCGCTGCCGTTCTGATGGCCGGATCGCACGCACGCACCTCCATCACCGGCGAACCGCGCGCCCCGCTGTGCGGCATGGGCATCTGCTTCGAGTGCCGCGTCACGATCAACGGCCTTCCTCACCAGAAGAGCTGCCAGATTCTCTGCGAATCCGGAATGGACGTGCAGACGCCATGAACGCACGCTTCCACATCCTCATCGTCGGCGCCGGCCCCGCCGGGATCGCAGCCGCCGTCCGTGCTTCCGAATCCGGAGCGAGCGTCGGCATCGTTGACGACAATCCCGCTCCCGGCGGACAGATCTGGCGACGCGGCGCTCCCCAGCTGACCACGGCCCGCCGATGGTTCCGGCGCTTCGAAGCTGCAACCGTGGAGCGGCTGCAGGGCTGGCGTGTTTTCGATGCGCCGGAACCTGGGCTGCTGCTCGCCGAGCGCAGCGGCCTCGCCTCTGCAACTGCGCCGTGTGGGGAACTGCGCTACGACAAGCTGATCCTCGCCACGGGAGCCCGCGAGCGCTTTCTGCCCTTCCCCGGCTGGACGCTTCCGAACGTGATGGGTGCGGGCGGTCTCGACGCGCTGGTTCGCGGAGGGCTACCGATCGAGGGCAAGCGCGTGCTCGTCGCCGGCAGCGGTCCGCTGCTGCTGGCCGTCGCTGCGGAACTGGCTGAGCGTGGCGCGCACGTCGTGGGCGTTTTCGAACAAGCCCCGCTGCCTCGCCTGCTTTCCTTCGGACTGCATCTCTCCGGCCAGCCGGCGAAACTGATTCAGGGATTTCGTTTGCGTTTGGCCACGCGCGGTGTGCCGATCTTCACCGGCTGTTGGCCGGTCGCGGCGCACGGCGCCGGTAAGCTCGAATCCGTGACTGTTCGACGCGGCACGCGCACGTGGCAGATCCCCTGTGACTACCTCGCCTGCGGATTTCACCTCATCCCCAACCTCGAGCTGCCGATGCTGCTTGGCTGCCGCGTCGAAAACGGTTTTGTCTCGACCGACGATTTCCAGAGCACGTCCACGACAAACGTCTACTGCGCCGGCGAGCCGACCGGCATTGGCGGCGTGGAACGGGCGCTCATCGAAGGCGAAATTGCTGGTCTTGCTGCAGCCGGCCAACTCGACGAAGCGCGCAACCTGCGGCGCACGCATCGTGCAACGAACAAGTTCGTCCGCGCCCTGCAGCAGGCGTTTGCACTCGATCCGCGGTTGGGCGAATTGCCCCAGCCAGACACCGTCGTCTGCCGCTGCGAAGACGTCCCTTTCGCCGCACTGCGCGAACACCGCTCCTGGCGCGACGCTAAACTGCTCACCCGCTGCGGCATGGGCCCTTGCCAGGGACGCATCTGCGGTGCGGCCACTGCATTTCTCTTCGGCTGGACCCAGGACTCCGTCCGTCCGCCGCTCCTGCCTGCGCGCATCGCGAGCCTCAGCGCATGCGGCGCAGCTCAATCCAATCCACACGGGAAGGATGCTCTATGAAATGGCAAGGCGTGATGCCTGCGATGACCACCTGTTTCGATGATCAGCTCAGGATCGACCACACCTTCATGGCGCGCCACGGCAGCTGGATGCTCGATAACGGCTGCACGGGCCTCATCATGCTTGGCTCGCTGGGCGAAGCCGCGACGCTGAGTCTCGCGGAAAAGGAAGCCCTCCTGCGCAACATGGTCGGCGCGGCGGGCAAGCGCGCTCCGGTCGTCGCGGCGATCTCCGCATTGTCCACCGACGAGGCCGTCGTGCAGGCGAAGAACGCCGAACAAGCCGGATGCAGCGGCCTCATGGTTCTGCCCCCATACGTTTACCGCGGCGACTGGCGCGAAATGAAGGCGCATGTGGCCGCCGTCCTTGGCGCAACAAAGCTCGAATGCATGCTCTATAACAACCCCATTTCTTACGGCACCGATTTTCTCGCAGAGCAGATCCGCGAACTCGCTGCTGAGCACCAGAACCTCGTCGCAGTCAAAGAATCGAGCGCGGACATCCGCCGTGTCACCGCCATTCGTGCCCTCACCGGCGATCGCCTGCGCATCTTTGTCGGTGTCGACGACGCGATCGTCGAAGGCATTGCCGCCGGGGCGGTGGGCTGGGTCGCCGGCCTCGTGAACGCTTTCCCCGCCGAGTCCGTCGCGCTCTTCAACCTGACCACCGGCGGCAAGCACGCCGAGGCCTTCGAGCTCTACCGCTGGTTTCTTCCGCTCCTTCGCATGGATACGGTTCCGAAGTTCATTCAGCTGATTCATCAGGTTCAGGAGGAGACCGGGACAGGCAATGCGCGCGTGCGTCCGCCTCGCCTGCCCATCACGGGATCTGAACTGGACGAAGTCCGCTCCGCCGTTCAGCATGCCCTCGCACACAGGCCCGCTGCAAGGAGCACGCCCTTCCCTCATTCCTGACCGGCTACTCCCCGGCACGTCGCAATGCGAACGCTGCCGCCTGGAAGTCTCCCTGCAGATTCACGTCAACACCATGCTGCATCCACCAGGCGCCGCTCGCCTCTGCGGGAGTGTCCCTGGCCAGTTGCCCGTCCAGCGCAGTGACGCGATAGACCGCCGCAGGCTCCAGCCCGCGAAGATAGATGCGCGGAAAAGGATAATGCTCCTGGCTGGAATGCAGGAACGCGAAGACCACCGTCTGCAGACCGTCGCGCGAGACGTACTCCGTCACCGAGTGTTCGCTGCCGTTCTCCGGCGAGATCAGCCGGTAGAGCGATCCGCGCTGTACCGTTTCGCGAATGGTCTTGTACTGCGCGACCATCTTCTTCGCGGTGGCGAAATCCTCCGGCGTCCACTTGTTTAGATTGGCTCCGATGCCCAGCGAGCCCTGCATCGATGAGAGAAAGCGGTATTCCAGCGAGAGCGTGCGATGATTCACCCATGTCGGCGAATCCGTAACCCACGCCATCATCACGCCGGGAGTATATGCGTAAGTGAAGCCGTTCTGAATCAGCAGGCGATCGAACGCGTCGGTATTGTCGGACGGCCAAACCTCGTCGGTCAGATGCATGATGCCCAGATCGACGCGGCCGCCTCCGCCGGAACAGCTCTCGATCTCCAGCTTTGGATACTTTGCGCGCAGCTGCGTCATGATGCCGTACACATTCCGCACGAAATCGATATAGACGGCCTTCTCGTCTTCGGGCGCCGCCTGTGGCCATCCCGGCTCAGACCAGTTGCGGTTGTAATCCCACTTCAGAAAGTCGATGGAGTTCTCGCTGAGCAGCTTATCGAGCGCCTGGAAAACGTAATCGCGCACATCCTGGCGTGCCAGATTCAGGACCAGCTGATTGCGCCCTTCGCTGCGCGGCCGCCCCGGAAAATTCAGCACCCAGTCCGGATGCTGCCGGTAGAGATTGCTGTTCGGGTTCACCATCTCCGGCTCAACCCATAGCCCGAAGCTCATCCCCAAACCATGCACCTTCTCGATGAGCGGCTTCAGCCCATGAGGAAACTTCTGCGGATTGACAGTCCAGTCGCCCAGCCCGGCGCGATCGTTGTTGCGCTCGCCGAACCAGCCGTCGTCCATCACAAAGCGCTCCACTCCGATGCTGGCGGCCTTCTCCGCGAGTGCCATCTGGCCGGCTTCATTGACGTTGAACTCCGTCGCCTCCCAGGAGTTATAAAGCACCGGGCGCAGCGCCGGACGCGGCGCATGCGGCAGAATCGAATCGATCTCCAGTCGATGCATCAGACGCGAAGCGCCTCCGATCCCTTCGCTGGAGTAGCCCCCATAGAAATACGGTGTTTGAAATTTCTGCCCCTTCTGCAGCCTGTAAGCGAAATCGAAACTATTCGGGCCGCCGCTCACGCGCACCTGCTGCACCTGATCCTGCTCGACCGCAATCTCCCAGGATCCGCTCCAGCCCAGTGCTCCAAACCAAACGCTGCCGTTCTCCGGATCGTTGTCGCCGACGTGATCGATCGCAAACCAGGGGCTGTTCTGTGCTCCGGTGCTGCCACGCCGGCTCTCCAGAACTGTCTTGCCCGGATGGATTGGCTGTTCCCGCACATTCCATTCGGCTGCCCAGCGGCCGGCAAGGTAGCGCAGGCGATAATCGGTGCCGCGCGGCAGGTTCCAGGTGGCCGAAAAAACCTGCTCAATCGTGACTGGGCCATCGGTGCGATTCTCGATCGTTGCCGAGCGTCGCAGAATGCCAGTCTCAGCGTCCGGCTGGTACTCGAGCGTGACGTATACCTCGCGCGAAATATCTTTCATCGTGAGGAACAGGTCGTCGCCATCAATCCGATGAGAGACATACTGCAAAACCAAATCGCGGTTGCCGTCAGGGAATGTGACCTTCAGGTCCGGCTCGACATACAAGCCGCCGCCCCAGGCGACGTAATCCTGCGGCGTGGTGTTGATCGGCGGATCGAACGATGAAGGACTGCGCCCCGCGTGCGCGGCAGCCAGGTGATCGCTGGCGGCAAGTCGCTTGCCCCAGTACAGCGTTTGCACCTGTCCCGCGTCATTGATTCCCATGCTGTAGGTGCTGTCCGCCGCGTCGATGCGAAATACCCGCGTCGCCGCGTCGTACTGGATGTGCGCAGTGCCAGGACGCGCCTGCGCACCGGCGGCAATCGTCAGAACAAAGCTCAAGGACAGCGCAAGCGGCGCACGCGAAACGTTCCGTGGCACAAACATCGTTATCAGTTGCTCCCGTGGCTCAGTATCAGCTGCTGATCGATGGCAACTGTATCACGACAGAATCGCCGAAACCGAAGGCGCCTGGAACACATCGTTCAGAACGACGCAATTCCGCACAGAGGCTGCCCGGGCCTGGCAGATCTGAAGTTGAATCACGACCGAGTCAGCGCCTGGATCTGATGCTTGTATTGTCGTCATCCTGGCGCTGCCCGAGCGGTAACAAAGATGTTCGCCCAAACCACACAAGAAAATATGGCCGGATCTCCTCGATCCGGCCATGAGAAATGTCCTCAGTGAAGACTTCGCAGAGATCTGGGGAGCGAGTGCTCCCCAGCACACTCCGCAACGTCAGTGGCTCGTCACCGCGATCGGGAACGGGCCGCTCGTCTGGCCGGTTTGTCCATTCACGATGTAGATGTTGTAGCAGCCTGGCGCATTGCCCTTCACCTGCCAGTTGAACTGCCACGTATTCGTGGTCGTGTTGTACTGGTAGCCGCTGCTCCCGGCGCTGTTGACAGTGATGTCGCCCATCGTGTCGCTCTGTCCGCACGTATAGGGCCCGGATATCTGGATCAGCGGATTCGACGCCGCGCTGTTCACGACCGCGCCGTTCGCATTGGTGTATTGCCAGACGATCGGCATGGTGCGTTGCACGTTGAAGGTGACCGGCGGCGGAGCATATGGCGCTGCCAGACCCTGGAATCCATAGGTGATCGAGAAGGACTGCGCCGCTCCTGTCTTGCCGTTGTAGTTGGTGGTGGCTGCAACCGACGCAGTGAGGCTGCAGGTTCCGACGCCGACGAACTGCACGTTGCCGCCGCTCACCGTGCAGATACCCGGCGTGGTGGACATCACCGAGGTTGTGCCGGGATCGCCGGACGGACTGGAGGTCACGACCACCGCAGGCGTGAAGCTTCCGCCGATGAGAGCTGGCGACGGAACATTCGAGATGCTGACCGCCGCTGGCGTCGCAGGGTTAATCGTCAGCGTGCCGTTGGTCGCGGCCACGTTGTAGTTCGGATTGCTGCCGAGCATCACCGAGATCGGATACGTACCGACCGAGGAGAGCTGCACAGCCGTGGACGAGAGCGTGTAGCTCAGCACGTCTCCGTTGACGGTGCCCGCGACCATGGCCCCAAACGTCGGATTCGGATCGCCGTACGTCTTGCTCGCGTTAATAGCGGTCACACTGGCCGCACGCGGGCTGATGGTCAGCGTCCCGGTTCCCGAGGTGACGTTGTAGTTCGGATTGCTGCCCAGTACAACATTGATCGGATACGTTCCGACCCCGGTGGCCTGGGTGGCGTCGGTGGAGAGCGAATAGTTCAGCGTGTCTCCATTGAGAGTCCCCGTCACCGTCGCCGTGAACACCGGATTTGCGTCCCCGTACGTCCTGCTCGCGTTCGCTGGCGTTATCGTGGCCGGGTGCGGATTGACGGTGAGTACGCCGTTCGTACCGGTGACGCTGTAGTTTGGATTGCTCCCCAGGTTCACCGTGATCGTATAGGTCCCGACTGCGGAGAACTGGGTTGCCTCGGTGCTGAGCGTGTAGTTGAGAGAGTCTCCATTGACCGTGCCGCTCGTTTTTGCGGTCAGATCAGGAGTGACATCCCCATACGTCTTGCTCAGGTTGTCGGCGGTGACCGTCGCCTGCCGCGGAGTGATGGTCAGCGTGCCGTTCGTTGACGTCACCGTATAGTTCGGATTCGCGCCGACGTTGACGGTGATCGGATATGGACCGACCCCGGAGGTCGCCGTTGCGGTGGTGTCCAGCGAGTAGTTCAGCGTATCGCCGTTCGCCGCGCCGGTGACGACTGCCGTCAGAGCCGGATTGGCGTCGCCATAATTGCGGCTCTTGTTGTCAGCCGTGACGGTGGCGGGCCGCTGGTTGACGGTCAGCGTTCCGTTGGCCGGCGTGACAGCATAGTTCGCATTCGCGCCGAGAGTGACGGTGATCGGGTATGGACCGACCCCCGAGGTCGCCGTTGCGGTGGTGTCGAGCGTGTAATTCAGCGAATCGCCATTCACGGTGCCGGTGACGGTTGCCGTCAGAGGCGGATTGGCATCGCCGTAGTTGCGGCTCTTATTGTCAGCGGTGACGGTAGCGGGCCGCTGGTTGACGGTCAGCGTGCTGTTGGTCGGCGTGACGGTGTAGTTCGGGTTCGCGCCGACCGTCACGGTGATGGGATAATTGCCGACTCCCGAGAACTGCGTCGCGGTCGTCGCGAGGCTGTAATTCAGTACATCGTTGTTAACCGTTCCGGAGACCTGTGCGGTGAGGTTCGGATTCACATCGCCATACATCTTCGTCTGGTTGTCAGCGACCACAGATACAGCGCGGGGATCGATGGTCAAGTTGCCGTTGGTGGGTGTCACGGTGTAGTTCGGGTTCGATCCCACCGTCACGGTGATGGGATAGTTGCCGACTCCGGAGAACTGCGTCGCTGTGGTGGCCAGCGTGTAGTTCAGCGTGTCGTTGTTGACGCTGCCGGAGACCTTCGCTGTCAGCGCCGGGTTAGCGTCGCCGTAAGTCTTCGTGAAGCTGTCGGCGATCACCGTAGCCGGACGAGGATCGATGGTCAGCGTTCCGTTGGTTGGCGTGACGGTGTAGTTCGGGTTCGATCCGACGGTCACTGTGATTGGATAATTCCCGACTCCGGAGAACTGCGTCGCTGTGGTAGCCAGCGTGTAGTTCAGCGTGTCGTTGTTGACGCTGCCGGAGACCTTCGCTGTCAGCGCCGGGTTAGCGTCGCCATAGGTCTTCGTGAAGCTGTCGGCGATCACGGTGGCCGGGCGCGGATTGACCGTAAGGGTGCCGTCCGTCGGCGTGATCGTGTAGTTTGGGTTGGAGCCCAGGCTTACGGTGATGGGATAATTCCCGACTCCCGTGAACTGGCCCGCAGTGGTGGCCAGCGTGTAATTCAGCGTGTCGCCGTTCACGACGCCCGTCACCTTGGCGGTCAGTGTCGGATTTGCCTCGCCATACGTCTTGCTCAGACTGTCGCCGATCACCGTGGCTGCAGCCGGATTCACTGTGAGCGTGCCGTTCGCGTAGCTGATGGTGTAATTGCTCAGACCCGTGCCCACGGCACTGCTGGGCACGATGTCATAGGGCGAGCCGACCACAGTCGCCGTCGCTGCCGCGCCGCTGCTGGTCAGCGTCACGCTCGTGACGGTGTCCGAGTTCAGCAGGCCGCCGGTGGTGAATTCCGTTCCGGCAAAGCTGAGGCTCTGGCCGTAGGTCTTCGAGGCCGGTTTCGCGGTGATGGTCAGCGCCGCCGCGCTCACGCTCAGGCCCTTCGCTGCCGTGTTCTGCGTGATCTGGTAGTTGGAGGCGGACCCCGTCGTGAAGTTGTAGCTGGCCACCGTGATGTCGTAACTCCCCACAGCGGCTGCGGCCGCTGCTCCTGTGCTGCCATAGGTCACGGTGATGGCGTCGCTTCCAACCAGGCCGGTCGTCGTTCCGGTGAAGGCGGTGAAGGTCTGTCCGTACGTTTTGCTCTTGGTGCCGTCGGGCGTGATCGTCAGCGACGCCGGGGTCACTGTTAGTGAGAAGCTTTGGGCGGCACCGCTGCCGACACCATTGGTGGCGCTAATGGTGAAGTTGGAAGTGCCGGCGGCTGTGGGCGTGCCGGAAATAGTTGCGATGCCGTTTCCCTTGTCTGTGAACGTCGCCCAGCTCGGAAACGCGCCGCTAACCTTGAGGCTCGGAGTGGGCACGCCCGTCGCCGTTACGGTGAAGGTCGTCCCCGCGACACCATACGTGAAAGCGCTGGTGCTCGCGGCACTGGTGATCTGCGGCGCCGTACCCGTAAACGTGACGTTTACTGTCCCGGAGTTATTGCCGCCCGTTGCCACGGTGCAGGTCGTTGAACCGTTGTTGCAGCCTGTGAGCGTCCACCCCTTCGTGCCCGAACTCCAGTTGGAGGGCGCAGAGGCTGTGAACACCACTGAGCTGCCGTTCGGGATGACATTGGTGAAGCTGCAGCCGTTTCCGGATGCACTCGTGCCGTTCCACGTGCAGGTGTCTGCATTCAGGTTGTTGGACACGGTGCCGGGAGTGCTCCCCGAAAACGCGAGCGTCACATTGTCGAAGCTCTGGCCATCCGAAAACACCGTCTGTGCCTGGCGCCCGGAAACGGATCCGGTCGCGGTCAGGAAGAATCCCGTGTTGAGATCGAAATTGTCCGGGGCAAACTGGCTGTTCGAGAAGGTGCCGTCTGGCTGCACCACCGCTGTCACATCTGCGGGCGCATCGTAATACGGAAATTCCTGCAGGTGCAGAGTCACCGTCTCGCCGGGCTGGAAGCCGCCGCCCGTGATGGTCACAGGAGTGCCCGGAGGATAATCAAGCGCATCGGTCTTCACCCACGCAAAGCCGAAAAACTCCGTGCTGGAGAGGCTCTTGCCCGCCGCGTCCACACCGCCGGCAACCAGCAGCAGGCCGTCGTTGACGCTCGTGGCCGATCCGTTGGAAAGCGCAACGCCCGTGGCATAGGCGCGCGGCGAACTCATCGCATTCGGAATGGCGCTCAGCGTCGCTGTCTCGTTTTGCGACAGGTACACCGGCATGTACAGCTCAGCTGATGCGATCGCCGTGCCATTGGAGCTTCCGCCGACCAGCAGCGTGCCGCCGTTGTGCGGCAGCAGAATCGCCACATGACTGCTGCGCGGAGTTGTCAGGGAGAGATTGCTGAGAGTGAAGGTGGCGGGCTGGGGTGAGGCGATCGGATCGAAGGTTTCGGCTGAGGCCAGGTCCTGCGTGCCATCATTGCCGCCGGCTACGAAAATCTGCCCGTCCAGCTGGGTCGTCGCGGTCAGGCTCATCCGGGCGACGTTCAGCGCCGGCCCTGCCCGAACCTGCTGCGCCGAGGGATCGTAGATATCCGTGCTGGCAAGCGCGCGCGGCGTCCCGATTGTCGCGGGAGGCTGCGCGGGAATCGTCGTGCCATCCCAGCCGCCGACGATGAGAACGCGGCCGTCTTCCAGCAGCGCTGCAGCGTGCTTCGCGCGGGGCGAAGACAGCGTTGCGGAAACCATCGTGAACGAGCCGCTGGGGCCAGCCGCTGCGTTGAAGACTTCCATGGTGCTCAGCACCTGGCTGCCGCTCACGCCGCCGGCGATGAGCACAGTGCCCTCATGCAGCAGCGTTGCCGTCTGGCCGGAGCGCGCCTGCACCAGTGGGCCTGTCGTTGTCCACGGATTGGCCTGCCCGGCATTCACCGACGGGTCGAAGATCTCAGCTGTGCCAACAGGGTTCCCGCTGACGTCCACGCCGCCGACAACCAGAACGCGGCCATCCTGCAGCACCGTCGCAGTGTGCTGCGAGCGCGCCATGTTCATCGGAGGTCCGGCGGTGATGTTGCCCGCCGTGTCGACAATGTCGACGCTGGCGACGGAGCTTGCGCCGTTGTTGCCGCCGGTAATCAGCAGCCGGCCATCCTGGAGCAGGACCGCAGCGGCCCCGGAGCGGGGCGACGTCAGTGACTGCGCGGGCGACCAGGTGTTTGTGGCGACGGTCGGAAACGCGGCGTGAACAAGGAAGGGGAAGACCAGCAACAAGACGGCGGATGCATAGCCGAAAGCTCTGCGCATGAAACTCTCCTGCAACACCTATTGGCAGGAAGACCCAGGGTTCTCGGTGATTGCAGGGGGAGAATTCGGGCCGAATTACGTGGGTTGTCTTTCCTGTCTGTTGCAGAACAATAGGCCCGCATGCATTCGCATCCATATACAACTTTCGTTGTAGGAATATCTCAGTAACAGTCATGTAATCAATAACTTAGAACTATGGACACCGGCACTCGGAGTACCTTCGAACCCCGATGCGAGTTACTGGCGTAAGTTCAGTCTCCCGCCATGATGCTCAACCCACCATGCCCGGAAACGGCATCGCAGCGGCTCTCCCGCGCAGCAGCATGCTCCAGGATTTTCGACGCCTGTGTCGTGGGATTTGGACGCTGCCGATACAAAGCGCGCGCGAAAACTTCACCTAGAAGAGGACGGGCGCTGGCATTTCTGGACGGGCACGCGGCCTTCGCCGGACTGCTTCGCCCAAAGCAAGGCACCCCAATTGGTCCCTGACGTGCCAGTACTACCTGCGGCAGAAGCAAAGGAGCACGACCATGATCGCACTCTCGATCATTCCGGACTGGGAATCGCTTCATCCCGTCGTGAACCACATGGCCGTCGTTTTGCTGCTGATCACGCCGTTGTTCATTGTCATCGGGGCTGCGCTGTCGCCGGCGCGCGGCCGATCCTGGTTGCTGGCTGGGCTGCTTCTGCTCACGCTTGGCACGGGAATCCTGCTGGTCGCGATTCCGACCGGACATGCCGCGGCCCAGCTTGCTTCCCACGACCCCGATGTGAAGGCCGCGCTCGCCGCGCATGAGAGCCTCGCGTTCGAGGCGAGAGGCATCTTTGTCATGCTTCTGATTCTTTACGTCTCGATCTTGCTGGTGCCCAGAGCGATTCACCAGAACGGGCGGCTGTTCTCGACAGTGTTGCCGCTGTCCTTTCTGCTGCTCTACGGCGCGGGAGTCATGGTCTTGATGGACACCGCACATCATGGCAACTGGGTGGCGCACGAGCTTGGCGTGCATGCGGTGGAGACGCTGGATACAAACCCCGCGCTGGGTAACCAGCGTGCGGAAATGCACTGACGCGAGATCCCCGAAAGCTGAATCGCGAACTCTGAGGAAGGAACTCAGTATGAAAGACCTCATTCGCCGACCGACTGCGATCGCCATGCTTGCGGCTCTGACGCTGCTGCCGGCCATGCCGTTGAGCGCCGACTCGCCGACCGATGGGTCGGGCGAGCCACCACAGCCGCCCTTGCGCGAAACCATCCAGAAGGGCTATCCGGAACTGTTCGATCTGGCGCCGACGCTTCGGGTGGAACCGCGGGAGATTCAGGAACTGCGGCAATCGTTTAAGAGCGGAGAGGATGCGTGCCGCCGCACATTTCGTAATCACGCCAAGTCCTATGGAAAGCAGATTGAAGACGCACGCAGGAATCTGAAGACCGGTGGAGAGAAGCTGGCCAACGACGAGCGGCACGACCTGCACTGTGCGATTCAGAACCTGGATCTGCTGAAGAGCGAAGCGGAAGTGCTGGCTGGCCAGGCGATCCCCACCGCCTATGACAACCTGAACGCGAAGCTCGACTTGCTGCAGCAGTGGCCGGATCAGTACCGCGCCACGCGGGCTGAGATTGAGAGCGGAGGGTATACCACGCGCCGCTGGGGAGACGTGAAGGACATCGGCTTCCGCGAGATCGCCAGGGGCCAGATGGACGACGTCAAACGCGGCCAGCAGGCGGTCGAAGAGATGCGCCGCCTGGGCCTGCTGCCGCCGGCTCTCGAAAACAAGGCCATCCAGAGCTATGTCGATTCCGTCGCGCAACGGATCGCACAGAAATCCGATTTGAAGGTGCCGCTGCACCTGACCCTGCTGAATTCGCGCGAGGTCAACGCCTTCGCACTGCCCGGCGGATACCTCTTCATCGAGCGCGGCCTGTTGGAAGCAGCCGATGATGAGGCCGAACTCGCGGGTGTGATCGCTCACGAAATTGCGCACGATACGGCGCGGCACAGCGCGAAGCTGATGAAGCGGGCAACCATCGCGAGCGTCTTCTATTCGGCGGCCCAGGTGGCCGCGATGATCCTGACAGGCGGCGTAGCCAGCATTGGCATGTATTACGCGCTGCAATATGGCTTCTACGGGCTGGGCATGGTGCTCGATCTGAAGCTGCTCGGCGTGAGCCGCGAGTACGAACTCGAAGCGGACCAGCTTGGCATTCAGTACGCCTGGAACGCCGGCTATGACATGACCGGGTTCAACCGGTTCTTCGACAAGATGGCGAACAAGAAGGGCTACGTGAACGGCGTCAGCTGGTTCCGCACGCATCCTCCGTTCTATCAGCGGATGGTGCAGGCGCAGCGCGAGATGATGTTCATGCCGAAGCCGACCGAGCAGGTGGTGCAGACGACCGAATTCCAGAACATGAAGCAACAGCTGGCCCCGATTGCTGCGGAGGCTGAGAAAGAAGAAGTCGGCAAGCCAAGTCTGCTCAGGACCAAAGAGGAAGGCTGCAGGCCACCCGACAAGATCGAGTACAAGCCCGAGCAGCCGATTGAGGAACTCTGCGCGAGCGAACCGCGAATGCTGGAAGCGCAGGTGCAATGACTCTGGGTACTGCCGTTCCGGCAACCGATGTGTCCGCGCAGCGAGGGGATGATCCTCAGTCGTGCGAGGGAAGGGGGACGCTGGATGCCTGCCGATCGGGCGAACTCAGGCAGGCATTGGCGTTGTCACATCCCTGGCATCAGTTCCCATGCCGTTTTGGCCGTTCTCGTGCTCGATTCTGTCCTATGAGAATGTTGACTGCCGCAGCCGTATTCCTGCTCGCGCTGCCGGCCCAGGTCTGTGCATGGGCCCAGCTGGATACCGCGGAGATCGTGCGGCGGTCCGTCGAGGCGAACCAGCGGAATTACGCGGCTCTGCCGCGCTTCAACTACTTAAAAGTAGAGCGTGTGCCGGACGGTAGCACCAGGACGTATGACGAATTGATGCTGTATGGTTCGCGGTACTCGCGACTCATCGCCATCAACGGCGGCCCCCTCTCTTCGGATCGGCAGCAGGAGGAGCAAAGGAGGCTGGACGAGGTGATCCGCAGACGCTCGGCGGAATCTGCAGCGGAGCGGGCGAAGCGGGTCCGGATCTACGAGCAGGAGCGTGCACGCGATCAGCTTTTGCTCAACGAGATGGCGAAAGCTTTCGACTTCACGCTGGTTGGAGAAGAGCGGCTCGGTTCCTGGGATGCGTACGTGCTGAAGGCCACGCCGCGGCGAGGATACAAGGCACCCGACATGCGCGCCAGGGTCCTGACCGGCATGGTGGGCACGCTGTGGATCGAGAAGAGCAGCTTGCAATGGGTGCGGGTTGAGGCGGAGGTGATTCGGCCTGTCTCGATTCAGGGATTTCTGGCGAAGGTTCAGCCTGGAACGAAGTTCCGCCTCGATCAGGAGCCGGTCGCAGAGGGATTGTGGTTGCCAACCCACTACAGCATGACGGCACGGGCCCGGGTGCTGTTCTTCTTTTCGAGGAACAGCGACGAGGAGGAGAACTACTCCGCATACCGTCCGGCAGAAATAACTCCGAACGGCTGAGCCAGGCAACAGCCAACCGCTAGCGCGCGACGACAGGCTCCGGCCCGGAAAGAGCCGGGGCTTCAGCGACCGCTTCTTCGGGCGAGAAGTCGATCGGCAGCGGCAGCCGCAGCGAGTGCCACGCAGCGTTCAGCAGGGTGGCCTCCTCGGTGTCCTCGCCCAGCTCCCAGATCATGATCCCGCCCAGACGCTCGTGGCTGGCATAGCTGGCTTTATAGCTGACCGAGACGGGGTCCTCGAACGTCCAGAAGCTTGTGCCGTCGTAGAGCCAGGGCGCCCGCGACCTGGGCTCTCGGAAAACCGAGGAGGATTTCGCGAGGTCACGAATAAAGCGGTAGGGTTTGTCCTCCGGGTCTCCTTTGCCCGCCTGAAAAAGTCCGTTGTTCGCGCCGCTGACGCGTTTCCATTGATAGCCGTAGAACGGCAGACCCATGAGCAGCTTGCGCCGGTCGACGCCGGCTCGCTCGTAGGCTGCGATGCTTTCGACGATGCTGCCGTAATGTCGTGGCGCATTGCTCTGCGGAAGAAGCGGTGCCACAAAACCGGTGGTGGAGTTCCACGGTCCGGTGTAGTCGTAATTCATGATGCCGATCTGATCTACCACTCTGGCGATGTGCCGAAAGTCTGTTCCAGGCTGCATCTGCGGCTGATCGCCAACCGCAATCGTCAGCATCAGGCCTGCGCGGACCGCATTCATCTGCCGCCGGAACTCCTTGAGCAGGGCGCCAAAGGCTGCAGCATCGCCCTGCTGCGGATACTCCCAGTCCACGTCGATTCCGTCGAATATTCCTGTCTCCGCAATGCCCGGAGCGAAGTGCCCGCGCAGGAATATGTCGACGCACGAAGCGACAAACGCTGCGCGCTGATCCGGCCTGGCGCCCTCTTTGAAATCTGTCGGAGAACCCTCGAGGGAGATCAGTACCTTCAGCTTTGGATAGCGCTGCTTCAACTCCTTTAGCTGATGGAAGTAGCCGCGAAAGGGTGAAGCCGGATCATCGCTCGTCCCATCCACGCTGTTTTCGCTGGTATAGGCCGTTTCCAGATCGGCCCCCCGGTCGTTTACCGAACAGCGTCCGCCTTTGACGGAGGCATGAGCATAGTTGATCTGATCCACCATAGCGGCGGCGCCGTTATCGACCAGATCCCTGAGGTAAACAGGCGGATTGTTGTGAAGGCTCCACTGACCGAAATAAGCGACGATGAGGGGACGATCGCGATGCTGAAAAATGCGCGCATGCGCCTGCATGGCAAACATCGTGACCAGAAGCGGCAAAACCCAACGACGCAGGTCACAGAAGCGATAGCGGCGGTGATTCACGGTGAAAGGTCCTTTCCCCACGTCGTGCGTTGCAACCGCCCGAGGCAGCCAGCGCACGGCTGCGCATGCTCTCCGGCAGCACGCACACCTCGCATCAGCACGACGGGTGCCAGAAGCCACAATCAAGCACCTTGAGCAGCTGCGCGTTCAATCTTTAGTACTCCGCAGTTCAGCCCAAAGGCAGATCCACTGGAGCCCCGGCGAACGTACACTGCGCTGGCGTGCCCTGAGCCGGCGCGGTCAGCCCGGTTGCAAGCCTTCTATCGCAGAGGCCTGCCAGAAGATACGACAAGTCGTCCAAAACATCCGACAATTCCCGCCGGAATCTCGCTCAAGTCGTTTCCGGGGCGCCTTTTCGCTGGTCATCGGTTTGCAATGGAGATGGGTGCCGGGCACTTTCTCATGCAGACGGGCTTCGTTGAACAGCTCGGGACATGAAGTTCGGCAAAGGGGGAAGAAGTATGAAGATCCGACTGGCTGCTTATCCACTCCTGGCGATGGGCGCGATGCTCATGATGGGTGTGCCGATGGCGGCACAAAATCCTGATTCGGCCAATATCAGCACTCTCCTTCAGCACGCGAAGGAGCACGCGGTGCAGGCACACGCCGATGCCGAGAAAATCGAAAGCTTTACCCGATCCACGCTGAGCTGGCGCACGCACTCCGACCAGATCGCACGAATGCGGGACAACATTAACCGGCTCGGCAAAGACGTTGCGGCTCTCTCTGGCGCGCGTGCCGAAGGCTCCCCGTGGCAGCAGGACGCCATCGACCACATCGATCCGCTGCTGCAGAGCATGGCCGACCATCTCTCTGCCATGATTCAACACCTGAATGAGAACCAGAATCGTGTGCACATGCCGCCGTACGTCGATTACGCCAGGGCCAATTACCAGCTCTCTGAGAAGTTGCTCGCAACCATCAGGGACTATGCGGATTACGCCGAGGCGAAGTCCCAGACGGAGTCTCTCGAGCAGAAGCTTGAACTGGCTCCGAAACCGGCGGAAGGCGAAGAGTATGTGGCCGAGGCGGGTGCGGTGCCGATCCGCACCCGCTCCGCAGCCCATACCGGGCGACACGGCAGAGGCGAAGTGCCGGCGCGGTATCCCGCCCCGACGCTGCAAAACCCGTCCCCATTCTTCGTTCCGTCAGGGCGCTGAAAGGAGCCATCCGTTCCCGCTGATTCCAATACGTTATGGGCTTCCTGTTTGCTGTCACGGCATTTGGCGGCAGTCTTGGGAACCGTAAGGCACCGGAGGCGCGGATAGGCGTGGCGGCGCTCGTTCAATCTATTCCATGATTGCGACTTGGCCTCACTCCTTGCGCCCAGGATCGCCGTGCGAACGGCGGCATTTTCAAGAGGGTCGATGACCGATAGAGCCGAAATTTGATACATTATCTGGCTATCGCGGAGGAGCACAAATCCATGTTCCAAACAGGGAAAGGGCCACAAAACAGCGAAACTCCTGCTCAGCGTGGGAAATATTTCAAATTGCAAATCAGCGGGTGGACAGACTTTGACCCGATGGACAGGGAACTTTCGGAGATCACGGATGCAATCGAACAAGGCAGCGGATTTTTGAGCGCGATTGAAGTCGTGGAGGTCCAGGACGATCTTGCTGCAATTAAGGACACGGAAGTGAGGGAAGGCTTCCAGACCATTCTCGCGGCCAGGAGAACCTTGCGAAGCCTCGGTGACCTGCCGAAAAGCCTCGTGGAGGAGCTTCGCTCAGCATTGAGGGTCCAGGAGCAAGTTGACGAAAGAAAGCCTGCCAGGTCCGCAGAGTCGCAAGCCGACTGGATGCTCAAACAGGGCATAAAGTAGATCAAACTAGCCGCAGGCTGACGCCGCTCTGCATATAGCCGTCGCTTTCACCTCTTCAAGGGGCCGGCCAGGAAATAGAGCCACCTGAGCATGGGTGCCAGAGTTAAAGGAGTTTCGCTACAGACGGGAACCCTTCAACCATCACCTATGATGCTTTCTAAGCCACTGCGAGGCTCGAGCCCTGGCTTCGGCCCTCTCATCATCTGTCATGGTGGAGGCTAACCGGGATCGTGCGACGGTGCTGCGACTTTCACCAGCGGACTCCGCCAGAAGGTCCCACATATATGCGGTAACCTTGTCGGGATGTACGCCAATCCCGTTTGCATACATCTCGCCTACAGTCCACCGGACGCGCGCGATGTCAGATTGACTCAGTTTTCGCGTAAGTTCCCGGATCAAAGTTTCGGCTTGCCGGTCGCCATTTGCGACTGCTAACGTGAGCCATGTGTAACCACCAACAGGATCAGCTGGAACACCACGTCCGAGCGCGTAAGCAGCTCCGAGCTCAAATTGAGCCTTCGGATCACCCGAAAGCGCCGCTTGCCGGAACGAGGTCGTGGCTTCGCTCCCGTCCGGAGGGCCTCCGTTCTGCTCCAGCACTCTAGTCCCAGACAAGCTTTGTGCACTGGCGCTGGCTGGCGGCGCGGTTACAACATGAGGCGATTCCTGCTCGCGTGTTGAGAACACTTTCGCTTGCGTATTGCCGGGTACCGCGCCGCGCCTCTTCCCACCGGCAATCATAGCCTTGCTCACTGCCTTGGCCTCAGTGTGCTGTTGTGCCAGGCGCACTGCGTAATATCTTCGCTTCAGTACCGGACTATATCTCCACACGAGTCCGGTGGCGATCGCGAGTAATAGCACAGGAACGGCCCAACGAAAGAGAGAGACTCGTGCCTCAACATTATGTTGAAGGTGGTTGGCGCGAGCCAGATCGGCGCGAACCAGATCGGCGCGAATCAGATCGGCGCGAAGCAGATCCAGCGCCTGGTCAGCCGGGGAAACGGGCGCGGCTTCTGGCGCAGCTTCGGTCAACGCGTTCGCCGTTAGTCCATCGCGCGGTTGACCCTCACTGGGCAGGTTCTCCGCGGGCCAATGATCGGCCTCGAAGGCCTGGGGTGTATCGACTTCCGATTCAGACAGCCTCAGCCCAGGATTTGTTTCTTCGGCGGTGGTCTGTTCCTGTTGTTCAAGTCTGCGCGGCTCTTGTTGTTCAAGTCTGCGCAGCGAAACCGATCGCGTCCGCCCAGCCCGCTCGCGCACAGACACGAGAATTCCGAAATTCCGCAGAATGTCGGAATTGGCATGCAACGCATGCACGACTTCAGGTTCTGGTTGATCCACCGCCGCTGCAAGCTCTCCTATGGTTCCAGACCACGCGACTCGCTGGTCGCTAAACCAACGGCAGATCCGATCCGGCACGGCGCGGGTTTGATCATCGACCCATCCGTCGATAACTGTATTCGGCGCGCTCTCGGCGACGGGCATTCCGCTGATAAGGTCTGGGATTGAGCTGGGCAGCTGTGCAGACCCGCACGTCTGCTGGTCAGATGTGACGTGCTCTGTTGGAAAATCGGCTAGCGCAGCGATCCATGGTTGCGTAATCTCGTGCGTAATCAGTCGAGATTGTTGTTGCGCGGCTGCTTCCAGGACTATCGACGAGTCGATCAGACTACATGCTCGTTTTTCAGCTACGTAAAGAGCGGCAAAACAGATGTTGTTGATATTGCGCGGTATTCCTTCAGCTAACGTCGCGATCGTAGTTAGCGCATCGGAGCTAAATAAACCATCACCATGGTACCCCGAAAGTTCCAATGCTTGAGTGATGTATGAGGCAGTCTCGTCAGCCGTCAATGGAGACAATGAGACAATCGCTGAAATCCGATCCCGGATTCGCCGCAATCCTGGGGAAGCAAGTTTGCTTTGCAACTCGGGGAAGCCCGCCAGGACGACTTCCATCTCCTTACTCCGAGCGAGATTACAGTCCAGTAGTTCACTCAAGGCTTGCAGCGCCGGGATCTCCAAATTCTGCGCCTCATCGATGGCGACAATTACTCTTCGACCCTGGCAGAATTCTCGTTCCAAAGCTCTGGTCAGCTGCTCTTGTCCTTGTGCGATCTCCGTCGCCGGGTCTGGGACTCCCAGTTCGTGAAGAAAATAGCGCAGGAACTCATCGCGTCCGAGTTGCGTCCAGAAGAGGTGTGCAGTGAACGCGGAATGCTGCAACTGCTCGAGATGATGCAACAGTATGATCGTTTTGCCCACGCCAGGCTCGCCGGTCAGGACTCGAATGTTGCGTGTCTCTTCCGGCACTCCGGACAAGAGACGCAGAGCAGCGGCATGCGTAGGGGATTGGAACAGGTGTTGAGGATTCGATACGTTACCGAAGACTTGACTCAATCCGGTCAGGCACGAAGACATAAAACACTTCTTTTGGCCGCCCGAGGGACAGCAATGCGAGATCTGCGACGCCGCTCATCAAAATGATGCTGGTGAATCAGTAGATCCACGCAACAGTGCTGTTGTTGCCGAAAGGCTTTTCGAGCTTTTCCCTATCGGTCCTGAAGTTCGTGCCAGTCTCGTGCCAGTCACGCCAATCTGCGCCGCATTCAAAGGAGAGAACTCTTGATGCTGAAGCTCGAATCGAGCCGCTACGTAGTTGTGCTTTCGGTCAGGAAGTATACACGTAAAGGGGGGACCACGCGACCAGGTCTGACCTGCCCCCCTGGATCCGCACAGATGCAACTAGAATTTGGATTTGGGGGAGATGGCGGGCAAGAGCAGGCCTGTGGAAGCGCAGATCACCGCTGCGCTGAAACCGATCGAAGCCGAGCACGGCCATCATGCGGCCAACCCAGTGAATCTCAAGGGAATCGAAGCAGTTGAGGATGACGAATTCCCTTGCTGATTCGCGCTGCGAAAGCCACAATGTTTTTTTTGGCGGCGAGCGTGGTCGGGTGCGGGCTCAAAGCTAAGACTACGGAACCCGCATCCTTGCTGAAATCCTCAACCCGTCTGTTCGAACATCTCTCTCGCAGATCTGAGAATACAATTCCCGATGCAGTGCTGAACCGCACCAGGTGTGTCGTGGTCATCCCGGCGATTGCCGCCCGAACTGATCACCTCAAACTCCGCGGCGTGGCTACCTTCCGAGAAACGTCGGATCAATGGAACACTCCCTCATTCATCACGTTCGAAGAAGATGGTGCTCGCGCTCATCGTGGTGATCTCCTGATTTTCATCTTGCAGGACGCAGGAGTCGGGGCATTACGGTCTGGCCGATTGCAGATTCGAGCGAGAAAACACAGTGCGGTGCCTCTCGTAAGTACAACTCCCCTTCCCAGCCAGGATGAGCTGACCGCCGATCTGCTGGTCTATGAGTACGCAGCCGGTGTGCTCTCCGGCAGCAGTGCCAGTGGGGTTGTTCGGCTGGACGATAAAAACGTGGATGCATCCAATCGAATCCACGGCGAAGTGTCGGACAAGATCAATAACAAGTATTTGTCATCTGTTGTGTCATTTTTTAATACGATCATGCCGACCGGCATCGTGATTCACCACACTGCAATCATCCCAGGTGAGAACGCACTACCTCGGAATGAGCGCGATGTGGATAAGTTTCACCAGACGCGGGGGTTCGAAATCACGTGTTCTGGTCATATTTACCATGTGGCTTATCACTATCTCATTCTGCCCGACGGCCATGTACAAGCGGGGAGACCAGAAAGATGCGAAGGCGCGCACGCAGAAGGCTACAACTCATACCTGGGAATCGCGCTCGTTGGTGATTTCAGCAGCGAAGATAACCCAACCGGGAAAAAAGGCCCGACCAGCCCCAGCGAAAAGCAAATGCATTCCCTGGTTCACCTTTGTCTCCGACTTATGGACCGGTACAACATCCCTTTGCAACACATCATGCGCCACAGTGACATTTCCAGCACGAGATGTCCGGGTGACCGATTTCCGTTTAACTCGCTTCTGCGGCAACTCCAGGACGCCCAATCCAGGCGCATCGCAATCCATGCGGCAGCAGGTTTACTGTGGAGAAATTTGTGGGCAGTCCCCTTTTAGCAGTATCCCGATCGACTGAACCGCGAGAATCGAATCGAATCCGTCTCAACGCTGAGGCCACTCCTGGGCCGGCGCGCACTCGCGCAACCTTGGCCAACGGGGGCCTCTCCGGCTCAGAATCGTTCCTGCATGCTGGACGGTGTTCGGGAGAGCAGTTCGGTCACTGATAGTTTGTGGAATCGCTTAAATCGCTCCGACGGGGTAGTGCGTGGTGCCCCGGGACCCCCCGCTGGTGCATCAGCCCAAATCCAGGGAGCAGGCTGTTCCTTGCCTGGACCGCATACAAAGAACCTCTGGCATTGAAAAAGATCCTTGATAGATGCCCATCACGCATTCGTCGCGGGCGCGAGGGCAGCTAATTCCTCCAGAATGCGGCGTCAATGAGTGGCTCGGCGATTTGGCGTCAATTCACCGGATCCACGCGAAGTCCCGTCGGAATACGACCTATTGTAATCCCATAGGGATCAGGTCTATAGTGTCTCCTATTGGTTTTCCATAGGAGAGATTTTAGTGGGCGATAAGACGGATGTCTGGCAAGGGACGCTGGCTCTGATGGTTTTGCGTACCCTGGAAACCATGGGCCCTCAGCATGGTTACGGCCTGGCAAGGCGCATCGAGCAGACCAGCGGCGATCTCCTCGAACTAAATTATGGCACCCTCTATCCGGCCCTCCTCAAACTGGAACAGGAGGGCTACATCCGCTCGCGTTGGGGAGCCTCCGAGAACAACCGTCGCGCGAAGTTCTATGAGTTGACGAGGGCGGGGCAGAAGCAATTGCGCAAGGCGGCCAGGGAGTGGGAACAGACGACCGAGATCCTTGCGCGATTCCTGAATCCAGCCGGTCAGGGATAAGACGGAGCCTGAGATGAATAAGCTGCGAGCAATCTTGAAGCGCCTTTGCGGCACACTCTTCCGCATGCCTGCGGGCGACGATTTCGATGAAGAACTCGAGGCCCACCTCGCGCTTGATACCGAGCGAGGGATGCGCGGGGGGCTCACACGTGAGGAGGCAAGACGCCAGGCGTTGATGCGGCTCGGCGGCGCAGAGCAGGTGCGGAACGCGTATCGCGAGCGCCAGGTACTGCCATGGCTTGAATCGCTGCTGCGCGATCTGCGCTACAGCGCTCGCTCGCTCGCGCGACATCCCGCAGTGACGGCGGTTGCCGTCCTGTCCATCGGTTTGGGCGTGGGAGCCAATACCACCATCTTCTCGATGGTGAGTCGATTCGTGCTGCAGCCCGCCCCAGTGGGCGATCCGGGCACCTTGCTCGCGCTGCATATTATGCAGAAGAGCGAACACTGCTGCAATCCATTTCCATGGCCGCTCTTTGCCGATCTCAGGCGGCAGGCGCATTCCTTTTCCGACATGGCGGCTTACTACGAGCTGATTCCCGCCTCAATCAGCGGCGGAGGGGAGCCGGAGCGCGTGTGGGGCCAGGGCGTGACGCCCAACTTCTTCCGGGTTACAGAAGTGCCCATGGTGCTGGGTTCGGGGTTCGCTGATTCCGACGATCGCATCCCGGTGGTGGTGCTGAGTGAGCGTCTCTGGAGACGCCGCTTCAACAGCGACAGGGGCATCATCGGCAAGAATGTAACGCTCTCCGGCCATAGCTTCACTGTCACGGGGATCGCTCCTGCTGCTCTGCACAGCATCGATCAGATCCTCGATGCGGAATTCTGGGTGCCGCTTGGTCTGACCCCGGAACTCGTTCCTAATCTGCCTCCGCATGATTCACGCGAGTACCACTGGCTGGCGGTCGTAGGGCGGCTTCGTCCAGGTGTGCCGCGCGCTCAGGTCACGGCGGAATTGAACGTCCTGGCGCAACGTTTTGCGGCTGCCTATCCGAAAACCGACCAGGATAATCACTTTGTGTTCGAGCAGGCAGGAAGCCTTCCGCCGCGGGAACGCGGTCCTGTCCTGCTGTTTCTTTCGGCGCTGTCGCTGGTGGTGGTGCTGCTGCTGGTCATCGCCGGGGCGAACGTGACGAGCCTGTTGTTCGCCCAGGCCGTGAGCCGGCAGCGGGAGATGTCCGTGCGGCTGGCTCTGGGCGCAACCCGTGGCCGCCTTCGCCGCCTGGTTCTGATGGAGAGCGTGCTGCTGAGCCTGGCTGGCGGCGCGACCGGCGTTTTGCTCTCCCTTTGGGCAACGCAGGCGTTGTCGGCCTTTCACCTCCCCGCGCCCGTGCCGCTCGATCTGCACATTGGCATCGATGTGCGGACGCTGGTCTATACGTTTCTGCTCAGCGTGACGTGCGGACTTCTGCTTGGGCTGGCTCCGGCATGGGCCGCCGCGCGACCTGTCATGACGAACGCACTGAAGGGAGAAGCAGCGATTGTCCGCATCGGCCGGCGCATCAGCCTTCGCAGTCTGCTGGTTACCGCGCAGGTCGCCATATCTCTTGTGCTGCTTTGCATCACCGGGTTGTTCCTCCGCAGTCTGCAGAGTGCGGCAAGCATCAATATCGGGTTTCAGACCCGCGGACTTCTTCTGCTCTCGATCGATCCGCGATTGCACGGGTACACGCCGGCGCAAACGAGTGCCATGTTGAGGCAGCTGCGCCAGCGCGTTGCGGCTCTGCCTGGGGTGGATGATGTGGTTTGTACGGACGTGGCGCTGCTCTCGGGCGGCAACCGCAGCGATGGATTCACCGTGAGCGGCCACTCCTCGAAAGGTGAACCGTACATCATCACGGATCTTTACATGGCCACGCCGGGTTATTTCGATGCATTGGGTATGCCACGGCTCGCCGGTCGCGACTTTGGAGGCGAAACGCCGAACGGACCCCGCACAGCAATCGTCAACAGGGCGTTCGTTGATCGCCTGTTCGGTGGCGCGAATCCGATTGGGCAGCATGTGGCGGGGGGAGGCTGGACATACGAAATCATCGGCGTCGTGGGCAATGCCAAATCCAGAACGGTGGGAGAGGACACCCGTCCCATCCTCTACCGCTCACTCGATCAAACGGTAGCCGACGATCCCTCCCTGATGGGATACACACTCGTGGTGCATACGCCGGGTAATCCGGGTGACCTCGCCGACTCAGTGCGACGCCAGGTCTATGCAATCGATCCGGCCATGGCCATCTACAACCAGGAGACCATGCAGGAACATGTGCGCAGGGCGTTTGTGTTGCCGCGTGTCGCGGCCATGCTTTTCGGAGTCTTCGGCGGCATCGGGCTGGTGCTGGCCACCGTGGGCCTCTATGGCGTGATGAGTTTTGCGGTAAGCCGGCGCACCCGCGAGATCGGCATCCGTATGGCCATGGGCGCGCAGCCCGGCGCCGTGAAGCGGCTTGTCATGCGGCAGGGCATGATGCTGACACTTGCCGCTCTGGTGCTCGGTTGGCCCGCGGCATGGATGCTGGCAAAGCTCGCTTCCAGTTTCCTGTATGGCATCGCGCCGCACGATACACTCACCTTTGCCATTGTGCCGATTGTTCTGGCAGCGGTTGCGCTCATCGCGTGCTGGATCCCGGGGCGCCGCGCTGCTTCCATCAACCCTATGGATGCATTGCGGGCCGAGTAGAAAACGTGCCGCGATCAGTTCGCGGGCGTTGAACGACATCGTCTCAACTGTCGCCAACAGGGCAACGCACTCATGCATCGTGGATGTACCATCAAATACCGAACTCAACCAGTTGCTTCAGGGACTGCCCTTTTGGGGCATTGTGAAATGGACTTCGATACCGTTGCAGACGTTTCGTGAACGGGCCCCTGACGAGAGAAACGCAATGGAGCAAATCCGAGCGTCGGTTAACAAATAGAGCTGACCTATCGCTGGCGAGCCTCGACGAGGCGAAGTATCCGTGTTGTCAGTGGCGAACTTCTCGTTGAACTCCAGCGCGAGGCGCATTTCCAGTGACATACGCTGCGCCGATTCACGGCACCTGGCTATCCTCTCGCGGGTGTCCTTTTCCGGACGTGTGGGGAACAAATCCGAACAACCGTGTCGACGCGTTCACCGCGAACCCACAGAAAAGACAGGTTCTTTGGGTCCTATGCAATGGCATCTGGCGTGCTGCGGTCATGTGACGTCGTCAGCCGACGAAGAGGGACCAGCATGTCTTCGAGCATGATTCAGGATGTTCGCTTTGCCTTTCGGCAGCTCAAAAAATTCCCGGCGTTCACCCTCACCGCCGTTCTGACTCTGGCTCTTGGCATTGGAGCCAACGCCGCCATTTTCACCCTGGTCAATGCTGTCCTGATGCGGAATCTGCCGGTTGCGGACCCCGCCACCCTCGTGCGCCTCGGCAACACCGACGACTGTTGCGTCAACAGCGGGGGATATCCCGACAACGACTCCTACTCTCTGTTTTCGACCCACACCTGGCAGCAGCTGCGCAACAAGCTTCCCGAGTTCCAGGATCTGGCAGCGATGGAATCAGGGTTCAACTACCGCCCGGTTACCGTTCGCCGCAACGGCACACAAGAGGCGGCGCGGTCCGTCATGGGCGAGTTCGTCTCCGGCAATTACTTCCGCACCTTCGGTCTGCGTCCTGAAGCGGGTCGCCTGTTTGCCGACTCCGACGACACGCCCGGCGCGCCCATGATCGCCGTTCTCAGCTATCAGAACTGGCACGACAATTACGCGAGCGATCGCTCCGTCGTCGGCTCAACCTTCTGGATCAACACCAAACCCGTCCTGATCGTCGGCATCGCTCCGCAGGGCTTCTACGGCGACCGCCTTACTTCCACGCCGCCCGACTATTACATGCCCATCCAATCCATGGGCGTTATCCTCGGCGTCGATTACCTCAAGGATCCCAATGTGCAATGGCTCTACATGATCGGCCGCATTCGGCCCGGTGTCGCGCTTGCCCCGCTCCAGTCGAAGATCAACGGCCTCTTCCGCCAAATCGTCGCTGCCGATCCTGCTTACGCCAGCGACAAAGGGAAAGCCGCTCTGGCCCGCGCGCACATTGTCCTCACCCCGGCGGGCGCCGGTATCCAGACCCTCCAGGAGCAGTACAAATCGAACCTCCACATGCTGATGTGGATCTCGGCTCTTGTCCTTCTGATCGCCTGCGCGAACATCGCCAATCTGCTGCTGGTCCGTGGCATGAGCCGCAAGGCCGAAATGTCTGTGCGCGTTGCCCTGGGCGCGGCGCGTCGCCGCATCATCCGCCAACTGCTCACCGAGAGCATTCTGCTCGCCGGGCTCAGCGGCATCGCGGGCCTGGTGATTGCCTGGCTCGGCTCGCGCGCCTTGCTGCTCATGGCCTTCCCCGGCGACCAGAACGTTCCCATCGACGCCAGCCCCTCACTGCCCGTCCTGCTTTTCGCGTGCGGAGTCTGCCTCGTCACCGGAATCCTGTTTGGGATCGCGCCCGCATGGATCGCCGCGCGCGCCCAGCCCGCTGACGCGCTTCGCTCCACTTCGCGCACCACCACTTCCAGAGCTTCTCTGCTGCAGCGCGCGCTCGTGATTCTCCAGGCCGCGCTCTCCCTCGTGCTGCTCGTCGTCGCCGGCCTCTTCGCGCAAAGCCTCTCCAGGCTGCAGGGCTCTGACCTCAAGCTCGATGCCCGCAACCGCTACATCATCCACATCAATCCTCAGGCGGCCGGCTACCTCCCTTCCAAACTGGGCCCGCTCTACCAGGAATTCCACGATCGCTTCCACGCCATTCCCGGCGTCGTTCACGTTGCCTGGGCCAGCTACACACCGATGGAGGACAACAACTGGGGCTCCGGGTTCAAGGTTGAAGGACAGCTGAACAAGACCTTCGGCGCCTCGCACGTCCGGGTCTCGCCCGAGTACTTCGATTCCGTCGGCACGCGCGTCCTCCTCGGCCGCGCTTTTACGCGGCAGGACTCGCCCACCGCGCCTCTTGTCGTCATCGTCAACCAGACGTTTGTGAAGGATGAATTTCCTGCCGGCACAAACCCCATCGGCAAGCGCATTGGGTTTGCGGACCCGAAGGATCCCTTACAGTTTCAGATCGTCGGCGTCGTCGACGACACCACCTACACCGCTGTGCGCTGGAAAGACCATCGGATGGCGTTTTTTCCCATGCTGCAGCGAGGTGGCATTGACAATGGCCCCATCGACACGGACACCTCTCTGTACGCAGGCGCCATCGTTGTGCAGACGGAGCGCCCCATGCCCGAGATGGAAACGATCGCTCGCCAGACGCTCACTTCCATCAATCCCAATCTGGCCATCGTCAAGTTTCAGACCTTCCAGCAGCAGATCGCCGATCGCTTCACCGACGAGCGCATGATCGCCCGCCTCACCCAGCTCTTCGGTGCGCTGGCGCTACTGCTCGCTACCATTGGTTTGTATGGCGTAACCGCCTACACCGTCGCCCGACAGACGAGCGAAATTGGGATTCGCATGGCGCTTGGCGCCCGGCGCCTGGGCGTGGTCGGGATGGTTCTGCGAGCCGCGATCATCCAGATCGCCCTTGGCCTCGCCATTGGGATTCCCGCGGCATACTTCTGCGTGCGCTATGTCGAATCCCTGCTTTATGAGATCAAGGGAGTGAACCCGGTGATCCTCGGCCTCGCCATTCTCACGCTTGTCGTCGCCGCCGCCGTCGCCGGGCTGATCCCCGCGCGGCGTGCCGCGTCCATCGATCCGGCTGAGGTGCTGAGAATGGAGTAGCGCACGGAAGCCCTCGGTCGAATGGAGGAATCGATTTCCAGGTGAGTTCCCTCAATGGGCGTACGAGTGCCGAACGCACCGCCCGAAATAAACCGACGACTGCGTGCGCGAGCGATGGTGCTGGCCCTGCGCTATACGGCGCTGCGTCTCGGCGATGTGGCGATGCTGGCGCGTGAC